>JACQVG010000044.1 GCA_016209905.1 Gemmatimonadota bacterium | reverse complement strand
GGGCCGCCCCTCGACGGCTCGCCGCGACTCGTCCTCGTGGCCGCCCTCGCCATCGCCACCCGCTGCCCGGCGGACTGATCGCCCCTGGCGCTCCCCCTGCGGCCCGGCGCCAACCACCGAGGAACCTTGCCGCCTGCCTGTCGGGACCGTTCAGCCGCGAGCGACTGGCCGAAGAGCGGCCGGACTACTGGCTGGATACGTTCGGCGACCTCCTGAGCCTGGTGGCCCCCGGCGGTCCTTGACGTCCCGGTCGGCAAGCTACGGCGCACTTGCATTCACTGTCGCTCTTCGCCACACTTGGTGTCGTATCCTCCGACTGAGGCGGCCATGTCCGACGCCCGCCGCATTCTGATCGTGGATGACGACGAGTCGCAGCTCCGGCTGCTGCGCACCGTTCTCGAGGCGGACGGATGGACGGTGAGGGAAGCCTCCTCGGGCGACGGTGCGGTCGCGCTCCTCGAGACCGGCGCTGAGATCGACGTCATCCTCTCCGACCTCATCATGCCGGGGATGGACGGGCGCGGGCTCCTCGCCGCGGCACTGGAGCGGTGGCCCGAGATTCCGTTCATCATCATGACGGCCTACGCCTCTGTTGACTCGGCGGTCGAGCTGCTTCACGCCGGCGCGTTTCACTATCTCGCCAAGCCCATCAAGCTGCCGGAGCTGCGCATCATCGTGCGCCGCGCCATCGAGTCCACCGAGACGCGTCGTGAGCTGGTGCGCCTGCGTCGGCGCGTCGGGCTTCCCTCCGACGTGGTGGGCGTCTCGCGACAGATGAGGGAGATTTTCGAAACCGCGATTCGCGTCGCGCCGACCGCCACTCCCGTGCTCATCACCGGCGAGACCGGGACCGGCAAGGAGGTCGTGGCGCGGGCCATCCACGCCGCCTCGGGGCGCACGAACTTCGTGGCCTTGAACTGTGCGGCGATTCCACCCTCCCTCTTCGAGTCGGAACTCTTCGGCTTCAAGCGGGGCGCCTTCACCGATGCCCGGCGCGACCACGCCGGCCTGGCCGAGGTGGCCGCCGGCGGCACGATCTTCCTCGACGAGATCCCCGAAGTGCCGCTCGACACTCAGCCCAAGCTCCTCCGCTTCCTTCAGGACGGGGAGTTTCGGCGCCTGGGCGACAACCAGGTGCGCAAGAGCGACGCGCGGGTCATCGCGGCGACCAACCGCGATCCGGCGGGCGAAATCGCGGCGGGCCGGTTACGCGAGGATCTCTTCTACCGCCTCAACATCGTGCTCATCCACATTCCGCCGCTCCGGGAGCGGGCGGTCGACGTCCCGGCTCTGGCCGACCATCTCCTCAAGCGACTCGCCGACCGCTACCAGCTCGAGCACGCCGACCTCTCACCGGACGCCCTTGCCGCCCTGACGGCCTACCACTGGCCCGGAAACATTCGCGAGCTGGAGAACATGCTCGCGCGCGCTCTCGCCCTGCGCGCGGGCAAGGTGATCACCGTGCGCGATCTGCCGACGACGATCGGTAGGGGCGCTCCGGCCGCGGGTGGCCTCGAGCCCGGCGCCGAGCCGGCCACCCTCACGCTCGAGGAGGTCGAGCGCCGCCACATTCTGCGGGTGCTGGAGGGCGCACGCGGCAACAAGCTTAGGGCGGCGCAGATCCTCGGCATCGATCGCTCCACCCTCCACCGCAAGCTCAAGCAGCTAGAGGGGGTCGCGGCGCTGCAACCGTAGTGCGAGGTCTTCAACCTCGGCACGCCCATCGGCTGTCCAATCATATGCATGGCGACTGGAAGGTACCGTCTGGAGGCCGGCCTGATCCCACCGCCGTCGCTGGACAACTCGCTGGCCCAAGCGGACTCGGAGGGCGCGGACGTCGCGCTGGCGGCGGCAGGCGACCACCAGGCGTTCGAGCGGCTCTACCGGCTGCGTGTGGCGCGGATCCACTCGCTGGTGCGGCGCATGGTCGGCGGCGAGGGGGACCCGGACGAGCTGACTCAGGACGTCTTCGTGCGCGCCTGGCAGCGCCTGGGGACGTTCCGCGGGGAGGCGGCCTTCGGGACCTGGCTCCACCGGCTGGCGGTGAACCTGGTCCTCAACTGGCAGAAGGCCGAGGCACGCGGCCGGCGGCGCTTCGAGGACGACGCGGACGTGGACCTCACGCCGGGCCGCCGCCACACCGTCGAAGCGGCGATTGACTTGGAAGACGCCATGGGCCGCCTGCCGCCCGGAGCGAGACAGGTCTTCGTGCTGCACGACGTGGAAGGCTTTCGGCACGAGGAGATCGGGGAGATGCTGGGCGTGACGGCCGGAACCTCGAAGGCCCAGCTGCATCGCGCGCGAATGCTGTTGCGCGCCCGCCTGGAGCGGTGACATGAGCGCACATTTGAACGAAGAGCTTTCGGCCTACCTCGACGGTGAGCTGCACGGCGACGCCCTGCGCGCCGTCGAGTCGCACCTGGCCGAGTGCGCGGAGTGCCGCAGCACGCTTGAGGGCCTGCGCGGCCTGGTGCGCCGCGCGCAGGCGCTCGACGACCGGCCGCCGGAGCGCGACCTGTGGGCGGGCATCGCCTCGCGGATCGGCGAGGTCGCCGCGACGGACGTCGTGCCCCTCGCGCCGCGCCGCCGCCGGTTCAGCTTCTCGGT
>JACQVG010000039.1 GCA_016209905.1 Gemmatimonadota bacterium | reverse complement strand
CGAGGCGGTGCTGGCGAGCGGCGTGCGGGTCAGCGGCGCTACGGTGCACGTGGTGGACGAGCAGTACGATCACGGCCGCATCCTGGCGCAGTGGCCGGTGCCGGTGCGCGAGGGAGACACAGCCGAGACGCTCGCCGCGCGCGTGCTCGACGTCGAGCACCGCCTGCTGCCCGCCGCGGTCCGCGCGTACGGCCTCCACCTGGCTCGCGGCGGCGGACGGCAGCAGGCCCTCTCCCTCGCGACCGAAAGCTTCGGGCCGGCCGCAGCGCTCCCGTCCTCCTTGGAAGATGCGTTCACGAACGCGTAGTGCCATCGGCCTGGCGGCCTTCGCCCTCCTCGCCGAGCGGGCCGTCGCGCAGGCGCCCGATTCGCTCGTCCTCTCGCTCGCCGCCATGAGCGCCGTCACGGGGCTGGAGGACGCGATGGCCGACAGCCTCCTCGCCGCACTGCCCGGGGCGGCGCTCGACCGCGCCGGCAACGTGGTCTGGACGCGCGGCAGCGGCGAGCCGGTGCGCGTGGCCCTGTGTCCCGTGGACGAAGTGGGCTATGTGGTCGGCGGCGTCACTCCCGAGGGCTATCTCACGCTGCGACGCGTCGGAACGACGGCGGTGGGGCCGCTCTACGACCAGTTTCTCGAAGGCCAGCGCGTGACTCTGTTCGGTCGTCGCGGCGCGGTCGCTGGCGTGGTCGGAGTGCGCTCGACCCACCTGACGCGGGGGCGCCCGGCGGTGCCGGACGAACCGTTTCGGCTCGACAACGCCTACGTGGACGTCGGCGCGACGTCGGCCGCCGAAGCCGCGGCGCTCGGCCTGGAGGTGCTGACGCCCGTGACTCGCGCCAAGCGCCCGCACCGCTACGGCAGCCCGGCGACGCTCGTCGCGGCGCCGAACGCGGCCGCGCGCGCCGCCTGCGCGGCCCTGCTCTCGGCGGCCCGGAAGCCGGCCGCTGTCACAACAGGCACCGCGGTCGTGGCCTTCACGCGGCGCAGCCACTTCGAGCGAGACGGCGCGAGCTTCGTGCTGCTGGAGCACGCCGGGCCGTTGGCGGCCGAGATCGTGCTGCTCGGGGGCGCCGCGCGCTCGGCGGGACTCGGCGCGGGACCGCAGGCTTCGGCCGACAGCGTCGCCGTGGGCCGTGGTTTCCGTTCGGTAACCGCGTGGGCGCTCCCGACCCGCTACGCGCTGACGCCGGTCGAGACGGTGTCGCTGCTCGACGTCGGCGCTCTGGCCGAGCGACTCGCGGCGTTTCTCGGAGGCGGGCGATGATCTGCCGGGCGGCGGCGGTGGCCTGCCTCGCGGGCGGCCTCGCGCGGGGCGGCGGGGCCCAGGAGGCACGGATCGGCGAAGCGCGCAGCGTCCTGACGCAGCTAGTCGAGTCGTACGGGGTGGCGGGACGCGAGGGACCGGTGCGCGAGACGGTGATCCGCCTCCTGCCGGACTGGGCCAACCCGACGATTGATTCGGCCGGCAACGTGCACGTGCGCGTCGGGCGCGGCGCACCGCTGGTCGTTTTCATCGCGCACATGGACGAGATCGGCTTCGAGGTGACGGCCATTCGCGACGACGGGCAGCTCGAGCTCAGGAGCCGCGGCGGCTTCATGCCCTCGCTCTTCGAGGCGGAGCCCGCGCTCGTCCACACCGCGGCCGGAGTCGTCCCCGCCGTGTTTGCGCTCCGAGACAGCGTCGGAGCGAGCCCGCGGCGCGCGCCGGGCGCGTTGCGCGCCGACCCCGGCACGGGTGGCCGCGCCGCCTCCGAGGCACTGGGCCTCCGCGTCGGGGACACGGTGACCATGCCGAAGCAGCTCGTGCCGCTGGCGGGAAGCCGCGCCACGGGGCGCTCGCTCGACGACCGCGTCGGCTGCGCGGCGCAGATACTGGCGCTCCGGCGTCTCGATCCCAGGCAGCTCCGCCACAGCGTCCTCTTCATCTTCTCGACCCGCGAGGAGATCGGACTTGAAGGCGCGCGGTACGCCGCGGCTCAGCTGGCCGGCGAGCGGCCGGTTCGCGTGCACGCGCTCGACACCTTCGTCTCGGCCGACGCGCCGCTGGAGATCAAGACCTACGCCAACGCGCCGCTTGGCCGCGGCGCCGTGGTGAGGGCCGTGGACAACAGCTCGGTTTCACCGCCCGCGCTGGTGGACTCGCTGGTCGCGCTCGCCCGTGCGCGGCGCATCCCATTGCAGGTCGGCACCACCAGCGGGGGCAACGACGGCTCCGCCTTCACCCGCTACGGGGTGCCAGATCTGCCGATCGGGTGGCCGCTGCGCTACTCCCACTCCCCGGCCGAGGTCCTCGACCTGCGTGACCTCGTCGCCCTGGCCGACCTCACCCAGGCGATCGCCGAGCGCTGGTAGTGCCCCGCGCGCTGATCTCCGTGTCGGACAAGCGCGGCGCGGTCGAGTTCGCCGCCGGCCTCGCCGCCCTCGGCTGGGAGATCGTCTCGACCGGGGGCACGGCGCAGGCCCTGGGCCTGGCCGGGGTCCCGGTCACGCCGGTCGAAGCGATCACCGGCTTTCCGGAGGTGATGGACGGCCGTGTGAAGACGCTCCATCCCGCCGTGCACGGGGCCATCCTCGCCCGGCGGCGGGTGCCGGAGGACATGCAGACTCTCGCGGCCCACGGCTTCGAGCCGATTGACCTCGTGGCGGTGAACCTGTACCCGTTCCGCGAGACGATCGCGCGCCCCGGCGTAGCGCCGGCCGACGCACTCGAGCAGATCGACATCGGCGGGCCCGCGGTGCTGCGCTCGGCGGCCAAGAACCACGACGCGGTCATCGTCGTCGTGGACCCGGGCGACTATCGCCGAGTCTTCGGCGCCGTGAAGAGCGGCGCCGTGGACGCGCGGCTGCGGCGGGAGTTGGCCGCGAAGGCGTTTACGCACACCGCGGCCTACGACGGCGCGATCGCGGCGTATCTCGGCGCAAGCGGCGAGCCGCTGCCGCCGGCGCTGGTGCTGGTCCTGGACCGGCAGCAGTCGCTGCGCTACGGCGAGAACCCGCACCAGCGGGCCGCGTTCTACGCCACGGGCGAGCTCGGCGGCCTGGCGTCGCTCCGACAGCTCGGCGGAAAGGCGCTCTCGTTCAACAACCTGCTGGACGTGGATGCGGCGCTGACAGTGCTCGGCGCCTTCGGGCGCCAAGTGGCCTGCGCCCTCATCAAGCACACCACGCCGTGCGGGATCGCGCTCGCGGCGGATGCGGCGGAGGCCTACCTCCGCGCCCTCGCGACCGACCCCGCCTCGGCGTTCGGCGCCGTTGTCGGCTTCAACACCGCGGTGTCCGCCGAGGCGGCGCAGGCGATGGCAGACCTCTTCATCGAGGTGGTCGTCGCGCCGCGCTTCGACGTCGAGGCGGCCCGGATCCTCGGCCAGCGGAAGAATCTGCGGCTCGTCGAGGTGCCGCCCTCGGACGAGGCATCGCTCGATTTCAAGCGGGTGCGAAGCGGCTTCCTGGTGCAGGAGCGGCTTCGGTTCGATCCCGGCGAGGCGACATGGCGGGTCGTGACGCGTCGCGCGCCGTCCGACGCGGAACTGGCCGACCTCAGGTTCGCGTGGGCGGCGGTCATGGGCGTCAAGTCGAACGCGATCCTGATCGCCCGGGACCGGCGCGCGATCGGCATCGGCGCGGGCCAGATGAGCCGTGTGGACAGCTCGATGCTCGCCGTGCGCAAGGCGAAGGCTGCGGGCCACGATACGGTTGGGGCCGCCCTGGCATCCGATGCCTTCTTTCCGTTCCGCGACGGCGTGGACGCGGCGGCGAGCGCGGGGATCCGCGCCGTCATCCAGCCCGGCGGCTCAGTGCGCGACGCGGAGGTCGTCGGAGCCGCGGACGAGCACGGGATCGCCATGGTGCTCACAGGGGTGCGGCAGTTCCGACACTAGACGGATCGTCGAGGCGGCGGAGGTCCCGCGGCGGGCGAGCCGCCATGAAGCGGTGGGGAGCGCTACTCACCGTCCTGCTGCTCGGATGCGGCTCGCCGCTGCCCGAGGCAACCACCGCGTTCACGGTGGGGAAGACGGTCGTGCGGACCGACTCGACGCTCGATATGGTCGGGCTGGTGTTCCAGCTCGCCGACACGGCCCGAGTGCCGCCGGTCGGACCGCTGCGGCGCTGGCTCCGGGCGCTCACGACGGAGCTCGGCGACTCGGCGTTCGCCTTGGCGCGAGGCCTCGGTCCGTCGCCCGTGGGGATGGTGCTCGAGACGTATGCCGAGCCCGATCTCCCGGATTCGGCCTGCGGGCTCCTGGACACGGGGCAGCGCCGGTGCTTCACGGGCAACGAGCCCGGAAAGCGCGCGGTTCGTGCCTTCATGGGTGGCGCCCGCGCCTTCGCGCCGAGGGCCGCGCCGGTGATCCTGGAGGGCCTGAACGCCGCAGCGCGGCGCCGCGACCTCGCCGACGTGTACGTCGCTCTCACCCGCTCGCGCGCCCTCGACAGCGCGGTGATCGCCTACTCGGGATATACCGACCTCGCGTTCGACGTGACGCTGGCGCGCACGTTCTGGACGGGCCAGACGAGCCCGGCGGTGGATCCCGCCGAGCCGCGCGGGCCCGCGGCGCGCATCTTCCTGGCTCCCGACCCGGTCTTTCCCACGCGCTCCTACCGGTCGCCCAACTACGTGTGGCTGGCGCTCGGCCACCAGATGGCGCACGCCGTGGTGCGGCGACTCCTCGCCGAGCATCCGGAGCTGGCGGAGCGCACGCTCCGGCTGCGGCCGGCGGTCGAGGGTGAAATGGTCCGCTCCGGCTATGCGTCGCTGTTCTGGGACGAGGCGCTGGGCGAACAGCTTGCCCGGGCGCTCACGGTGCGGGTGCTCGCGGCGACGAGGCCCACGGTCACCTGGGCGGCGCGCAGCGAGGCCCTCAACACCAACATGGCGCTGGTCCCCTGGCTGGAGGACGCCCTGCTGCGCTACGAACGCCAGCGCCAACGCTACCCATCCCTCTCTTCGTTCACGGCGGACCTCGCCGCCGCCCTCGACTCCGTGCCGCTCGACACCTGCCGCGCGGCGCCGAGTCCGGGCCTGGCGCTCGTCGGCGTCGCCCGGAACCGTTCGGTCCTCGGCTGGATGGCCCAGGACTCGCCCTTCCTCGGGCGGGGCCTCGTGGCGGGCGACACCGTGGTGTCGGTGGACGGGGACAGCGTGTCCGCCGGCGGGCTGCTCGTCCCCACGCGCCAGCTCAACCTGCGCTGGGCGCAGCACCTTCCGTTCGAGCTGGGGGTGCTCGGAGTTCGGCGTGGGGGTCGGCCCTACGCCGTGTCGGTGCCGGTGAACTGGACCGAGCGCCTCGCCGTGCGGGTCGCCTCGCAGGCGCGGACGGCCACGGGACGCGTCGGCCCCGAGCTGCCGGTCTGTCGCTGGGTGACGCGCGCGCTTAGATAGGGTCCTGACTTAACGACGTCGAAGCGCCCGCGCGCCCATCGCTGACCGGCCGCGCCGGCAGCTTCATGCCGTAGTTAGGTGGCGCCGTGCCCGGGCCTTGCCCCGCACCGCCCCGGTGCCGATTCTTCAGGGGTAATCAGGAACCCTCACCTGGCAAGGGAGTTGCTTCTATGGGAACCAGACGGGTACGCCGGCCGCACCCCCGGGGCCTGGCGCGGATTGACCAACCCTCCACACGCACCCATGGGTGGTTCGTGCGCGTCGGCTATTACCGGCGGCGGGACGGCAGTTACCGCGCCCGCCACACCAAGTTCTTCGGCGACGCCACCTATGGCGGCAAGCGCAAGGGGCAGCGCGCCGCGGAGGCGTTCGTGGCCAAGGTGCTGCGCGCCGACGCGAAGCGGAAGCGATCGTCGCGAGCCAAGCGTCGGCGGTCGTCTTCCTAGGCCTCGATGGTCACGACGTCCTCGCCGACGAGGCCGACGTCGTGACGACGATCCTCGGCGTGGCGGCCGGCCGGTGGGCCGGCCGGTTACGCGGCTGAGAACCGCTCGAGTAGCGCCCGCACCTCGGTGAGCTCGAACGGCTTCTGAAGCACCGGGCATCCCTTCTCTACCAGGGGCTGGAGACTCGGGTCCTCCAGCCCGCCCCCCGACATGAAGGCGATGCGGGCCGTGAGCTCGGGCCAGCGCGCGGCGATCGCTTCGTAGAGGGCGGGCCCGTCGAGCACGGGCATGTG
>JACQVG010000038.1 GCA_016209905.1 Gemmatimonadota bacterium | reverse complement strand
TCCAGCACCACGTAGATCGCCCGCGCGAAGCCGATCAGCAGGGCGGCAAACGCCATGCCCTGGAAGCCCTCCACGAACGCCTCGGCCGTGCCCGCCAACCGGAGCCCGCCGACCAGGCCGGCCGCGACGCCCATCACGAAGAACAGCGCCGACATCTGGTCGAAGTCCCAGCCCAGGCGCAGCACGCCGAACACGAAAACCGCGAACGCTCCCAACACCAGCAGGAGGACTCCGCCGTCCCGGAGGCCGAGCGGGCCGGACTGGCCGGGGCCGTGCGACACCCGGACGACGCGCGTGCGGGCCGCCCGGCGCATCGTGCCGAAGATCCAGAGGCCGAGCGCGGGCACGAGGACCGCGACACGGAACAGCGAGCCCGACAGCACCGGCAGCGCCGCCAGCTTCTGCGCGAGAGCGACCTGGAAGGGATTGACCGGGCTGAACGCCGCGCCGACGGCCGCCGCGCCCAGGCTGATGGACACGGCGGTCAGGGCGTCGAAGCCCAGTCCCCGCGTGAGGAGGAGGAGCACCGGCACCAGCGCGATGATCTCCTCGCTCATGTTCTCGAGCGCGCCGCCGAGCGCGAAGGCCACGCAGACGGCGGGGATGACGAGCACCTCGCGACGTTGGAGCCGCCGGACGAGCCAGTCCACCGCCCGCCGCAGCGCGCCGGTTCGATCCACGACGGTGAAGGCTCCGCCCACCAGGAATACGAGGAAGATGACCGAGGCGGCGTCGGCCATGCCCTTCGGGACGGCCACGATCGCCTCGAACGCGCCGACGGGCTGGCGGGGGACGGCGTGGTACGTTCCGGCCACGGCCACCGACCGGCCGGTGACCGGATCGTCGCGCCTCTCATACTGGCCCGCGGGCAGTACGTAGCTCAGCGCCGCCGCGAGCAGGATGCAGGCGACGAGGAGCGTGAGAGGGTGTGGGAACCGCAGCTTGGCTATCGCCGTCTCTCCCTGCCGCCGGTGCTTGACGAAGGCCGCCGCGGGGCGCAGAATCCCGGTCGTCCCCCAGCCAGGAGCGTCCCATGACCTCGGCGGAGCCGCCGTCGGGCGCCAGCGCGATCCGCGAGGGCATCCTCACCGGCCTCGTCGGCGCGGCGGCCCTCGCGCTCTGGTTCCTGATCGTGGACGTCCTGGCGGGCCGGCCCTTCCACACGCCGGCGGCGCTGGGAGCCGGCCTGTTCCGCGGCGTGCGGGCCGCCGAGGCGGCGGCGATGCCCGAGGGCGCGCCCGCGCTCGTCGCCGGCTACACGGTGTTCCACGCCCTGGTCTTCGTCGCCGCCGGCGTGATCCTGTCGCACGTCGTCGCGATGGTCGAGCACGAGCCGGCGATCATCCTCCTCGCCGGCTTCGCGCTATTCGTCTTCTTCGAGTTCTCCTATTTCGTGTTCGCGCTGGTCTTCGTTCAGCGGGTGCTCGCCGAGATCAGCTGGCCCGCCTTGCTCGTCGGGAACGCCGTAGCCGCGTTCTCGATGGGCGGCTTCCTCTACTCACGCCACCCGAGACTGCACTTCAAGCTGCAGCTCAAGCTGGACGCCTAGGCGCGCTTCGCCGCGCACTCGGCACAGGGGCAGATCGCGAGCAGGCGCTCCCACGGGTAGATGCCCGTGGCGTGCCCGTCGCTCCAGGAGAAGTGCACCGCGTACGCGCCCACGAGCTTGACCGCCAGGGCGCGCACGTCCTCCGGCACCGATGCGGGCTCCAGCGTCGGCCGGCGACTCATCTCGTCCACACACCCCGCGCACTGGCAGGCGAGGCGCAGCATGCGCGCCCCGTACCGGGCCACGTGCCCTCGCTCCTCCCACTGGATCTCGACCGCGGCGCCGTCATCCACCCGCCGCACGACGTAGGGAACCGGAATCGCCTTCACGGCGCGGTCCGAGCGTGCCGGTGCGTCCGCCCTACGGCCAGATGCCCCTGAGCTCCGTCACTCGCGTGACCCGGTCCAGCGCCAGCACGTAAGCCGCCGTGCGCGGTTCCAGCTTGCGCTCCGTGGCGATGTCGAACACGGCGTGAAAGGCGTTGACCATCTTCTTGCGCAGCTTCCCTTCCACCCTTTCCTCGTCCCACTGCTCGTCCTGGATGTTCTGGACCCACTCGTAGTAGGACACGGTCACGCCGCCCCCGTTGGCCAGGATGTCGGGGATGACCGGGATGCCCCGGCGGTGCAGGACCTCGTCGGCCGCCGGCGTCGTCGGGCCGTTGGCCGCCTCGGCGACGAGCTTGGCGCGGACCCGCTCGGCGTTGGCGGCGGTGATCTGGTTCTCGAGCGCGGCGGGGATCAGCACGTCGCACTCGAGCTCGAGCACTTCCGCGCCGCCGAGGACCGAGGAGCCCGGGAAGCCGACCACGCTCCCCTTCTGCTTCTTGTGCGCCATGAGCTGCTCGGGATCGAGCCCCGCCGGCGCGAGGACCGCCCCGCTCGAGTCGCTCGCGGCGATCACCTTTGCGCCGGCACGATGCGCGAACCTCGCCGCGAAGGCACCGGCGTTGCCGAATCCCTGCACCACCACGCGCGCCCCGGCCAGCGAGCGGACCCCTTCCACCAGCCCGCGCGCGATCGCCTCCTCGACGCAGAAGATGCAGCCGCGCGCCGTCGCGGTGGCCCGGCCGTGCGACCCGCCCAGCTCGAGCGGCTTGCCGGTCACCACCGGCAGATTGTTCTGCCCTTTGTGCGTCATGTCGTAGGTGTCGAAGATCCACGCCATGGTGGTCGCATCGGTGTACACGTCGGGCGCCGGAATGTCGATCATGGGACCGATCGCGCTGCCGAGCTGCGACACGTAGCGGCGCGTGATGGCGCGCTTCTCTTCCGTCGAGAGTCGCTTGGGGTCGCAGACCACCCCGCCCTTCGCGCCGCCGAACGGGATGTCCATGACGGCGGTCTTCCACGTCATCCACGAGGCCAGCGCCTTGACCTCGTCCTCGGTGACGCCCGGGTGGTAGCGCACGCCCCCCTTGAACGGGCCCCTGGCGTTGTTGTGCTGCACGCGGTAGCCGGTGAACACCTGGATCGTGCCGTCGTCCATCTTGACGGGGAAGTCGATCCGGATCGTGCGCTCGGGGCGCCGGAGGTTCTCCAGGAGACCGTCGCTCGCGCGGATATACCGCGCCGCGCGGGCGTACTGCGTCTGGGCGATGTGAAAGGGATTGAGGTCCTCCATTCCCGGTTCTCCTCGGTGTCGGGCGACAGTGGGACGCGGAGCTTACGCGCGCCGCCGCCGCTGCGCCAGTGCGGCTACCGCGGGAGCACGCCGACCACCCGTAGCGGGCCGCCGCTGCCGCCCCCGATCTTCATCGGGAGCGCGACGACGTAGGCGCCGACCTCCGGCAGCCGGTCGAGCGCGGCGACGTTTTCGAACACCGGGATGTCGGCCGCGAACAGCGTCCGGTGGCTGCGATAGTCCGTGGACGGCCCGTGATCAATGCTGGGCGTGTCCAGCCCGACGGCGTCCACGGCGCGCGCCTCCACGAGCCAGCGGGCGGCCTCCGGGTCGAGCCCCGGGAAGCGCAGCTCCGCGACCGCCGTCAGGCCCGTCTTCGCGGTGCCCAGGTAGCGGAGCCGGTCCGGCCAGCGGGCCGCCCACCCGGTCCTGAGCAGCACGATCGCGCCGTCGGGGATCCGGCCGTGCGCGCGCTCCCAGCGGGCGAAGTCCGCGACCGTCGCCAGGTACACGGGATTCGCCGCCGCGGAGTCCGAGACGTCCACCACAGCCGCCGGCCCGACGAGCTGCCGCACGGGGATCGCGTCCGCCGTGCGGCGCCCCTCCGCGAAGTGGATCGGCGCGTCGAGGTGCGTGCCGCCGTGCTCGGCGGCGGAGATGTTGTTCGCGGCATAGTAGTAGCCCGCCGGCGTCCGGCCCGCTGCGACGACCTCTAGCGTGAACGGCCGCGCCGTCGGCCAGTAGATCGTCCGGCTGGAGAACGGGTGCGTCAGGTCCACCCACTCTCCCCCGCCCTCGAACACCAGTCGGGCGGCGTCAGCGAAGGACGGCGGCCGCTGGCACGCGGCCAGGCCTAGGGCGAAGCCGACGACACCGATCCGCGCTCTCATGGTGCCTCCCGTACGATGCGCTCCAACACCCGCCACACGTTGTCCGCCACCCTCACCTGCCCCGCCGCCGTCGGGTGAATGCCGTCGGCCTGGTTCAAGGAGTCCACGCCGCCCACGCCCTCGAGCAGGAAGGGAATCAGCGTCAGGCCGTTCCGCTCCGCCAGGTCGCGGAACAGCGCGCGGAACCGGGCCGCGTACCTTGGGCCCAGGTTCGGCGGGACCTCCATGCCGACGAGCACGATCCGCATGGTGGGATCGGACGCCCGCGCCCGCGCCACGATGGCCTCGAGGTTCGCGCGGGTCGAGTCGAGGCCCTGCCCCCGCAGCCCGTCGTTCGCGCCGGTCTCGAGCACTAGGATTTCGACCCCCGGCTCGAGCAGCCACTCGATCCGCCGCCGGGCGCCGGCCGAAGTCTCGCCACTCAGCCCGGCGTTGATGACCCGCCACCTGAGGGCGAGGCTGTCGAGCCGCCGCTGGATGAGCGCAGGGTATGCCTCCCCCGGATCGACGCCCAGGCCTGCGGTGAGGCTGGTGCCCAGAAAAAGAATGGTCGGGCGCGAGGAGAGGTCTCCCGCGCGAGGGTCGGCGCCGTGCGTGCCGGAAGGCCGCCCGAGCGCAGGAGGCCGATCCGAGCGCGCGCACGCCGCGAGGAGGAACAACATCGCTCCCGCGTGTATCATTCGCCCCATGCTCATCGCGCGGAACCTCACCAAAGTGTACCAGAGCGGCGGTCGCCCGCTCACCGTGCTCCGGGAAGTTAGCCTCGAGGTCGAGGCGGGAGGATTCCTCGCCGTCGTCGGGCCGTCGGGTTGCGGGAAGACCACGCTGCTCGGCCTTCTCGCCGGCCTCGACGTGCCGACGGCCGGCACCGTGCTCCTCGACGGGCACGATCTGGCCGCCCTGTCGGAGGACGCGCGGGCCCGGCTGCGCGGCGAGAAGGTCGGCTTCGTCTTCCAGACCTTCCAGCTCATCCCCACCCTGACCGCGCAGGAAAACGTGCAGGTTCCGATCGAGCTGGCAGGCGGCGGGCGCCCGAACGCGCGGGCGGCGGGGAGCGACGGGGGGTACGAGGCCGCGGGGCGCCGCGCGCGGGAGCTCCTGGCCCGCGTCGGCCTCGCGGGCCGCGGGCATCACTACCCGGCCCAATTGTCGGGCGGCGAGCAGCAGCGCGTCGCCGTCGCGCGCGCCTTCGCGAACGAGCCCAGGATCCTGTTCGCCGACGAGCCGACGGGCAATCTCGACGCCGCGACCGGCGCCCGGATCATCGAGCTCCTCGTCGAGCTGAACCGGGAGCTCGGCACCACGCTCGTGCTGGTGACGCACGACCCCGACCTGGCGGCCCACGCCAGGACGACCCTGCCCCTCCTGGACGGGGCGGTGACAGCGCCGAGCGCCTCGGCGCCGTGACGAGGCTGCGCGTCGTCCTCGCGATGGCGTGGCGCGAGAGCCGCGCGTCGCGCCGTCGCCTGCTGCTGTTCGCCTCCGCGATCTCGATCGGCGTGGCGGCGCTGGTGGCCATCGGCTCCTTCACCGCGAACCTGGAGACGGCGGTTCGCCGCGAAGCCCGCGAGCTGCTCGGCGCCGACCTCGCCCTCTCGAGCAGACGCCCGTTCACCCCGCCGATCGAGGCGCTGCTCGACTCGGCGGCCCGCGCCGGCGTCAAGGTCGCCCGCCGCACCACGTTCTCCTCCATGGGCTACGTGCGCCGCACCGAAGGCATCCGCCTGGTGGAGGTGCGTGCCGTCGGCGCCGGCTTCCCGTTCTATGGAGACGTGCTGACCAACCCGCCTGGCCTGTGGCGCGCCCTCGACACCGGCGGCGTCGCGGTGGTGGACACGAGTCTCCTCGTCGCGCTCGGCGCGCGGGTCGGCGACACACTCGAGCTGGGCCGGCGGAGCTTCCTCATCGCGGCCGCCGTCTCGGAGGTGCCGGGCCACCTCCTGGGGGGCCTCAACGCGTTCGGCGCCCAGGTCTACATCCCGATCCGAGACGTCGCGGGCACCGGCCTCATCGTGTTCGGCAGCCGCGTGCGCCACAGCGCCCTGTTCAGGTTCGACGACCCGAAGGACGCGCGCCGGCTGGTGAGCCGCCACCGCCGCCTCTTCGAGCAGGAACGCGTGTCGAGCCAAACGGCCGAGGAGACGCAGTCGGAGGTGAACGACGCGCTCGATGACCTGTCGAACTTCCTCCAGTTCGTGGGTCTCGTCGCGCTCCTCCTGGGCGGGATCGGGGTGGCGAGCGGGGTCGGCGCGTTCGTCGCCGGAAAACTCGAGACGGTCGCGGTGCTGCGGTGCCTCGGCGCCAGCCGGCCGCTGGTCTTCGTCATCTACCTGACGCAGGCCGCCGCCCTCGGCCTGGTCGCCGCCGGCCTCGGCGCGGGTCTCGGCGTCGCGGTGCAGCTCCTGCTGCCGCGGTTCCTGCGCGGCGTGCTCCCGGTGGACGTGCGCGTCGCGCTCGAGCTCGGACCGATTCTCGCCGGGATCGGGATCGGCGTCGCGGTGGCGCTGCTGTTCGCGCTGCGGCCGCTGCTCGAGGTGCGGCTCGTCTCGCCGCTCCAGGCGTTGCGCCGGCCCTTCGAGACGGAGGCCGCACCGAGCCGGCGGGACCCGTGGCGCCTCGCGACGGCTGGCGCGCTCGCCGCCTTCGTGCTCGCGCTGTGCCTCGCGCGCGACGACGACCCGGTGGTCGGCCTCTCGTTCGCCGTCGCCATCGGCCTCTCCGTCGGCATCCTGGTCCTCGCGGCGCGCCTCGCCGTCGCGCTCGCGCGCCGCGTCACCCTCGGGGAGCGCGTCCGCGCGCGGTGGCCGTTCGTCGCCCGCCAGGGCATCGCGAACCTTTACCGGCCGCGCAACCAGACGCGGACCGTCGTCGTCGCCCTCGGCTTCGGCGTCGCGCTCCTCGCCACCCTCTACCTCGTACAGGCCAACCTGCTGCGCCAGGTGACGCGCAGCACGCGGGCCGCCCAGGGCCGGCCGAACCTGGTCTTCATTGACATTCAGCCCGACCAGGTGGACGGGGTGAGCGGCCTCGTGCGCGCGGCCCACCGCCCGTTGCTCCAGTCGGTGCCCATCGTGCCGATGCGGATCGCCGCCATCAACGGCCGTCCGGCCGGCGACTTGCTGAAGGACACCACCGCGCGCCGACCCGAGGAGTGGTCGCTGCGCCGGGAATACCGGTCCACCTACCGCGACACCGGAACGGCGTCGGAGCGGCTGGTGAAGGGCGCCTGGTGGCGGGGCCGCGGCGCGGTGTCTCCCGGGTCGCCTTATCCCGTCTCGCTCTCGACGGACATCGCCGAGGACCTGAGGGTCGGCATCGGCGACGCGATAACCTGGACCGTGCAGGGGGCCACGGTCGAGACCCGCGTGGTCTCGCTGCGCGAGGTGGACTGGGCGCGCTTCGAGCCCAACTTCTTCGCGGTGTTCAGCACCGCCGCGCTCGAGCGGGCGCCGCATTCGATGGTGCTGTTGACGCGGGCGGCCGGAGCCGCCGATCGGGCGCTGCTGCAGCGGGCCGTCGCCGAGCGTTTTCCCAACGTGACGAGCCTCGATGTCGCCCTGCTGCAGCGGACCGTGGAACGAATCATGAGCCGAGTGGCGCTGGCGATCCGCTTCATGGCGGCGCTCAGTCTCGCCACCGGCGCGCTGGTGCTGCTGGGCGCCGTCGCCGCCGGTCGCCTGGAGCGCATCCGCGAGGGGGCGCTCCTCAAGACCCTCGGCGCCACGCGGCGGCAGCTGGAGCGGATCCTGGTCGCCGAATACGTCGCGCTCGGCGTGCTGGCCGCGGTGGTCGGGATCGGCCTCGCCGTGGCGGGCGGCTGGGCGTTCACCCGCTTCGTCCTGGACCTCGAGTTCGCGGTGCCGGCCCTGCCGCTGGCCGCGGTCTTCGCGCTCACGACCCTCCTCGTCGCGCTCGTGGGCGTGACGGCGAGCCGGGAGGTGTTCAGGCGGACGGCGATGGAGGTGCTACGGGACGTCTGAAACGCGGGCGGCTGACGCGTCGCGCGCCGTTGCGCACGCGCTGCGCTCGAGCTGGTGCTTTAGCCGCCCGCGAGCCCTGGAAAGACGTAGACGATCGCGCCGGACTCGTCGCTGTCGGTCTCGACGTAGCCGTTGACCGCCATCTCGTTGAGGTACTTCTCGACTTCCTTGAAGCCCCGGCCCGTGGCCGCCACCGCTTCGGGAATGGTCAGCTTGCCGCCGTTCTTCTCCGCGGCGTGCACCAGCGCGACCTGGAATTCCTCGGTCGTGCGCGGGGCCCGGTGTCGGGGCAGCGCGGCCGCCCCGGCCTGCGCCGCGGCCAAAAACTGCCCTGCCCCGAGCTCGCTCAGCAGGCGCCGGTTGTTCGCGTCCTCCACCATCTGGGGGATCAGGAACAAATCCACCAGCTGGCCGATCCCGAACAGGCCGAGGGTGAAGAGATAGAGCAGGCCGGTGCCGAGCTTGCCGGTGTAGATGCGATGCAGGCCGCAGACCCCGGCTAAGCCCGCGGCCCAGAGGAGATAGGCGATCGTCTTGTCCTTCACGCCGTGAATCTATCACTCCGCCGCGGCGCTGTCTTCCCCGCCCCGCCTCGCCCGCGCCGCTACCCTGACGGCGCCTCGGCCTACTCGAGCTGCCTGACCTCGTTGATCAGCGCGCTGAGCGACTTCTTGGCGTCCCCGAACAGCATGAAGGTCTTCGGGCTGTAGAACAGCTCGTTCTCGATCCCGGCGAAGCCGGGGTTCATGCTCCGCTTCAGCACGATCACGCTCTTGGCCTGATCCGCGTTCAGGATCGGCATGCCGTAGATCGGGCTGGACCGATCGTGCCGCGCCGCCGGATTCACCACGTCGTTGGCGCCGATGACGAGCGCGACGTCGGTGCGCTCGAACTCACCGTTGATCTCCTCCATGTCCTTCAGCTTGTCGTAGGGCACGTTCGCCTCGGCCAGCAGCACGTTCATGTGCCCCGGCATCCGGCCGGCGACGGGGTGGACCGCGAACTTCACCTCTCCGCCCCGCTTCTCGATCTCGTCGGCGAGCTCCCGCACCTGATGCTGCGCCTGTGCGACCGCCATGCCGTAGCCCGGGATGACGACCACCGAGCGCGCGTAGCCGAGCTGGATCGCCGCGTCCTCCCCGCTGATCGAGCGCACCGCCTTGTCCGTCGCGGCCTTCAGCGCCAACTCGGCCTGCGGCGCGCTCCCGAAGGCGCCGAACAGCACGTTCGTGAACGACCGGTTCATCGCCCGGCTCATCAGGATCGAGAGCAGGAAGCCGGAGGCGCCGTCGAGCGCCCCGGCGATGATGAGCACGTTGTTGCCGATCACGAATCCCGTGGCCGAAGCCGCGAGCCCCGCGTAGGAGTTGAGCAGCGACATCACGACCGGCATGTCGGCCCCGCCGATCGGCATCACGATTAGGACGCCGATCACGAGACCCAACGCCGTCATCGCGTAGAACACCGCGGGGCTGGCCGGCTGGAAGATGAGGAAAGCGAACAGCCCGAGCGTGACGAAAAAGAGGGTGATGTTCGACTGGTTCTGGAACCGATACGTCATCGGCGCGCTCCTGATGAATCCCTGGAGCTTCCCGAACGCCATAAAGCTGCCGGTGATGGTGAGCGACCCGAACATGACTTCGAAGCCGAGCGCCGCCATCTGGACATGGGGGATCTCGGCGCCGTTGCCGTGGCGGTAGAACTCCGAGACGCCCACCAGCGTGGCGGCGAGCGCGCCGAACATGTGCGAGATCGCCGTCCGCTGCGGGACCGCCGTCATCGGCATCAGGATCGCCATCAGCGCGCCGATGATGGAGCCGATCACCATCCCGATGGCGATCCACTCGTATCGGACGATCTCGTGCTGGATGAGCGTGCCGACCACCGCGAGCAGCATGCCCACCTCGGCGAAGAACATCCCGCGCCGCGCCGTGGCGGGGGACGACAGACCCCGCAGGCCCAGGATGAAGGTGACCGAGGCCGCGAGGTACGCGCCCTGGGTGAACATCTCCCTCATCGGCGGCCCTTCTGTTCACGCTTGAACATGCGGAGCATGCGGTCGGTGATCATGAATCCGCCGACCACGTTGATGGTTGCGGCGGTCACCGCGAGCGTGCCGAGCACGGTGCTCACCGTGCCGTAGTCCGCGCCCGCCGCCACGAGCGATCCCACGAGCGAGATCGCCGAGATGGCGTTGGTGGCCGACATCAGCGGCGTGTGCAGCAGCGGCGGCACCCGCGCGATGACCTGGTAGCCGACGAACGCCGCGAGGACGAAGACGTAGAGTTCGATGACGGTGATGCCGTGCATGGATCCTTCTCCTTGACGGCGCCGCCTAGGACTCGGCGACCCGCGGCCCTTCGGCCGCCGGCGTGACGAGCATGGCGCCTGTGATCTCGTCGGCCGGATCAACCACGAGCCGGCCGTCCTTCACGAGGTGCTGCACCAGGCTGACGAGGTTCCTGCTGTACATCTGGCTGGCGTGGGTGGGCAGGCTGGCCGCCAGGTTGGTAGGCCCGATGATCGTCGTCCCGTCGCAGATGACCTCACGATCCGCCTCGGTGAGCGCGCAGTTCCCGCCGGTCTCGGCGGCCAGGTCCACGATCACCGACCCGGGCCGCATCACGCGGACCATCTCTTCGGTGATCAACACCGGAGCCCGCTTCCCCGGCACCTGCGCCGTGGCGATCACCAGGTCGGCCTCCGCCACGTGCTTGGCGATCGCCGCCGCCTGCCGCGCGCGTTCCTCTTCCGTGGCCTCCCGGGCGTAGCCGCCCTTGGCTTCGGCGTCGGCGGCCAGCGCCTCGGCCGCCACGAACGTCGCGCCCAGGCTCTCGACCTGCTCCTTCACCGCCGGTCGCACGTCGAAGGCGCGCACGCTGGCGCCCAGCCGGCGCGCCGTGGCGATCGCCTGCAACCCCGCCACGCCCGCACCGAGGACGAACGCCGTGGAGGGCGCGAGCGTGCCGGCCGCCGTGACGAGCATCGGCATCAGCTTCGCCAACGCGGCCGCGCCGACCAGCACCGCCTTGTAGCCCGCCACGGTGCTCTGCGAGCTCAGCGCGTCCATCGCCTGGGCCCGCGTGATGCGGGGCACCAGGTCCATGCTGAGCGCCGTGACCCTCCGGCCGGCGAGGACCTCGAGGGCCGCCGCATCACGGCCGGGCTGGAGAAAGGCGATGAGCAGGGAGCCGGCGCGCAGTCCCGTAGCCTCCTCGGCCGAGGGACAGCGCACCTTGAGAACGAGGTCCGCGGACTCGTAGAGGGCCGCCGCGGTCGGGGCGACCGCCGCACCCGCGGCCGCGTACTCGTTGTCCTCGAAGTGCGCGCCCAGGCCGGCGCCCGCCTCCACCGCGACGGCGAGGCCCGCCTTCACCAGGCGCCCCGCCGCATCGGGGACGAGCGCGACACGGCGTTCTCCGGGCGCAGTCTCCCTGGGCACCGCAATGCGAATGGGTGTGCTATCGGTCATGGTCGTCCGCGAGGATTGAAAACGGAAACAACGCGGGTGCTACACGCGCCGGATGCGAAGCAGCAGCCGTGCCACAGCGGCGCACCGCGTAACCGCATAGGGCCTAATCACTTGCACGCACAACGCCGAGCCAGCGGCGGCCGGAGCGCCGCCGGTGTCCCAAACCGCACGATCCTCCTCAGGACATCCTGCGACACCGCCGCAAATCTAGCGGGCAGGAGGCCGTGCGCCAATCGTCGCCCCGGGCCGACACTCGGCAGGCGCGCCGCGGGCGGCGCAAGCCCCCTACTGCGCCAGCACGACCCTCACCGAGTCCAGATCGCCGTCGTTCGGCGCCGGCCTGAGCCCCAGGATGGCGCACATCAGGTCGTAAAGATGGATGTTCTGGAAGGGCTCGATCACGAGGCCGCGACGGAGCGCGGGTCCCGCCGCGATGAAGATCGCGCGCATCGAGGCCAACGCGTTGTCGTAGCCATGCGCCCCGCCGGCGAAGCGCTCGTGGTCGGCCTCGAAGTACGCCCGCGTGCTGACGGACCAGCCTTCCTCCGCGACGGCCACGATGTCCGGGATCCGGGCGCTCGCCCGGTAGTGGAATCGCGCCGGGATCTCCGCTCGCCGGTACACATCGAGGTGCGGGCTCGCCCCGACCAGCGCGCGGTACACCCGGTCGCCGTTCCCGTCGCGCGGGCGCAGCGCCACGAAGGTGCCCAGGCTGATCACGTCCACCGTCGCCGGATCGAGGTGGTCGTCGAGCACCACGACCCGGTCGGGACT
>JACQVG010000041.1 GCA_016209905.1 Gemmatimonadota bacterium | reverse complement strand
GCGTTCACCGCCGCAGGACAGCACCGCGTGAACCCGCGGCGCGCGCGGATCGCGGTGATCCATCCCGGCGCCAAAATCTCCCACGAGCCCCGGGCGCTGCGGCGCGCCCGGGGACGCGCCGCCCTGGGCATCGCGTCGGACGAGTTCGCAGTCGGCATCGCCGCGCGGCTGCAGCCGTGGAAGGGCCAAGACGTCCTCCTGCGCGCCGCGGCCTCCCTCTGCCACGCGCGGCGGCACGCACGCGTATTCATCATCGGTGACGCGCTCTTCGGCCTCGACGGCGCTTACGCCGCGTCGCTCCCCCGGCTGGCCGCGTCGCTGGGGTTCCAGGACCGCGTCACCTTCACCGGCTTCCGCGACGACGTGTCCGACTGCCTCGCGGCGCTCGACGCCGCCGTCCACGCTTCGATCTCGCCGGAGCCATTCGGCCTCGCGCTCGTCGAGGCGATGGCGGCCGGGACGGCGCTCGTCGCCGCGGACGGCGGCGCCGTCCGCGAGATCGTCACGCCCGGCGTGGACGGGATCCTCACGCCCCCCGGCGACCACGAGGCGCTCGCGACCGCCCTCCTCGCGCTCTGCGACGACCCGGAGCGCCGAGCCGCCGTCGCAGCGGCGGGCGAGAGGACCGCGCGCGCCAGGTTCGATGCCGCCGGCATGACGCGCCGGGTCGAGGACCTCTACCTGTCGCTCGTCGAGCGGTGAAGATCGCGCTGGTCGCCCATCACGCCCGGCGCACCGGCGGGCAGGACCGCTACGTCCTCGAGTTGGCGCGCCAGCTCGCCACGCGCCACGAGGTGCACCTGGTGGTCGTAAGAGCCGAAGGGTGCGAGGGAAGCCCGGTGAAGGTTCACCCACTGGGGCTGCCCGATCGGCCCGTGCTCTGGCTGGCTCCGCGGTTCGCGCGCCGCGCCAGGGCGCTGGTCCGCCGCGAGGGATTCGACGTCGTGCACGCCGTCGGCGGTAGCCTGCCCGGGGCGAACGTGATCACCGCTCAGTACTGCCAGGCGGCATGGCTCGCCGCCAAGCGCCGCTACCATGTCCGGGAAGGCTCGACCGCGTCCGAGTCGTACCAGTGGCTGGTCACCCGGCAGGGGATCGCGCACGAGCGGCGGGCCTACGCCGACCGGAGCCTGCGCGAAGTCATCGCCGTCGGCCATGCGACCGGGCAGGAGTTGGTCCGGCACTACGCCCTGAGCCCGTCGCGCCTCACCGTCGTTCACAACGGCGTGGATCCCGCCCTGTTTCGCCGCGAGCGCTATCCGGGCGCCGGCGCCCGCCTCCGGACGAGCCTCGGACTCCCGCGCGAAAGTTCCGTGGCGCTGCTGGTCGGCACCTACGCGCGCAAGGGGCTGGAGACGGCCATCGCGGCGGCGGCCCGGGCGTCCGAGCGCCTGCACCTCGTCGTGGCCGGCACCGGGGACGAGGCGCTGGCCCGGCGTTGGGCGGCCGCGGCGGGGCTCGGCGGTCGGCTGCACCTCTTGGGCGCGCGTTCCGACGCGCCGGAGCTGTTCGCGGCGGCCGACCTGTTCATCCTCCCCACGCGCTACGAGCCGTTCGGGATGGTGATCGTCGAGGCGATGGCGACAGAGTTGCCGGTGGTCGTATCCGCCTGCGCCGGGGCGGCGGAGCTGATCCGCCACGGCGAGAACGGGTTCATCGTGGAGGCGCCGGACGACGCGGCGGCTTTTGCGGCCGTGCTGCGGCAGCTACTCGCCGACCCCGAGCGCCGGCGGGCCGTCGGCGCGGCGGCCCGGCGCGCCGCTCTAACGGTCGCGTGGCCCGAGATCGCGCGCCGGACGGAGGCCGTGTACCAGCGGGTGGCGCCCGGAGGCTCGTAGTGCGCATCGCCTGCATCAGCCACGGCTCCATCGTCGCGCTCAACCGCCGACCGTACGACCTGCTCGCCGAGCGCCACGGGCTGGACGTCGCGGTCATCGTGCCGGATCGGTGGCTGGGCGACCTCCCGGACCCCGACCTTCGCTTCACCGGGTCCGAGGGTGCCGCCCCGGTCTTCCCTCTGCCGGCGCGCGCCACGGGCAACGGATCGCGGTTCTGGCTGCGCGGGCTCCGGCGATGCCTGGCGGAGCTGAGGCCCGGCCTCGTCCTGCTCGACGAGGAGCCCTGGTCGCTGGTGGCGTGGCAGACGCTCCGGGCCCGCGTGCAAGCGCCATTGTTGTTCTACTCGAAGCAGAACATCGCGAAGCGGCTCCCACCGCCCTTCAGCAACATCCGGCGCGCGACCTACCGACGCGCCGACCAGGCGTGGGCGGTCGGCAAGACGACGGGCGAAGTGCTTCGCGGAACCGGATTCACCCGGCCGATCCACGTCGTCCCGCACGGCGTGGAGATCGCCCGATTCACGCCCGGCCGGGACGAGGAGCGTCGCCGAGCCCTCGGCCTCTCGGGCGTCGTGATCGGCTTCGCCGGCCGGCTGGTGGCCGAGAAGGGGGTTGTGGACCTTCTGGACGCGGCGCGCCTGATGGCGACACGGTGGCCGGCGCTCGAGTTCAGGCTGCTCTTCGCCGGCGCGGGACCGCTGCGCGGCGACATTGACCGCGCTGCGGCGTCCGGCCCCCTGGCCGGGCGCATCCGCGCCATCGGCGGCGTGCCGCACGATGAGGCACCGGGCATCTATCACCTGATGGACATCCTGGCCCTCCCCTCGCGGACCACGCGGCGCTGGCGCGAGCAGTTCGGCCGCGCGCTCATCGAGGCGGCGGCCACGGCGCTCCCCATCGTGGCCGCCGCCTCCGGCGAGATTCCCCACGTCCTCGCGGCCCTCGGCGGGGGCATCGTCGTGCCGGACGGAGACCCCGCGGCCCTCGCGGGCGCGCTCCGGGACCTGCTGGCGGACGCCGCCCGCCGCGACGAGCTCGGTCGCCGCAACCTTCTGGCTGCGCAGGCGCACTACAGCCAGGAGGCGGTAGCGGACCGGATGCGGCGGCTCCTGTCGGACGTGGTGGTCGCGGCCGACGGGCGGGGGCCCGGGTGAGGCCCGTCCTGCTCATCCCCGACCTCGCCCTCGAGCGCTGGTCGAGCATGGATCGGTACGCGGGCGCGCTGGCAGCGCGGCTGCGCGACGTGGAGGTCCCGCGCGAAGCCCGCTTGATCGGCGGCCCCCGTTACCTTGCCAGGTACTTCCGCTATCCGCGCGCCCTGCGCCGCTATCGGCCGAAGTTGGTTCACGTCCTGGATCATTCGTACGCGCACTGCCTGAGCGCGTTTCCCGGCCTGCCGTCGGTCGTGACGATTCACGACCTGTACCCGGTGCGCGTGCTCGCCGAGGGCGGAAGCTCGCTGCGCGCCGCGCTGCGCGATCGCCTGCTCCGCTGGGTCATGGCCTGGATCGGCCGCGCGTCCCGGTGGGTGGCGGTCAGCGCGTTCACGGCCAACGAGGCGGAGCGGTTGCTCGGCCTGGCGCGCGAGCGTATCGCCGTCGTCCCGAACGGCGTGGACGAAGTCTTCTTCGGCCGACTTCACGAGGAGACGATCGCGGCCCGCCGCGCCGGCTGGGCCGCGCGGCTCCCATCTTCGGGCGGCCACACGCGCGTTCTGCTCCACGTGGGCAACTGCTCCCCGCGGAAAAACGTCGAAGCGGCGATCCGCGCCGTCGGACTGCTGCGCCGCCGCGGCGTGGATGTGTGCCTGATGCAGATCGGCGGCCGATTCGAGGCCACGCATCTGCGGCTGATCCGGGCGGGGGGCGCGGGAGCGTACGTGATTCAGGAGCCCTTCGCCGACGAGGCTGCTCTGGTCGCCGCGTACCACGCCGCCGACGTCACGGTCCTGCCTTCCCGCTACGAAGGGTTCGGCCTGCCGGCGCTCGAGGCGATGGCCGCCGGTCTACCCGTCGTCACCAGCGGAACCGGCGGGCTGCGAGAGGTCGTGGCCGACGCCGCGCTG
>JACQVG010000040.1 GCA_016209905.1 Gemmatimonadota bacterium | reverse complement strand
GAGGCCGGGGTAGGCGCCGGGCGTGTCGATCAGCGTGCCCACGGGCGCGCGGAACCGCTCCGCGATCTGCATCAGCCGCATCGCCTTGCGGTACCCTTCGGGGTGCGGCATGCCGAAGTTGCGCTTGAGGTTCTCCTTGGTGTCGCGCCCCTTCTGCTGCCCGATCACGACGACGGGCCGGCCGTCGAGCCGGGCCGTGCCGCCCACGACGGCCGGGTCGTCGCGGAACAGCCGGTCGCCGTGCAGCTCGGTGAAGTCGCTGAAGATGGTGTTGATGTAGTCGAGCGCGTATGGCCGGCGCGGGTGGCGCGCCACCTGCACGCGCTGGAACGGCGTCAGGTTGCGGTAGATCTCAGACCGGAGCGCTGCGAGTTTCTCCTCGAGCGGCACGATTTCGCGCTGCACGTCGAGCGCGCGCTGCCCCGCCAGGCGGCGCAGCTCGTCGATCTGGCGTTCCAGCTCGGCGATCGGCTTCTCGAAATCCAGCGCGAACGCGGTCGCCATGGCTATCCCACCTTCACGAGTTCCACGGCGCCCTCACCCAGCACGCCGCGCAGCGCCCGCAGCAGATCGTCGTCGAGCGCGACCGACAGGTTGCGGGAGCGGAACCGCGCGCGGGGGGGGTGCCCGCCGCCGTTGCTGTCGTCGGTCCACTCCACCTCGAGCGGCGCGGGCCCCGGATGCGCGGCGCACACGGCCGCCACGGCGCGCGCGGCCTCCGCCGGGAGGCGCTGGCCGGCCTGCCACGTGAGGCGCAGCGCCACCCGCCCGCTGTGGCGCAGCTCGGCGAGCGGCTGGGCGTCCTCCACGATGAACGGCGCCTGCTCCTCGGTCCGGTCGCGCGGCGCAAAGCCGCCGCTCACCAGGTACGCGCCGTCCGGCACGATCAGCGCCGCCAGCGTCTTCCAGGCCTCGGGGAAGCACAGCACTTCGGCCGAGCCGTGGAAGTCCTCGAGCTGCAGCTTGGCCCACTCGGCGCCGGTCTTCTTCGCGATCTGGCGCCGCACGGCGGTCACGACCGCCGCGACCTGGATCTTCTCCTCGGTCCACTCTCCGAGGCCGGCCGTCGTGCGGGTCCCGAACAGCTTCACCTCCCGCTCGAACCGGTTGAGCGGGTGGCCCGACACAAAGAATCCCACCAGTTCCTTTTCCCGCGCAAGGCGTTCGGCCTCGGACCATTCTGGCACCGGCGGCAGGCCGTCCGGGGTCCGGGGTCCGGGGTCCGGGCTGTCACCGCCGAACAGGGTGCCCTGGCCAGCGGCGATTTCGGCCTGCTTGAGCTGGGCCTCGGCGACCACGTGGTCCAGCGCGGCGAACAGCTGGGCGCGGTGCCCGCCGAGGCCGTCGCACGCTCCCGACGCGATCAGCGCCTCGAGAACGCGCTTGTTGCAGATGCGCAAGTCAATGCGCGCGGCGAGGTCGGTCAGAGAGGTGAACAGCCCGCCGCGCCCCCGCGCGCCGAGGATCGAGTCTACCGCCCCGCGACCGACGTTCCGGATCGCGCCGAGCCCGAACCGGATCCGCCGGTCCCCCACCACCGTGAAGTGCCATCCCGACTCGTTGACGTCGGGCGGCAGGACGGCGAGGCCCTGCTCCCGGCAGGCCGCGATGTACGGCACGACCTTCTTGGTGTCGCCGATCGCCGACGAGAGGAGCGCCGCCATGAACTCGGCCGGGTAGTGCGCCTTGAGCCAGGCGGTCTGGTAGGACAGGATCGAGTACGCCACAGAGTGCGACTTGTTGAACCCGTAGCGCCCGAACGTGCTGATCTGCGCCGCGATCTCCTCGACGATCCTCGGGCGGTAGCCGCGCTCGACGCACCGCGCCACGAACCGGCGCATCTCCTCCTCGATGAGCTCCTGCTTCTTCTTGCCCACGGCCTTGCGGAGCACGTCGGCCTCGGCCAGGGAGTAGCCGGCCAGGACGTTCGCGATCCGCATCACCTGCTCCTGGTAGACGATGACGCCGTAGGTGGGCGCCAGGATCTCCTCGAGCTCGGGCAGCGCGAAACGGACCGGCTCCTCGCCACGCTTGCGGCGGATGTACACGAGGTGCATACCGCTGTCGAGCGGGCCCGGTCGCACCAGAGCGTTGGTCGCCACCAGGTCGTCGAAGCGGTCGCAGCGCATGCGCTGCAAGGCGTCCGTGGCGAGCCCCGACTCGAACTGGAAGACCCCGGCGGTCCGCCCTTCGCGCAGCAGCGTGAAGGTGTCGGCGTCGTTCAGGTCCAGGGCCTCGAGGTCGAGGGCGATGCCGTGGCGCGTCTGGATCGTCTCCACCGCGCGCTGGAGCACCGTCAGCGTCGTGAGCCCCAGAAAGTCCATCTTGAGCATGCCGACCATCTCGAGGCCGACCATGTCGTACTGCGTGATGATCGCGTCGTCGCCATTGCCGCCGGCGCCGTTCCCGCCTCCCTTGCCCGGCATCGTGCACACCGGCACGTAGTCGGTGAGCGGCCCGGGGGCGATCACCACCCCCGCCGCGTGCACCGAGATGTGGCGGTTCAGCAGCTCGATGCGGCTCGCCAGGTCCATGAGTCGCTGGTAAGTCGGATTCTGCGCGACGAGACCCCGCAGCTCGGCCGACTGCTCGACGTGGCGCTTCAGGGGCGTGTACTCGACCTGGCCGGGGAGATGCGGGATCAGCTTGGTGAGCCGATCTGCCTCGCCCGGGGGCACGCCCAGCACGCGCGCGACGTCCTTGACCGCGGCACGAGCCTTCAGGGTGCCGAAGGTGACGATCTGGCCCACCGAGGCGCGGCCGTAGCGGGTGCGCACGTACTCGATGACCTCGCCGCGCCGCTCCTCGCAGAAGTCCACGTCAATGTCCGGGGGCGAGATGCGCTCGGGGTTGAGGAAGCGCTCGAACAGGAGGTCGAACTTAAGCGGGTCCACGTTGGTGATCCCGAGCGCGTAGGAGACGAGCGAGCCGGCGGCCGAGCCGCGGCCCGGACCCACCGGGATGCCGCGCTCGCGAGCCCAGCGGATGAAATCCGCGACGATGAGGAAATAGCCGGCGTAACCGACCTTCGTGATGACGCCCAGCTCGTAGTCGAGGCGGCCCTGGACGGCCGCGGGCAGCGGCTCGCCGTAGCGCCGCCGCGCCCCTTCCTCCGCCAGCGCGACCACGAGGTCGTTGTCGCTCGCGAATTCGGGGGGCCGCGGGAACTCGGGAAGAAAGAAGCGCTTCTCGAAGTCGAACTCGCACCGCTCGGCGATGTGCTGGGTGTTGGTGAAGACGTCGTCGCGCGCGGGGAAGGCGCGGCGCATCTCCTCCTCCGACTTGACGTAGCTTTCGGTGCCCTCGAACCGGAAGCGCTTCGGGTCGCTCAGGTCCTTCCCGGAGCGGATCGCCAAGAGCACGTCGTGCGCCGCGGCGTCGTCGCGGGTCAGGTAGTGCGCGTCGTTGGTGGCCACCACGCCGAGGCCCAGCTCGTCGGCGAGCCGGAAGACGCCATCCCTAACGAGGACCTCCTCCGCGATGCCGTGATTCTGGACCTCGAGCCAGTAGCGGCCTTTGCCGAAGGTCCGGGCGTGCCACTCGGCCGCCTCCTTCGCACGGTCGTAGGCGCCCTGCCGGAGCCACAGGGCCACCTCGCCCGTCAGGCAGGCCGAGAGACAGATCAGCCCCTCCGCGTGGGCGGCGAGCGTCTCCCGGTCCACCCGCGGACGCCGGTAGTAGCCCTCGAGGAAGCCGATGGACGTGAGCTTCACCAGGTTGCGGTAGCCCGCGCGATCTTGCGCCAGCAGCACGAGGTGCGCGTAGGCGCCGGGGGCGCCCGCCGGTTTCTCCCTGGCCTGGCGCGGCCCGAAAGCGACGTACGCCTCCATCCCGATGATCGGGCGGACGCCGGCGCTCCGGGCCTCCTGATGGAAGAGCCACGCGCCATGCAGGTTGCCGTGATCGGTGAGCGCGAGGCTGTCCATCCCGAGCTCCTTGACGCGCGCCACGAGGTCGGGGATGCGGTTGGCGCCGTCGAGCAGCGAGTATTCGGAATGAGTGTGGAGGTGGGCAAACGGCATCTCGAGGCGCAAGCTAGCGGCCAAAGAGGAGGCTGTCAAAAGGTGTGAGCGGCGTCCTTGACACCCGGGCACCATGCCGCCAGCGTACGCCGTCCGGGAGGGGAATGCGCCTGCTGGAGCGGTGTTCCAAGGGGTGGTGGTGCGCCCTGTTGGGCGGCGCCGCCGTCCTCGCGGCCGGGTGCGGCGGCGACGACGGCGGGACGGAGCCGGTGCCGGTGAGCGCCGAGGTGTCGCTCGGCGCGGCGGAGCACGTACTGCTGGCCGGCGCGGCCGTGGCGGGGGCAGTTCGGTTTCCCGCCGCGGGGGCGGACGGGGCGCAATACCTGGTGGTGGGCCAGTTCGCGACCGCGACCTCCGGCGTGCGCGCCAAGGTCACGCTGAGCGGCAGCGCCAGCTCGCGCGCCCCGGCGGCGCCCGTCGCCGTCCGCCTGAGCCGGCCCCTCGGCGCGCGGGAGCGCTTCCACGGCGCGCTGCGGCGCATGGACGCCGAGGCGGCGCGCCTCGCGCGAAGCCTCGTTGCGGCGGCGCCGGCACCGCCTGAGGCGGCCCCTCCCCCCGCCCCCGCGCCGCCGGTGCTCGGATCCCAGCGCACGTTCAAGGTGTGTGACAACCTCGACTGCTCGTCGCTGACGGACGTGGTCGCCACGGCCAGATACGTCGGCACCCGCGCCGCGATCTACCTGGACGACACGGTTCCGTCTCAGGGATTCACTCCGACCGACCTCGCGCAGCTCGGTAGCCAGTTCGAGGAGGACCTCTATCCCATCGCGGTCGCCGCGTTCGGCGCCGAGTCGGACGTGGACGGCAACGGCGTGGTGATCATTCTGCTCAGCGACGCGATCAACGACCTGGTCGGTCGGCCGGAGTGCAACGAGTCCTTCGTGACCGGTTTCTTTCTCGGCGCCGACATCGCCCCGGGGACCAAGACGCAGTACAACAACGGCGAGGTCTTCTACGGCCTCGTCCCCGACCCGCTCGGCCAGGTCAGCTGCCCCCGCACGGTTCCGCTGGTCAAGGCGCTGCTCCCCTCCACGTTCATCCACGAGTTCCAGCACATGATCTCGTTCAACCAGCATGTGCTGCTGCGCAACGGAGAGACCGAGCGACCGTGGCTCAACGAAGCGCTCTCGCACCTCGCGGAGGAGCTGGGTGGCCTGCACTACGACAGCGTCGGCAATCAGCTGGCGAAATCGCAATTCCTGCTCGGCAACCTGCTCAACGCCTTCCTCTACCTCAGCAACCCGAGTGTGACGGCGGTGGTGACGGAGAGCGCCAACGTCGAGCTTGAGCAGCGGGGCGCGCAGTGGCTCTTCCTGCGCTACGTGGTGGATCGGTTCGACAACGACGTCACCCGACAACTGGTGCAGACGTCGAGCGTGGGCGAGGCCAACCTGGTCGCCGTCACCGGCACGCCCTTCAAGACGCTGTTGGGGCGCTGGGCCCTCGCCGTGTACGTGACCGACCTGCCGGCTTTCGCGCCCCAGGAGGTGCTGCGCTATGCCTTCTGGAGCTTCCGCACCACCTACGCCGCTCTCAACCAACAGGACCCCGACGACTTCGATCGGCCGTACCCGCTCCTCCCCGCGCTGGCGAGCGGCGGGGCGTTCGCGGTGACCGACTCGCTCAAGTCCGGGTCGGGGGCCTACCTGCTCATCACGCAGCCCACCCGTGGGGAGGGCTTCGACCTCTTGTTCCGGCGCTCGAGCGGAGACGCGCTCCCGACCAGCGGCGTCGCGCAGCTCGCCATCGTGCGCATCCGGTGACGGCCCGGCGCTGGCGGGGGGGGGCGGCGCGAGCCTGAGGTCGGTCCGGCGGGGCGCGGCGCCCTGGGGCGTCGCGTTGGCGGCCTTTGCCGCTGTTTCGGCGCGCCCGGCGCTCGCCCAGGCCGGCGGCACCTCCGTGACCGCGCTGCTCGAGGTGCCGGGAACCGCCCGCGCGGTCGGGCTCGGCGGCGCGTACGCGGCGGTGGTGGGCGACGAGGGGAGCGTGTTCGTGAATCCCGCCGGCCTCGCGCCGATCCGTCGTGTGGCGATCGGCGCGAGCTACGAGCGCGCGGAGGCCGGCGTGACGCTGTCCACCGGCGCCGCGGCGCTGCGCGTGGGCAAGTTCCACGTCGCCCTCGGGCTGGTGTATCGCGACTTCGGGAGTGACAGCGCCATCGTGCCGCAGGGGGCCGCCGCCGCCGGGCGCGCGGCGGCGGCGGCCGACCTCGAGAAGGCCTACGACATGCTGGCCGTGGGCGCCTTGGCCTACCGCCGCGGTCTGCTCTCCGTCGGCGGCAGCGTGAAGTACCTGCGCGAGCGCGTGGGCACCGACCAGCCGTCAGGCTTCGTCGCGTCGGGGGTCGGCCTCGATGCGGGGGCCGCGGCGGCGTTCTTCGACATCGCCGCGCTGGGGATCGTGATGCAGAACATCGGCGGCGGGGACCTCAGGACGAGCTCGCAAAAGTTGGAGCCCCTCCCGCGGGCGACGCGGGTGGGCTTCACGCTGAACATCATTGATCCGCAGGGCGCGAGGCGGCTGCTCGTGACGACGGAATGGATCGCACCGCGCGGCGGCGACACCTACTGGGCGTTCGGTCTGGAAGGCGGCATCGTCTCGCGCGGCTTCGGCGTGTTGGGGCGGGCCGGCGTCACCTCTGGTCGGGCGGAGTCGGATCGGCGGCCCCTGGTGCTCGGCGGCGGGATCGTCGTCCGCAGCTTCCGGCTCGACTACGGCTACCGGGACTCCGAGGCGGAAGGCGGTCCAACGCACCGGTTCGGCGTCAGGTGGGCCCGGTGAAGCCGGAGGAGAGGCGCGCATAGCAGGGCGAAGCCGCCTGCGGCTCGCCGCACGTGCGGCCGGCGCGACGGTGGGTGTCATCGCCCTCGTGATGATCGGCGCCTGGTCGGTGAGTGAGGAGGTGCGCTACCTGGCGCGGGCCGGCATCGAGGAGGCTCGGATCCTGCTCGCCCGCGAGCCGATCGCCGACGTCGCCGAAGACCCTGCGACCGACGCCGGGACCCGAGGCAAGCTCTCGCTGGTGCTGGCGGTGCGGAACTACGCCGAGGACTCCCTGGGCTTGGACGCCGGGGAGACCTACACGACGTACGCGGAGGTGCGCCGCGACACGCTGGTGCTGGTGCTCTCGGCCAGCCGCTGGGACCGGCTCGAGGAGTACCGGTGGCGCTACCCGATCGTCGGCCCGGTGCCCTACAAGGGATTCTTCCGGCCCGAGCGAGCGGTCCGTGCGGCGCGCAGGCTGGAGCAGGCCGGGTTCGACACGTACCTCAGGGTCGCGAACGCCTTCTCGACGTTGGGCTGGTTCGAGGACCCGCTCCTCTCCACGATCGTCCGCGAGGACTCGGCCGATCTGGCGGCCACGGTCATCCACGAGATCCTCCACCGCGCGATCTATGTGCGCGGGCGGACGGCGTTCAACGAGTCGTTCGCGAACTTCGTGGGCTACCGGGGGGCCGAGGCGTACTTCAGGGCGCGAGGCGACCAGCGAAACGCGGAGCGGGCGGCGGCCCGGTGGCGGGATGAGCTGCGCCTGGGGCGGTTCCTCGCCACGCTCGCGGACCAGCTGGAGGATCTCTACACGGCGGGGATCGCCGGGTCCGCCCTCCGGAGCGAGCGGGCGCGTCTCTTCAACGCGGCGCGGTCGGCCATGGCCGATACGCTGGCCTCCACGCTCGAGACGATGGACGGGCGGTTCCTGGCCGACCGCCCCATGAACAACGCCGTCGTTCTGGCGCAGCGACTCTACCTCACGGACCTGGACCGCTTCGAGGAGGCGCTGGCAGCTCACGGCGGAGATCTCCCCGGGACGATCGCGACCGTAGTCAGGCGAAGCGGGCCTGCCGGCTGGCGGTGTGGGGCACGCCGGAGGTAGGTTTTTCGCACTATGAGTGACCTCACGTCTTTCGTCGAGCGCGAGCGGCCCAGGCTGCTTAGAGAGCTGTCGGACTGGCTTCGAATCCCGAGCGTCAGCACCCTGCCGGAGCACGCGGGCGACTGCCGGCGCGCCGCGGGGTGGATCGCCGGGCGCCTGCGTACTCTCGGCTTTCGGGTAGAGAGCGTCGAGACCGAGCGGCATCCCATCCTGTGGGCCGAAGGACCCGCCGCGCCCCCGGGGGCTCCGACGATCCTCTGCTACGGGCACTACGACGTGCAGCCTCCCGACCCGCTGGACGCCTGGATCACGCCGCCCTTCGAGCCGACGGTGCGCGACGGAAGGCTGTTCGGGCGCGGCACGGCGGACGACAAGGGCCAGGTCTTCTGCGTGGTCGCCGCGCTCGAGGGGCTCAAGGCGGCGACGGGGCGGCTGCCCCTCAACGTGCGGCTGCTGATCGAAGGCGAGGAAGAAGTGGGCTCGAAGGGTCTGACCGCGTTCCTTTCGGCTCAGCCGGACCGGACCATCGCCGACGCGGTGCTCGTCACGGACGTGCACATGGTCGCTCCCGGTTTCCCCAGCGTGGACACCGTGCTGCGCGGCATCGTGCACGCCGAGATCCACGTGCGCACGCTCAAGTCCGACCTGCACAGCGGCCTCTACGGCGGCGCGGCGCCCAACGCGATCGAGACGCTCAGCCACCTCCTCACGCGGCTCAAGGGGCCGGACGGGAAGATCAAGATCGCCGGGATCTATGACCGGGTGAAAAGACCGAGCGCGAAGGAGCTCAAGGCGTGGAAGAGGCTGCCAATCAAGGAAAAGGGATTCCGGGCCGAGGCCGGGGCGAAGGCGCTCACGGGCGAGCGCCGTTACGGCTTTCTCGAGCGGATCTGGGCGCGGCCGACGCTCGAAATCCACGGGATCGTCGGGGGATTCGTCGGCGCGGGAGCGAAGACGGTCATCCCGGCCGAGGCGACGGCCAAGCTGTCCATCCGACTGGTCCCCGATCAGCGGGCCGGCGAGGTGGCGAGGCAGCTCGGCAAGGCGGTCAAGCGCGCGGCGCCCAAGTACGCGGACGTGGCGGTCACGATTCTGTCCGCGAGCGACCCCGTGCAGACGGGGCTCGACGCCTGGCCGTTCGCGGCGCTGGACCGGGCATTCAAGGAGGTCTGGAAGCGCGGGGTTTCACCGATCCGAAGCGGCGGGTCCATACCGATCGTGCCGCTCCTTCAGCAGCGCGGGGCACCGGTGTTGCTGACAGGCATCGGCCTGCCGGATGATGGGCTGCATGGGCCCAACGAGAAGCTCAACCTCGAGCAGCTGTGGAGAGGGATCGTGCTGTTCGGGAGGTTCTTCGAGCTGATGGCCTCCGGCGGCCGGTCCTAGCTTTTCCGGCTCTCTGGCCAGCGCCTCAGCCGGTGGGCCTTGACAAAAACTGACTAAGCGTTAAAATTTCTACAAGGAGTTCAAATAACGGTCCGCTAGTCGGAGTTCAGATTGATGGCCCACGCCGGTGCGCCGAGTTCCTCCCCCCACGTGCAGGAGAAGCGCCGCCGGCGGCGAGCCGAGATCCTGCACTCGGCGCTGCGCGCGTTTCGGGACAAGGGGTACCACGCCACGACGCTCGACGACATCGTCGGGCGCCTGGGTGTTCGCCGCACCGCCCTCTACCACTATTTCCCCGACAAGGAAGCCATCCTCTACGCGTGCCACCACGAGGCGCTGGCCGAGGTGGCCGGGCTCCTCGATGAGGCGAAGTCACGCTTCGACTCGCCGAAGGAGCGGCTCGGCTACGTCATCCGCGAGCACGTCCGGGTCATGACCGACACGCTGGAGGGATCGCCCCTCGCCTTCGAGGTGCCGGCGCTGGCGGCCGAGCACCAGGCACAGATCATCGCCGCGCGCGACCGCTACGAGCAGGGGCTGCGCGACATCATCGCCCAAGGCATCGCGCAAGGCGAGTTCCGGTCCGTGGATCCCAAGATCGCGGTGTTCGCGATCATGGGCGCGATCAACTGGATCGCGCGCTGGTACCGGCCGGAAGGCTCAGTCCACGCGCCCGCGCTCGGGGCCCAATTCGCCGACCACCTCGTGGGCGGCCTGACCTGCGAGTGACCATGACGGAGAGACACTTCGCTTCTCGCCCTGCCGACGCCTTCGCCTTTGGCGAGATTCTGTACGCCAAGGGCGACGGCTTGGCGCGCATCACCATCAATCGTGCGCGCAACTACAACGCCTACTCCACCGCTGCGCTGGAGGAGATGGCCACGGCCTTCCGCGACGCCAGCTTCGACGACGCCGTCGGGGTGATCGTCTTCACCGGGGTCGGGGATCGGGCGTTCTGCACCGGCGGGGACGTGAAGGAATACGCCGCGAGCTACGTGGCGACTCCCCGTGACTACTGGAAGTACATGGCGCTGTTCCGCGCCTACATCGAGAGCATCCTGAACACCGGCAAACCGGTGGTCGCGCGCATCAACGGAATGGCGGTGGGGGGCGGGAACGAGAGCCAGCTTGCCTGCGATCTCTCGGTCATGGCGCAGCACGCCTACCTCCGGCAGGTCGGCACGCACGTCGGCTCGGTCGCGTGCGGCGGCGCGACGCAGTGGCTGCCGCTCGCGGTCGGCGACAGGCGCGCCCGCGAGATGCTGTTCCTCAACGAGCCGGTCCCGGCGCTCAAGGCGCTGGACTGGGGCCTGGTGAACTGGGTGGTGCCGTCGGTGCGGCGGGGCACGGAGTGGGTGGAGGCCGCGACGGCGGCGGAGATCGAGAAGGCGCACCGGGGCGAAGAGGGGTACGGTCTCGACCTGTCCCGCCTCGACGCCTTTGTGGACGACCTGGCGCGCCGGCTCCTGGCGTCGTTTCCCGAGTGCGCCCGCTACACCAAGCAGCAGACGAACTACTGGAAGGACCTGGCGTGGGGCGCGACCGTCCGGCACGCGCAGGACTGGTTGGCGCTGCACTACGCCTGCTGGGAGCCCGTCGAGGGGATGCAGGCGTTCGTGGAGAAGCGGCCGGCGCGCTACGCGCTGCTGCGGGCGCGAGCGGCGGAAGGCGGCGCGTCGGAGGCCCCCTGGGGCGCTCCCCTGGCCTCGTGCGGCGAGTGCGGTGCGTCGAGCCTGCCGGTCGCGCACACATACTGCGGCGTGTGTGGCGCACGCCTCTCCGGCGCCGGGGCCGGCAGATGAGCCCCGGGGCCCTGGCCTCGGTCCAGGGCGGCATCGGCCGGCTGGTCCTGAGCCACCCGCCGCTCAACCTCCTGACGCGGGAGGTCCTGGCGGGCCTGCGGGCCGAGCTGGCGCGGCTTTTGTCAGAGCCCGCGCTCAGGGTGCTGCTGCTCTCGGCCGAGGGCAAGCACTTTTCGGCAGGTGCCGATGTCGCGGAGCACCTTCCGCCCCATGACGCCGCTCTGATCCCGGAATTCCTCGACACCGTCGCAGCCCTCGACCTGTTTCCGCTTCCCGTGGTCGCAGCGGTGCGCGGACGGTGCCTCGGTGGCGGGTTCGAGCTGGTGCAGGCAGCGGACCTGATCGTGGCCGGGGAGGGCGCGATGTTCGGGCAGCCGGAGATCGCGCTGGGTGTCATCCCGCCTGCGGCCTGCGTCCTGCTGCCGCTGCGGGTCGGCGGCCCGCTGGCCGCCGAGCTGATCTATGGGGGCGAGCCGATCACGGCCGCGGAGGCCGAGCGCGCCGGATTGGTGCGCCGGGTGGTGGCCGATGCGGAGGTGGAGCAGGAGGCGCTGCGGGTGGCGGAGCGCATCGCGAGACACAGCGGGGCGGCGCTGCGACTCGCCAAGCGGGCGCTCCGCCTGTCGAGCGTGGAGCCCCGCCCCGAGGCGTTGCGGCAGGTCGGCCGGATCTACCTCGACGGCGTCATGGCGACCGCCGATGCGCTCGAAGGGCTGCGGGCGTTCGTCGAGCGGCGCCAGCCCGTGTGGACCCACGCGTGACCGCGACCTCGGTGGAGCGCCTGACGGATCCCCTGTTCCCCGAGTGGAGGGGCGCGGCGCTCGAGGAGATCCTCTACCAGTGCCGGGAGTTGGTCGAGGACACCGAGTTCCCCACCGTGCGCCGGTGGCGGGAGGCCGGCGGGAAGGTGATCGGCCACTTCCAGGTCTATTTCCCCGAGGAGGTCGCGCACGCGGGAGGCCTGCTCCCGTTCAAGGTGCGCGGCGCACCCGTCGAGCCTACGCACGCCGAGTCCCGGTTCGGCTCGTACTTGTGCTCGATCCTCAAGACGTCGCTCGAGCTGGCCCTGAGCAAGCGCGTCGAGCTCGAGATGTTCGTCACGCACCCGATCTGTGATGCGGCGCGCAACCTGGCCGGGGTATGGGGCCGCAACATGGCGTACCCGTGCCGCATCCTCTACCTGCCGCAGAACCCGAACTCGGCCTTCGCCGCGCCGTACCTGCGCGACGAGTACGACCGGGTGCGGCGCACGCTGGAGGAGATCTCCGGACGGCCGATCGGCGGCGACGACCTGCGGCGCTCCATCGCGGTGTTCAACGAGAACCGCTCGCTGCTGCGGTCGCTGTACGCGCTCAAGCGCGACCGGCCGTGGCTGCTCGCCGCCGACGAGGCCTACGTGCTCGTCGCGATCGGAGGGCTCATCCCGCGCGAGGAGCACAACGAGCTGCTCGGCACCGTGCTGCCGCTGCTGGAGGCGCGCGGTTCGCCGAAGCAGGACAAGGTCCGCGTCATCCTCGAGGGCGGTTTCTGCGAGCAGCCGCCGCTGGACCTGATCCGCGCCATCGCCCGCTCGTGCTACGTGGTGGACGACGACCTGCTCATCGGCCTGCGCTGGATCACCGAGGACGTGCCTGCCGACGGCGACCCGCTCCTTCAGCTCGCCGAGTCGTACCTCGAACGGTCGGCGCACAGCCCGGTGCAGCACGACCTTCGCAAGCCGAAGGACCGGATGATGCTGGAGCGCCTCGAGCGCTCCGGCGCGCAGGCGGCCATCCTCATGGCCGCGAAGATGTGCGAGCCGGGCCTCGAGGAGCTGGTGGTGCAAACCCGGGCGCTGGACCGGCGCGGCATCCCGTATTTCGTGAGCGAGTTCGAGGAGAACATGACGAGCTTCGACAGCCTGGAGATCCAGCTGGAGACGTTCGTCGAGAACCTTCTGTTCGACTGAGGCGGCGGCATGGACGACCAGGCGCGGGGGGTGGGGG
>JACQVG010000037.1 GCA_016209905.1 Gemmatimonadota bacterium | reverse complement strand
GGTCCGGCAGATCTGCCAGCTCATGGGTCGGGATTTCGAGACGTCGACGCGCACGGTCGGCGAGCGGCTCGGTCAGGACGCGCGCTATTGGCTGGACAGCACCCGGGCGACGCGAGAGCTCGGCTGGGCGCCGGCAGTTCCATTCGAGCAGGGATTACGAGAAGTCGTCGACTGGGTGGAAGCGAACTGGAGCGTGATCCAGCAGGAGCCGCTCACATACGTGCACAAGGCGTGAGTGCGCGGCAGGGCGCGACACCGAGTTGTGTCCGCGCCGTGGTGCTCGGGAGCTCGGGGTTCGTCGGCGCTGCGCTCCTGCCGGCGCTGCGCGCCGCCGGTCTGGACACCATGGGACTCGGCTCGGCCGATCTCGATCTGCGTTGGCAACGCAACGCGGACCAGCTGGCGCCGGCGCTCGGCCGGGACAGCGTGGTGGTGTTCGCTGCGCGCGCGCGCCAGCCTCAACATTCGTGGCTCGCCTTCGACGAAGATGCCGCCATGGCGGCCAACCTGGCGCGGGCGCTCGCCGCCGCGCCGGTGCGGAAGTGCATCTACTTCAGCAGCCTTTCCGTTTACGGAGAAGCGGAGAGCGACCTCGACCTGACCGAAGAATCTGCCGTCGCTCCACTCACGCCGTATGCTGTGGCGCGCTATGCCGGGGAGCGTCTCTTGTGGGCAGCCGCCGAACAGGCCGGCTTCGATCTCGTCGTCTTGCGCCTGTGCAAGCTGTATGGGCCCGGGGAGACCTCACCCGCGTACGGCCCGAACGGATTCATTGACGCGATTCTGAGGACCGGAAAAGTCACCGTATACGGCGATGGCTCTGAGCTTCGTGACCACCTATTCGTGCCCGATCTCGTGCGCCTGACGGCCCGGTTTGCGCTCGAGCGGAGCAGGGGCACCTTCAATGTGGCGAGTGGTGAATCTTGCTCGTTTCAAGACATTCTGAGACTGCTCCGACGAATACTGGGCCGCGAGTTCGAGGTGGAGTGGCGACCACGCACGCGACCTCGTATCGACCAGCGCGTGAATATCCACAAGTTGCGCTCTGCGCTCCCCGATCTCGCCTTCACGCCACTCGAGCAGGGGCTGCGTGAGACGTACGACTATTACGCTGAAAAAGCAGCGACGGAGGTGACGTGGCGGAAATCAACCTGATGGACCTGTATCCCCGCAGCCGCCGTCCGATCGAGGAGCGTTCGAAGCTGATTACGCCGGAGCACCGTCGCATCGCCCGCGAGTTTGGCGCCGAGTTCTTCGACGGCGAGCGCCTCTACGGCTACGGCGGGTACCGCTACGACCCGCGTTTCTGGCAGGCCACGGTCCGCCGCTTCCGCGACTATTACCGTCTGGCGGACGACGCGGCGATCCTCGATGTCGGCTGCGGGAAGGGGTTCATGCTGCACGATTTTCTGGAGCTCATGCCGGGCGCGAGAGTCGCCGGAATCGACATTTCCTCGTACGCCATTGAAAACGCGATCGAGACGGTCAAGCCGTTCCTGCGCATCGGCGACGCCCAATCGTTGCCATACCCCGATCGCTCGTTCGATCTCGTGATCTCCATCAATACCGTTCACAACCTGCCGGTCGAGGAGTGCAAGACCGCGCTGCGCGAGATCCAGCGGGTCAGCCGTGCGCATGCCTTCGTGGTGGTCGATGCGTGGCGGACGGAGGCTGAACGGGAGCGACTGCTGAAGTGGAATCTCACCGCGTTGACTTACTTTCACGTGGACGACTGGAAGCATTTGTTCGACGAAGTTGGTTACACGGGGGACTATCACTGGTTCGTCGCGGAATGATGATGCCACGAGCCTTGCGGTTCTCTGGGCGATCGCAGTGAGCGAGACGACCGAGGCGGCCGTTCTCTTCGAGCTGGGCGCGCCGCTGCGTCTGGTGGAGCTGGAGCTGCCGGCGCCGCGCCCTGGACAGCTGCTGGTCGACGTCGCCTACAGTGGGATTTGCCACACCCAGCTGCTCGAGGCGCGCGGCAAGCGCGGCCCCGACCGCTTCCTCCCGCACACGCTCGGCCACGAGGGCTCGGGCGTTGTGGCGGATGTCGGGTCCGGGGTGACCAAGGTACGCCCCGGTGACGGGGTGGTGCTCTCGTGGCTCAAGGGCAGCGGACTGGATGTGGCCTCCACCGTATACCGAAGCGACGCCGGGCCGGTGAATTCCGGCGCCATCAGCACGTTCATGCGGCGTACGATTACTTGCGAAAACCGGGTGACACCGGTCCCGGCCGCCCTGTCGCTGCGCGCCGCGGCACTGCTGGGGTGTGCGATTCCCACGGGATTCGGCATCGTGTTCAACACCGCGCGCGTCGAACCTGGAGCCACGGTTGCGGTCTATGGCCTCGGTGGCATCGGCCTGAGCGCGGTGCTGGGTGCGAGACTGGCGGGGGCGTCACGAATCATTGCCGTCGATGTGGTGGAGGCGAAGCTCGCGGCGGCAATCGAGCTCGGGGCCACGGATGGGGTGGATGCGAGCCGTACGGATGTGCGGGCGGCGATCCAGGAGCTCACGGAAGGGCGCGGCGTCGACTGCGCCATCGAGGCGGCCGGGCGCCGTGAGAGCATGGAATCGGCGTTCCGCAGCACGCGCTACAACGGCGGCATGTGCGTCCTGGCCGGGAACCTGCCGGCGGGCCAGACCATCGCCATCGACCCGATGGACCTGATCCGCGGCCGCCGCATCCTGGGCACCTGGGGCGGCGAAACCGTTCCCGACCGTGACATTCCCCGTTACGCGCGACTCTGCCTGAGCGGAGCGTTGGAGCTGGAGAAGTTGATCAGCCACGAGTACCCGCTGGCCGATGTCAACGTCGGGCTCGACGAGCTGGAGTCGGGCCGACTGACTCGCGGGGTATTGCGCATGACCTCCGCCACCTGACCCGGTGGCGATTCTCCTGGTGATCGCAGTTGTCTGCGTCGGCTTCGTGGCGGTCGCCGGCGCGGCCCGGCTGGCGGAAATCACCTTCCGCCGGGCGCTGCGCTCCGGTTGGCGCACGGCTGCGGTATTCGTCGTAGCGGCCGCGGCTGGCGCGCTCGGCGTCGTCCAGGGTGTGACGCAAGCGCTCAGCGGCTCGGTGCCTGTCACGGACGTGCCGCTTCTGCGCGTGGGCGCTCTGGCGCTGTACCTGTCCGGGTGGATCGGGTTCGTGGAGCTCCGCTCACTGCTGTCGCGCGGGTATTCGCTGCGCATGCTCCTCGACCTCCTCGAGGCCGGCGGGCGGCTGCCCGCGACGGAGCTCGAGCGCGCCTACGGTGGCGGGGTCGGTCTGCCCGGGCTGCTCGATCGCCGCGTCACCGGCCTGGTCGGTCTCGGCTTGCTCGATCGCACGGCTGCGACGGTCGGGCCTTTGAGGCCGCTCGGAACCCTCGCGGCTGCCCTGGGCGCGACCGCACGGCGGTGGCTCCGTCTTGACCTGGTGGGATGAGAACGGCATGAACGCGCCGCTCGTGCCTCTCGTGGCTCTCGGCTTCGGCAGCTTCCTCCTCGCGCACGTGCTGTTCTGGCGCATCCGCCGCGCCGACGCGCCCCGGCTGGGACGCCTCGCACTCCTGGCCGCGGCGGGACTGCTGCTCCTGCTGTGCGCAGGCATCCTTTGGCTGGAGGAACGGCCGGCGGTCCTCTTCGCGGCAGCTGCGCTCGACCTGCTGCTCGTTACGGCCTACTTCTTTTTCTATGCCGGGATCGCACGTTCCGTGTCCGTGACCATCCTGGCGGATTTGCTCGCGCGGCCGGCGCGAAGCCTGCCTTTCGCGAATCTGGTCTCGACCTACGGCTCCTCTTCCAGGTTCCACGACCGCGTCGGGTTGCTGCAACGTAGCCAGCTCGTGGTCATGGCGGGCGAGCACGTCGAATTGACTCCACGCGGCAGACGACTGGCCCTGTTTAGCCGACGACTCGCCGCGGCTCTCAGCGGTGGACTGCACGGCTAGCGCTGCCATGAATCCCCCGATCCGGAACTCCGTCACGCTGTTCGTCCCGTGTTTGAACGAGGAGGGAAACGTCGGCCGGGCCATCGAACGCATCCACGACGTGATGACGGATTTCCCGTACGAGTACGAGATCATCGTAATCGATGATGCTTCGGCGGACGGCACCGCTCGCGAGGTGGAGGTGTATTCCGCCCGCTATCCGGAGCACCCCGTGCGGCTGGTCCGCAACCGCTTCTGCCGCGGCCTCGGCCGCAATTACTTCATCGCCGCGCAGCGCGCGCGTGGTGAGTACTTCATGCTGGTCAACGGCGACGCAGCCGAGCCCGCCGAAGCTCTGCGCACCATCCTCGAGCATCTGGGCGAAGCCGACGCCATCGTGCCTTACTTCGGCCTCAACGAGACCAGAACGCCGCCGCGCCGGATGCTCAGCTACCTGTTCACCCAGCTCGTGAACGTCCTGAGTGGCCACCGTCTCCACTACTACAACGGCCCGGTGCTGCACAAGACGGAGAACGTGCGCCTCTGGTTCGCGGAAACCGCCGGCTTCGGCTATCAAGCGGAGTTGCTCTGCCGGCTGCTCGATGAAGGCATCACTGTGAAAGAGGTGCAGATTCCGAACAGCGATCGGGAGCGGGGCGCTTCCAAGGCCTTTACCGTGCGGAACCTGCTTTCCGTCGCCAACACGCTGTTCCATGTCTTTCTGCGGCGCCTGGAGCGTCTGGCCTTCCGGATTCTGACGCCGGGCATCCGGCGCCGCGGGTCCGCCGCGCAGCGCGCCACCTGATTCAGCGACGTCGAATTTGGCCACCTATCTCGTCACCGGAGCCTCCTCGGGGATCGGCGAGGGGTTGGTCCGTGCGCTGGTGGCGCGCGGCGACCGCGTCTGGGGCCTCGCGCGCCGCTCGGATCGCCTCAGCGAGTTAGCGACGGTGCTGGGACCGGAGCGGTTCGGGTTCTTCCGCTGCGATGTCGCCCGCCAGGATGAGGTCGACGCCGTCAAAGGCGCGCTCGACCACGAGGGCATTCGTCCCGAGGTCGTGATCCTGAACGCCGGGATCAACCCGGAGCGGCTCGGCGGAGATTTCTCGATTCGCGAATTCGAGCAGGTCGTGCGCGTCAACCTGCTCGGGGCATTGACCTGGGTGGATTTCTTCCTGCCTCGTTTTCGCCTCGCCGGCAGGGGTCAGTTCGTCGGCATCTCGTCGCTCGCGGCGTTCCGCGGCGATGGTCGCTGGGTCGGCTACTGCGCCAGCAAAGCAGCGTTGACGCGGGCTTTCGAGGCGCTGCGGGGCAGACATGCGGCGGAGGGCGTCACGTTCACGACGATCCACCTGGGCGCGGTTGTGACGGGGATGGGCGTCGAATCGCGCAGCTTCTTTCGGCTGGAGAGAGATGAAGCGGTGCGTCGAATTCTACGGGCGGCGGACCGCCGCGTCGACAGCATCACGATTCCACGGCCGCTCCGCCTTGCGGTCGAGCTGATGCGGCTCATCCCCGATCGGCACTTCTCGCGGATGGTGGGCGCCACGTTCGGCACCGCACCGCAGCGACGACGTTCCAACGCCGGATCGGTCGAGCTGCAATGATCATCGATTGTCACGCTCACCTCGACGAACGCGCGCTCGCCCTGAAAACCCTCGTGCGCAAGATGGACGAGGAGGGCATCACGCGCGTCGTGCTCATGGCGCGGATCACCGAGACGCTGGAGCCGGAGAAGTCGGCAATGCTGCTCGCCGTCCAACGGACGGTGATGAACTCGACGGCGCTGCGGCCGATCGCTGCACTCACGAGCACCAGCTTCTACGACGAGCGCGGAGAGTTGCGCCGCGCCTGGCGGCCGTTCACGCGTGGCGGCAAAGGCTACGTCAAGGCGCAGGACCCGGATAACGAGAGCGTCGCGCGCGCACTGAGCCTGTACCCGGATCGCTTCTGGGGATGGGTTTTCCTCGAACCGAAGCGCATGGCGTCGCCGCTCGAGCAGCTGGAGCGCTGGCGTACACTGCCCGGGATGGTGGGCGTGAAGGTGCACCCGTACTGGCACCAGTACCCCGTGACGGACTTGCGTCCGATCGCGCAGCGAGCGCAGGAGCTGGGTCTGCCTCTCCTCATCCATCTGGGTTTTGGCGCACAAGGAGCATATCGCTGGCTCATCGAGAGTTTTCCGCGACTGCGGATCGTTTTCGCACACGCCGGCATCCCGTATTTCAAGGCGCTGTGGCCACTGATCCGCGTGCACGCGCATGCCTTCATCGATGTATCGAGCCCGCACCTGAGCGAGGCCTTCGTTCGGCGGGCCGTGAGCGTGGTGGGACCCGAGAAGTGCCTGTACGGCACCGACAGCCCGTACGGGTTCACGCTGCCGGACGGATCCTACGATTACGCCAGGGTCAAGGGCTGGGTCGAACGGCTCCCCGTGAGCACCGCGGCGCGGGAGGGCATCCTGGGCGCGAATTTCTTGCGGCTGCTGGATGTTTAGCTACGAGCGGG
>JACQVG010000036.1 GCA_016209905.1 Gemmatimonadota bacterium | reverse complement strand
GCGCGTGCTGGATCCCGAACTCGTCGCCACCTTCCGCCGCCTCATCGAGCTCCGAGAGGCCCAGCCGCCCGCATCAGTCGACAGTTGACAGTCGACAGTTGACAGTGGGCGACGTCGGCGCCCCCTCGCCGCTCGGCGTTTCACCTTCGCTATCTATCCCCTCCCGCTCGACCAGCATTGCGGAGCACGCCCGAGCCGTCCATTTTCCGTACAATTGTACGCCTTTTGACCCTGACCCCTGATCCCTGATCCCTGACCCCTGAATGACTCGCTCGATCCTTCTCATTGATGATGACCAGGGCGTGCGCACCCTCCTGCGGCGCTTCTTCGAGGGGCGCGGCTGGGGCGTGGAGGAGGCGGAGGCGGGCGAGCCCGGGCTGGAGCTGTACGAGCGCGAGCGGCCGGACCTGGTGCTGCTGGATCTGGAGTTGCCGGGCGGGCGCCAGGGGCTGGACGTGCTGGAGGAGCTGCGGCGGAGAGATCCGGACGCGGCGGTGGTGATGCTGACGGGTCACGGGGACATCGCGACGGCAGTGGAGGCGATGCGTCTGGGGGCGGAGAACTTCCTGACCAAGCCGGCGACGCTGGCGCACCTGGAAGCGGCGGCGGAGCGGGCGTACGAGAAGGTGGCGATGCGGCGTCGCATCCGCTACTTCGCGGAGCGGCAGACGGAGGTGCCGGGGCTGGCGGCGTTGGGGCGCTCGCCGCAGATGCGGGAGCTGGCGCATCGGATCGAGCTGCTGGCGGCGGGAGACACCACCGTGCTGCTGCTGGGCGAGACGGGCACCGGCAAGGGGTGGGTCGCCCAGCTCATGCACAGGCTGTCGGCCCGGTCGGCCGCGCCGTTCGTGGAAGTGAACTGCGGGGGACTGACCGCGACGTTCCTGGACTCGGAGCTGTTCGGGCACGAGCGGGGCGCGTTCACGGACGCGAAGGCGCAGAAGCGGGGGCTGTTCGAGATCGCGCACACGGGCACGCTCTTCCTCGACGAGGTGGGGGATCTGGCGCCGGAGCTCCAGCCCAAGCTGCTCAAGGTGCTGGAGGATCGTCGCTTCCGGCGGCTGGGCGGCACCAAGGAGCTGGAGGTGGACGTGCGCGTGCTCGCGGCCACCAACCACCAGCTCGAGGACGAGGTGCGCGCGGGAAAGTTCCGCGAGGATCTCTACTACCGGCTGGCGATATTGCCGCTGCGCCTGCCGCCGCTGCGCGAGCGCGCGCCCACGGAGGTGGCCGATCTCACGCTCACGCTGCTGCTCGAGCTGCGGCGCCGCATGGGGCGCGGGCCGGCCCGCCTCGCGCCCGACGCGCTCGGCCTGCGCGTGCGCTGCCCCTGGCCGGGCAACATCCGCGAGCTGCGCAACGTGCTCGAGCGCGCGCTCATCCTGGCCGGCAATGCCGAGGAGCTCCGGCCCGAGCACCTCCCGGCCGACCTGTTCGATCGCGGCGCCGGCCCGGGCGAGCTCGCCGACCCCACCCTCGCGCTCGAGGAGATCGAGCGCCGGCACATCGGCCGGGCGCTCGCGCACCACGGCGGCAACCGCTCGCGCGCGGCCAGGAGCCTCGGCATCAGCCGGGCGACGCTGTACGAGAAGATCCGGAAGTACGGGATCGGCTAAGAAGGAAGAGAAAGAGAAGAGAAAGAGAAGAGAAAGAGAAGAGGAAGAGGAAGAGGCACAGGAACGATCGGCCAGGCGCGGAGGGGCGGGTGGCCATCCTTCCGAGCCCGAGCCCGAGCCCGACCCCGAAAAAAAGCTCCGCCGGTGCCACCGCCACCCCGGCCGGCACCCGGCGGAGCCGCTGCTCCGAACCCCCGGCTAGCCCGCCCATTTCGCCCCTGTTGCAGCGACTGGACACCGGTGACCGGAGCAGCCGTTTGCTTTTTCCAGCCCGGCGGGCGGACCGCGGCCCGCCGGGGATCAGCTCTGGTAAAGCCAGAGGCGTGCCGCCGTGGGTCTCAGTCCTAATTCCTTGCCCAATCGACACTTGTGCCACTGCAACGAAACGCGCCACCGCCGCCGGCGCGTACAGAAACTGTACAACCGGCGGCGTTGCTGGACGCAAGTCATTGCGATACCGGCAACTGACGGCGATGTC
>JACQVG010000042.1 GCA_016209905.1 Gemmatimonadota bacterium | reverse complement strand
GTGGAAGCTGCTGTGGAGGAGGCGATACGTCACGCGCTCGGCGAGCTCGCGGCCGCGGCACCCCTGGCCGGGGGCTCCGGCCTTCCGTGGGAGCATCGTGCGATCGCGATTCCCAGGCCGGGAGCGCCCGGTGCCCGGTCGCCGGCGCCGGACCCGGGGCCGCCGGCCGATGTTGACCCGAAGGCCCCGGTCGGGAGTGCCGTCGCTGCGCCCGCGCGGAGCGCGGGACAAGCGGACGACCTCGCAGGCTTGGCCGCTCCTCCCGGGGCCGGCATGCGCGTCGTCGCGCAAGTGCACCAGAGCTACATCCTGGTCGAGGGGGCCCAGGGCCTGCTGATAGTGGACCAGCACTCCGCGCACGAGCGGGTCCTCTACGAGCGCACGACGCGGGTTCTCTCGGGCGGATCCGGCGTCGCGCAAAAGCTTCTGTTCCCCCTCACGATCGAGTTCACCCCTGCCGAGCTCGACGCGGCCGAGGCGCACGGCGAGCTGCTCGCCCGGCTGGGCTACGAGCTCGCGCCGTTCGGCGGGCGAGCCGTCGTCGCCTACGCCGTGCCCGCGCCGCACCCACGCTTCGACGCCGACCGCTGCCTGCGCGAGATCGTGGCCGACCTCGCGGGGAGCCGGTTCGGCGGCCTGGCCAACCGCCTCGAGCGCTTCGCGTCCACCTTTGCCTGCCGCGCGGCCGTCAAGGCGGGCCAGGCCCTCAGCCGCCAGGAGATGGAGGAGCTGGTGGAGCGGCTGTTTGCGAGCGCGCTGCCGGCGCACGACGTCCACGGCCGGCCCACGGTGGTGCAGCTGCCGCTGGCCGAACTCGAGCGGCGGTTCGGCCGCCGCTGAGCGGTCGAAGCGTCGGGCCGTTTCCAGGTTGGCCGATGGCGCTTGGCTTGCGACCTTCAACTCTCTGACGCCCCGGCCTCGTGCTCATTCCCGTCCTGGTCGGCCCTACCGGAATCGGCAAGACGCGCGTGGCCGCCGAGCTGGCGCGCTTCACTCCGGTGGAGATCGTCTCGGCCGACTCGCGGCAGATCTATCGCGGCCTGGACATCGGGACCGCCAAGCCGGAGGCGTCCGACCGGGCCGCAGCGCCGTATCACGGGCTCGATTTGGTCGAGCCGGCAGAGCGCTACGCCGCCGGGCGGTTCGCCCGCGAGGCCGAAGGCTGGATCGCCGGTATCATCGGACGCGACCGCCTGCCGCTCATCGTCGGAGGCACGGGGTTCTACCTGCGCGCGCTCTTCGAGGGACTCTTCGAGGAGCCCGCGCTCGATCCGGCGCGGCGTGAGAGGCTGCGCGAGGCCCTCGCCCGACAGCCTCGAGCCGAGCTCGCACGCTGGGCGAGCCGCCTCGACCCGGGCTTTCGAGGCGGAGGAGCGCAGCGCGCGGCCCGTGCGGTCGAGGTGGCCCTGCTCGCCGGCCGGGCCCTGTCGGCTCTTCAGCGCGACGCTCCGTCGCGCACGCCCATCTACCGGCCGTGGTATGCCCTCCTCACGCTTCCGAGGCCGGTCCTCGCGGCCCGAATCGCGGACCGCGCGGGTGCGATGCTCGCGCGCGGCTGGGTGGCCGAGGTGCGCGCGCTCCTGGATGCCGGAGTCCCGCCGTCGGCGCCGGGGATGAGTGCGGTGGGCTACCGCGAGGTGCTGACGCATCTGGCGGGGCGGCTCCACGCCGCCGGGCTCGCTGCGGCGATCGCCGCCGTCACGCGACGCTACGCGAAGCGGCAGGACACGTGGTTCCGCCACCAGCTGCACCGACCGGTGAGGAGATTCGATGCCGCACGTCCGCCGGAGGCGCTGGCGCGGGAGGTTCTGGCGGGGTATCGTGCGGCGGCAACCTAGCCTCATGCGCATCGGGATCGTTTGTTATCCGACCTACGGTGGCTCCGGCGCCGTCGCGACGGAGCTCGGCTTGGCGCTCGCCGCTCGCGGCCACGACGTGCACTTCATCTCGTATGCGCTCCCGTTCCGCCTGCGCGGCTTCCACGATCGGGTCACGTTCCACGAGGTGAAGATCGGCTCCTACCCGCTCTTCGAGCATCCGCCGTACGCGCTCGCGCTGGCGGTGATGCTGCACGAGGTCGCCGTCCGGCAGCGCCTCGACGTGCTCCACGCGCACTACGCCATCCCGCACGCCGCGTGCGGCTGGCTCGCCAAGCAGCTGGTCGGCGACGAGGGTCGGCTCGGGCTCGTCACGACGCTGCACGGCACCGACATCACGCTGGTCGGTCAGGACCCGTCATACCACACGATCACCAAGTTCTCGATCGAACAGTCCGATGCGGTGACGGCAGTCTCCGCCTACCTCCGGGACGAGACGTATCGGGCCTTCGGCTGCACGGCGTGCGCCATCGAGGTGATCCCCAACTTCGTGAGTCTCGAGGAGTTCAGGCCCCCGGCCGGGCGTGTGGCGGGCCGCGAGAAGACCCTGCTGCACATCTCCAACATGCGGCCCGTCAAACGCCTGCTGGACGTCGTGCGTGTCTTTGCGCGCGTGCGCGCCGCGATGCCGGCGCGCCTGGTGATGGTGGGCGACGGTCCCGATCGGGACGCGGCCGAGCGGGAGGTGGACGCCCTCGGCGTGCGCGGCGCCGTGCGGTTCCTGGGCAAGGTG
>JACQVG010000035.1 GCA_016209905.1 Gemmatimonadota bacterium | reverse complement strand
GGCGACGCGCTCGAGGTGACGCCCCGCGGCCGGCCGTTTGTCCGCAACGTCTGCATGGTGTTCGACCGCTACCTCCCCGCGCGCTCCGAAGATCCGGCACCGGTGTTCAGCCGGACCGTCTAGCGCCGATGCGTGTCGTCGTGGTGGGGGCGGGCATCGCCGGGCTCTCGGCGGCCCACTCGCTGCTCGGGCGCGCGCGCATCGCCGGCTGCACGGTCGAGGTGACGGTCGTGGAGGGCGCGGCCCGACCCGGCGGCCACGTGCGGAGCCTCCGGGACGGCGGATTTGTCGTCGAGGCCGGTCCCAACGGGTTTCGTGACGGTGAGCCCGCTACCCTGGCGCTCATCGACGACCTTAAGCTGACGCCGGCGCTGGCGTGCGTGTCCGCCGGCGTCCAGCGACGCTTCCTGCTGGCCGGCGGGCGCCTGCGCCGCGTTCCGGACTCCCCGGCAGCGCTCCTCACCAGCGACGTGCTGAGCCGCGGCGGCAAGCTGAGGCTGCTCCTGGAGCCGTGGGCCCGTCGCGCGCCCGCGGGCACGACCGAGGAGAGCGTCGACGATTTCGCCCGCCGGCGCCTCGGCCGCGAGGCCGCCGAGACGCTGGTGGATGCCGCCGTCTCGGGGCTCACGGCCGGCGATAGCAGGACACTCTCGATGGCGGCGGCGTTCCCGCGTGTCGCCGAGATGGAGCGCCGGCACGGCAGTCTGGTGCGCGCCATGATCGCGCGCCGCGCGGGGCGCCCGCGACGGCTCCTGAGCCTCGCGGGCGGCATGGGCACGCTGGTCGAGGTGCTGGCGGCGCGGCTGGGCGCGGCGCTGCGCGTCGGGTCTCCTGTGACGCGTATCGGTCGCCGCGGCGGCCAATGGGAGGTGGGGCTCGCGAGTGGGGAGGAGGTCGTCGCCGACCGGGTCGTGTTGGCGGTGCCGGCCCGGGCCGCCGGGCCACTGGTGGAATCGCTGGATCCCGCCCTGGCGCAGGGCCTGGCGGAGATCCCCGCCGCCGGGGTCGCGGCGGTCGCCCTGGCCTACGAGGCGTCCGATCTTTTGCGACCGCTCGACGGCTACGGCTACGTCGTGCGGCGCGGGGAGCGGTTGAGCACGCTGGGTGTGGTTTGGGAGTCCGCGCTGTTCCCCGGCCGCGCGCCCGAGGGATTCGTGCTGCTGCGGGCCATCCTCGGCGGCGCACGGGACCCCGAGGCGGTGCGGCTGCCGGAGACCGAACTGGTGGAACGGGCCCACCGGGAAGTGGCACGAGCAATGGGCATCGTGGCCGCTGCGCGGCGCGCATGGGTGTTCCGTTGGCCGGGCGCCATCGCGCAGTACACCCGCGGCCACCTCGAGCGCGTGGCGCGGGTGCGCGCGGCGGCTGCCGGTCATCCCGGCTTGGAGCTGTGCGGGACCTCGTTCGACGGCATCTCGTTCAATGCCGCGGTGGCGTCGGGCGCGGACGTGGCGAGGCGGGTCATCCCGTGACGACGCACCACGTCATTCTCGTCACCTACGGAGAGCCGCCGACTGCCGCCTTCGGGCCGCAGCTCGTCTATTCATGGCGCATTCTCCTGGGCCTGACCCGATCCGTCGCGCCGATCCCCCGATGGGTGCTTCCGATCATCGCCCTCCGCCGCGCGCGCCTGCGCCAGCGCGTGTGGGCGAAGGAGCGCTACCTCTCCCCGCTCGAATCCATCACCCGCCTCCAGGCCGAAGGTCTGCGCGCCGCGCTGGCGACCGCGGCGCCGGAGAGACACTGGCGGGTCCATGTGGCCTACGAGTTCCGGGGCCCGCCGCTCGGCAGCGTGCTCGACCGGCTGCCACCGGGCGATCCGGTGGAGATCGTGCCGATGTACGCCGCCGACTCCGCCTTCACGCACGAGCTGTCACGGCGAGCGGTCGAGGACTGGGTGACGAGGTTCAGTGGGCGGAACGGTCCGCGCCGGGCGCCGGTGCGGGTACTGCCGCCGCTCGACGAGCGGATGCTGGCCCAGCTGTCTGCGCTGCACGTGCATCGCGAGCTCGGCGCGCGCGGCCACCGCCCAGACGCGCGGTGGGCGCTGGTGCTCGCGGCTCACGGGACGCCGCTCGATCCGCCGCGTCCCGTGGAAACCGGGAGGGAGGCGACCGAGTGCGTGTGCAGGCTCATCACCCACCGGCTGCACGGGGACTTCGGCGTGATCGAGAACGGATGGCTCAATCACGTGTACGGCGGTCGTTGGACGGAGCCGCCGGTGGACGAGGCGCTGCGGGCGGTGTCCGAGGCCGGCTTCCGGCGCGTGGCCTACTTCCCGTACGGCTTCGTCGCCGACAACGCGGAGAGCCAGCTGGAAGGCCGGCAGGCCCTTCGGGCGCGCCCCGAGCTCGAGTCCGTCCACTTGCCATGCCTGAACGCCGCCCCTGATTTCCTGGCGGCTCTCGCCGGCTCGGTCGTCGCGGCGGCACGGGACGCCGAGGGCGCGTAGGCTCTTACGGGGAGGCGGCCCTCCGGGTCGTTGCGCCGGCCGCCGAAGCCGTGCCAATTCACCGCATGGCGGGCACGATCCTCCTCGGGACGCAGGGGTGGAACTACACCGCGTGGGTCGGGCCGTTCTTCCCCGAGCACAGCAGGCCCGCAGATTTCCTTCGGCTGTACGCGCGGGCGTTTGGGACGGTGGAGGTGGATTCCACCTTCTACGCCATTCCGCCGGCGAAGACCGTGCGGGGCTGGGCGGACCGCGTTCCCGGGAACTTCGTCTTCGCCCTCAAGATGCCCCAAGAGATCACCCACGAGAGGCGCCTGGCAGATTCGGCCGGTATCCTCGCGCGCTTCACCGAGCGCGCCCGTCTTCTGGGCTCCAAGCTCGGTCCGATCCTGATCCAGCTCGGCCCCGACTTCGGCCCCGACCGGCGCGGCCCCTTCGAGGCCTTCCTGGCGTTACTGCCGCGCGACCTCCGTTTCGCCGTGGAGTTTCGGCGGGCTGGTTGGCTGGCCCGGCCGCTGCTCAGCCTGCTCGCGGAGCACCGGGTGGCCCTGGCGCTGGTGGAGGGTCCATGGATCAGGCGGGAGCGTATGCTCAAGCTCTCGGAGGAGCCGACCGCCGACTTCACCTACGTACGCTGGATGGGCCCGGACCGGCGGACCCTGGACTACTCGCGCGTGCAGGCGGACCGGAGTGAGGAGCTCGGGCTCTGGGCGGCGGCACTCGCCAAGCTCGCGGCCCGCGTGACGGCCGTGTACGGGTACTTCAACAACCATTTCCAGGGCCACTCACCCCACAGCGCCCGCACCATGCAGCAGCTGCTGGGACAGCGGCCGGTGGAGCCCTGGCAACTGGCGGACCAAACGGAGTTGTTCTAGGTTCGTGAACATGCCTGAAGCCTTCCGGGCGGCGAGCGGCGAGGGTCGCCGAATCCTCATCGTGGACGACGACGAGGCCGTACTCAAGGCCTTGAGCGACTACTTCGCCCGCCTGGGCTACGAGGTGGTCAGGGCGGGAACGGGGAAGCAGGGGATCGCCGGATACAGCTCGCAGGAGCCCGACGTCACGATCCTCGATCTCAAGCTCCCCGACATGGACGGGCTGCAGGTGCTCGATGTGCTGCGCCGGAAGAAGGCGCTGGTGATCCTCCTCACCGGCTACGGTGACATCCCCACCGCCGTGCAGGCGATGCAGATGGGGGCGGAGAACTTCCTGACCAAGCCGGTGGACCTGCCCCACCTGGTGGCCACGGTCGAGCGCGCCATCGAAAAGCTGGACCTCGCGCGCGAGAACGTCCGCCTGCGGCGGCTCATCCCTTCCACCCGCAAGCGGGTCGTGCAGATCGCCGTCACGATCCTGCTCGTCCTGGGCTCCCTTGTCGCCGGGCAATGGGTCGGCGGCATCGGAATCGAGGAGGAAGCTCCCCCGGAGATCGCCCCGAACCAGCAGCGGCCGCCGGCTCCCCTCCCGCCGACGCCTTCGGACACTCTCCCGGTACCGGCACAGGAGGCGCCCGCCGCCAGCACCGGGCGAATGCCCTGAAACATTTCCGGGAGGTCGGACGTATATAGCGCCGGGACGTTCGCAGCGTCCCGGTTCCGCCGTAAGACGTTCCTCATGACGATCTTGCCCGCCGCCTGGCGGGCCGCGCGGAAAGCCGGACTTCGGTCCGGAAGGCAGTACGGGGTCCGGCGCCACCCAGGCGACGAGCCCCGTCCTGTTTTAGCTTGAACGCAGCATGGCGGCCCCGCAGCTCAGGCGCGTTCTCTCCCTCACCGACGTCGTGCTCTTCAACGTCGCGGCGGTCTTCAGCCTCCGAGCGATGGCCACGGCGGCGAAGATGGGCCCGCTCTCCATTGTGCTCTGGCTCCTCGCCGTGGGCACGTTCTTCGTGCCGCTCAGCTTCGCGCTCGCCGAGCTATCGTCGCGGGACCCGGGGCAGGGTGGGCTCTATCGCTGGACTCGCAACGCCTTCGGGGCCATCCATGGCTTCCTGTGCGCCTGGTTCTACTGGGTCTCGAACCTGGTCTATTTCCCTTCGCTCCTCTTCTACCTCGCCGCCAACGTGGTCTTCGTGGTAGCCAAGCCGGGACTCGGCCAGGAGCCGGGCTTCGTCATCGCATTGTCGCTCGGCGTTCTGTGGATCGCGGCGCTGCTCAATGTCCGCGGGCTGTCCGTCGGCAGGTGGCTGGCGAACGGCGGCGCCGCGGCCAGCTGGCTGGCGGCCCTCCTGCTCATCGCAGCCGGTCTCATTGCGTTCTTGCGTTTCGGGTCGGCCACCCCCTGGAGCGTGGGGGCGGTTGCGAGCGCGCTGGGCGAGCCACGTACGGTGGCGTACTTCGCCACCCTCACCTTCGCGCTCGTCGGCTGCGAGCTGGCGCCGATCATGGGGGAAGAGATTCAGGACCCGAAGCGCGTCCTGGCCCGTGCCCTGCTCCTCTCGAGCGTCCTGATCGCCGGGCTGTACCTCCTGGGAACCCTCGCGATCCTGGTGGCAGCGCCGCCGGACGCGGTGAGCCCGCAGGCAGGCGCGCTGGACGCCGTTGCCGCCGTTTCGGCGCGCGCGGGCTGGCCCCTACTCCCCAGGCTCGTGGGGCTGCTCGTGGCCCTCGGCGCGGTCGGCGGCGCCACCGTGTGGCTCGCGGGCGCGGCTCGGCTCCCCTTTGCGGCAGGGCTCGACCGGTTCCTCCCACAATCTCTCGCCAGGCTGCACCCGCGCTACGGGACGCCGCACGTGGCGATCCTGGTGCAGGCCGCGCTGTGCACGGTCTTCATCGTGCTCGCCTCGGTGGGCTCGACGGTGCGCGAAGCGTATCTGCTCGTCCTGGACATGACCATCTTCCTGACGGCCGTGCCGTTCCTGTACATCTTCGCCTCGCTTCCCCGGCTGCGCCAAGAGGCCGGGGCGCTGGGCGCGGCCGACGTCATACGAGTCCCCGGCGGGCGCGCGGGCATGTGGGCCGTCGTCCTCCTCGGGCTGGGCGCCACCGGGCTCACGCTCGTCACCTCCACGATACCGCCCTCGGACGTGGCGAATCCGATGCTCTTCGAGGCCAAGCTCTGGGGAGGGCTTGCCTTCTTCTCACTCACCGGTCTTCTGCTGTTCTGGCGCTTCAGCAGGGGGGCTCCGGCAGCTCGGACGATAAGCGACACTATACAATGATTGTGATGACATCTACCTTACATCAAATACGTATCTGCGCCATTCTCGGGCTGTCGCTCGTGCTGACTGGATGCCCGAACAGAGCGGCGCGCGCGCCGAATCCCATGAGCTTCAGATGGCCGGAGCGGTTCGCCTACCGGATTCACCGAACGGGCGGGAGCGACAGCGGCGGAGCCGAGGCTCGGGACGACGAGCGCAGCATGATGCGGCTCCAGTGGCGGGAAGAGCGCTACCAGGTGTGGAGCGACAGCGTGGTCAAGCGGCGCATGGTGAATGGGCGTCCCGCCGTGCCCGCACCGATCTGGCCGGAGGACACGGTGCGCTTTCTGATTCGCCTGGGGAGGTTCGGCGAGTTCGGGCGTCCGGAGGCGACCTGCGATCCCGTCGTCCCGGCCTGCGCGGACGCGCTCCGCTGGTCCCTGCCGATTCAGCTCCGGCGGTTGATTCCCCGGCTGCCCGTGTGGGAGGCGCCGCGGGGCGCGGCATGGGCGGACACGATCTGGTTCAACGACATCAAGCGCTCCCGGGGTGCGCGGGGATCGGTCATCACGAGATACCGCTCGGCGCGGGACACCACCGTCGGCGGCGGCGCGTACTGGGTCGTCGAGTGGCGGTCCGTCCGGCAGTCCGTCCGGAGGGCCGGTGGGAGGGGCGGAATCACAGTGGACAGCGCGGCTACCGAGATCGGGGCGGTGCTCGTGGACAAGGAGCGACTGATTCCGGTCCGCGCCGTGTGGGAGCGCGTGGGGGGGGTTCGCGAAGGGGGGACAGCGGCCCTGGCGGGGTCGGCGTTCGACGCTGCGCTTCAGTAGGGTCGGACGTCCCGAATCCGTTCGAACGGCACTACCATCCGCTCCCCGCTGTCCCGTCGCCTCACCTCGAGGTATTGGGTCCCGTTCTCCCGGAACCACGCCCGCGGCTGAACCTCGAACTGATGGTCGTCGAGAACGATCCGCACCACCCCGCGCAGGATGATGGCTGCTTCCAGTCTATTCTGGAGGCGGAGGGGGCCGGCCGGCCCGAAGTGTGAGGTCGAAGGCTGGTGCATCGCGCTCGGCTCCCGGTTTTCAGGATGGCGACGTGCCGGCGGCACGGGGCGGAATTTGTCCTTCCGGTCCGATTCAGTCCGTGAGGCCGGTCACCGAGCGCCGCGCTCCATCTCGCGTCGCAGCGATGTCACTGTATTTTGAGGGGCTGTGCCGCGTCTCGTGATCGCCCAGTTCAAGCCCGGCAAGGGGAGGTACGCCGAGAACCTGGCGCGCCTGGGCGGGATCTTCACGCAGCTCGCCAGCCGGTGGGAGCCCCCGGACCTCCTCGTTCTGCCCGAGGCCGCCCTAACGGGCTACCTGTTGGAAGGGGGCGTTCGCGACCTCGCGGTGACCGCGGGCACCCTCTTCGAGGACCTGTCTGCTCAGCACAAGCGCTCGGCCGCTCCGCCGCTCGACATCGCCATCGGCTTCTATGAACGATGGCGGGATCGGCTTTACAACTCGGCCCTCTACGCAACGCTCGGCGGGCCGTCCGCTGGCGTCACGCATGTTCATCGCAAGGTGTTTCTGCCGACGTACGGGGTCTTCGACGAGGAGCGGTTTCTCGAGGCGGGGCTCGGCGTGCAGGCGTTCGACACGCGATTCGGCCGCTTCGCGCTCCTGATCTGCGAGGACGCGTGGCACTCCCTGACCCCTACCGTGGCGGCGCTGCGCGGGGCGCAACTCATCCTCATCCCGTCCGCCTCGCCGGCGCGTGGGACCCAGCCGCTCGATGAGACGCTGGCCCGTCCCGGCAACGTCGCCCGCTGGGAGCGGACCGCGTGCGAGGTCGCCGAGGAGCACGGGGTCTGGGTGGTGGTGGCGCACCTCGTGGGCTTCGAGGGCGGGAAGGGGTTCGCCGGGGGCTCGCTCGTCGCCACGCCGAGGGGCGAGCTGGTGGCGCGCGGCCCGCTGTGGGAGGAGGCGCTGATCGAGGTCCGCATCGATCTCGGGGAGATCGCCCGAGCCCGTGCGGATCAGCCCCTCCTGGCAGACCTCGAGACGCGGCTTCCGCACCTCCTCAAGGCCCTGGAAGGGGCCGAGCAGAAGCCGGTCCCCTACGATCCCCCGGCGTCGAGTCGGGTCGGCGCCAGGAAACCGGTGAAGACGGCCGTTCCGGTGGCCGCCACGGAGCGCGCCAACGTGGCGGCCGCCGATCCGCTGGCGATGGACTGTGCGCTGGTGGAGCGCTGGCTGGTCGAGTTCCTCAAGGACGAGGTGTCTCGCCGGCGCTGGTTCAAACGGGTCGTGGTCGGCATTTCGGGGGGCGTAGACAGCGCGGTGACCGCCTTCCTCGCGGCGAAGGCGCTCGGCCCGGAGAACGTCTTGGGGCTGATGCTGCCCTATCGCACCTCGAGCCCCGAGAGCCTCGCGCACGCCACTCTGGTGGCGGAGGCCCTCGGCATTGGGAGCCGCACCATAGACATTTCGGCCGCCGTGGACGGCTACCTCCACGGCGCCGAGCCCGACGCCGATCCCTCCCGCCGCGGCAACGTGATGGCACGGGCGCGGATGATCGTGCTCTTCGACCAGTCGGCGAAGCTCCAGGCCCTCCCCCTCGGCACCGGAAACAAGACGGAGCGGCTGCTCGGCTACTTCACGTGGCACGCCGACGATTCCCCGCCGATCAATCCGATCGGCGACCTCTACAAGAGCCAGGTGTGGGCTCTGGCACAGCACCTCGGCGTGCCGGGCGCGATCGTCCGCAAGCCCGCCACCGCGGACCTCATCAAGGGCCAGACCGACGAGGGCGACCTGGGCATCGCGTACCCGAAGGCAGACCAGATCCTGTACTGGCTCCTCCACGGCTTCCGCCGCGAGGAGATCGAGACACTGGGCTTCAGCGCGGCGGAGGTAGCGCTGGTGGAGCGGCGGCTCGAATCCACGCACTGGAAGCGCAAGCTGCCCACGGTCGCGATGCTGAGCCAGACGGCGATCGGCGAGTATTACCTGCGGCCGGTGGACTATTGAGGATGGAAGGTCTGCCCGCGCGCCTGTCGCACACGACGATCGCTGAAGTGATGATGCCCCACATGGGGAACGTCCTCGGCAACGTCCACGGCGGCGTGCTCCTGGGGATGATCGACCGCGTCGGCGCCGTGAGCGCCATCCGGCACGCGCGCCGCGTGTGCGTGACGGTCTCGGTGGACCGGGTGGACTTCCGCGAGCCGATCCATCTCGGCGAGCTGGTGACGATGGAGGCCAGCGTGAACTACGTGCACCGGACTTCGCTCGAGGTGGGCGTGCGCGTGGTGGCGGAGAACCTGCTGACCGGCGTGAAGCGGCACACCAACAGCTGCTACCTGACGTACGTGGCGATCGACGAGAACGGGCGCCCCGTGCCCGTCCCGCCGCTGATTCCGGAGACCGTCGAGGAGAAGCGGCGGCACCGCGACGCCGCAGCGCGGCGCGCGCGGCGGATCGCGGAGGTAGATGAAAAAGAGCGCCGCGGGTGAAGCCGGAGCGCGTCGTCCTGGTCCTGTCCGGAGGCGGGATGAAGGCGATGGCGCACGTCGGCGTGCTGCGCGCGCTCGCGGAAGCGGCGCTCGAGCCGGCCGAGATCATCGCAACCTCGGCGGGCGCCTTCGTGGGCGCGCTCGTGGCCGGCGGCATGCCCTACGAGAGGATAGTGTCCCTGGTGTGCGGCCTGCGGCGGGGGGACGTGGGGGTCTTGAATCGGGCCGCCCTCTTCGTCCGCGGCCTGGGCGCGGGCAGCGTGCTGAAGGCCGAGCCTCTGCGCGGGCTCATCGCCCGCGCGCTGCCGGTGAATGACTTCACCAAGCTCAGGCTGCCGCTCCGCGCGACGGCCGTGGACCTGGACCGTGGCGAGCTGGTGGTCTTCGGCTCGGCGGGGCGCACCGACTGCACCGTCGCCGAGGCCGTGTACGCTTCCATGGCGCTGCCGCTCTACTACCCGCCGGCGCTGATCGGCGGGCGCCGATACGCCGACGGCGGGCTGCTCCAGGCGCTGCCGCTCGATCTGGCCGCGGATGCTGGCGCCGACGTGGTCGTCGCGGTGGACGTCGGGCCGGTGGCCGCAGGCCCGTCGCCGTGGCAGCGGCTCCCGCCGGCGCTCCTGGCCGCGCACGACCGCGCCCTGGCGATCGCCATGGCGGACCAGAAGGCGCGCGCGATC
>JACQVG010000032.1 GCA_016209905.1 Gemmatimonadota bacterium | reverse complement strand
GCGAAGACCGTCACCGTCGTCAGCCCGGCGCGCCGTAGCGCGTGGAGCAAGTCGAGGGTGAGCTCGTCGCCCTCGCGCGCCAGCGGCTCTCCCTTCCTGTCCTCCGGGTCGGGGACGTCGGCCGCCAGGATGGTGCCGAGAATCTCCCGGCGCTGGCTGCGCGCCTGAAGGTTGCCGGTGATGTCGAGCTCCTTCTTGGCGTAGAACAGCTCCAGGATCTCGGAGTTGGTGCCGTACCCGAAGGCGCGCAGGAGGGCCGTGGCCGGGAACTTCTTCTTCTTGTCGATGTGCACGAACACGACGTCGTGGATGTCGATGGTGAACTCGACCCACGAGCCGCGGAACGGGATGATGCGCGCAGAGAAGAGCCGCTGGCCGTTGGGGTGGATCGTCTCCTCGAAGACGACGCCGGGCGAGCGGTGGAGCTGCGAGACGATGACGCGCTCCGCCCCGTTGATGACGAAGGTCCCGAGCGGCGTCAGGAGCGGCAGCTCGCCCAGGTACACCTCCTTCTCGAGGATGTTCTTGGGCCGCTTGGTCCCCGGCGCGACCTCCTCCATGATGACGAGACGGAGGGTCGCCTTGAGCGGCGCGGAGTACGTCATGTCGCGCTCGATGCACTCCTCCACCGCGTACTTGGGCTCGCCCACCGCGTACTTCACGAACTCCAGCGCGTAGTTGTCGTTGACGTCGGTGATCGGAAACAGGTCGCGGAAGACCCGATCGAGCCCGACGTCCGGCCGCGCCCCCGGCTCGAGCTCCTGGGTCAGGAGCGCCTGGAACGCCCTGGTCTGGATGTCCAGGAGGTGCGGCATCGGCATCCCTTCGCCCAGCTTGGCGAACGAGATCACGGGGAATTGATCAGCCATTGCTCATCCTTCGCGCAGCACGAAACGCCCCTCGCGGCGGGGGCGGCGACCTTCGGGAACCGACGGTGTCCGGCGCGCCGCCGCCTACTTCAGCTCGACGGTGGCGCCCTGCTCTTCGAGCTTGGCCTTCATGGCCACGGCTTCGGCCTTGCTGACCCCTTCCCTCACCGTGCCGGGCGCGCCGTCCACGAGGTCCTTCGCCTCCTTGAGGCCGAGGCTGGTGAGCTCGCGAACGACCTTGATGACCTGGATCTTCTTGGCGCCCGTCTCCTTGAGGACGACGGCGAACTCGGTCTGCTCCTCTTCCGCCGGCGCGGCGACGCCCGAGCCGGGCGCCCCCGGCGCGGCGGCCACGGGTGCGGCGGCGATCGTGACGTTGAACCTGGACTTGAACTCCTCGATCAGGTCGGCCAGCTCGACGACCGACATGGCGCCGATCGCCTCGAGGATCGCGTCCTTGGACAGTGCGGTGTGCGTTGCCATCGCTGTGCCATCCCCCTACGGATCAGGCAGCGCTCGCGCGCTGCGACTTGAGCGCCTCGAGGGCGCCGACGAATGAGGCGAGGAGCCCGGACAGGGCACCCGCGAAGCCGGCCAGCGGCGCCTGCAGGGCGGTGCCCAGCTCGGCGAGCAGCTGCTCTCGCGGCGGCAGCGACGCCAGCCGCTTGATCTGCGCCGGCGTGATCGCGCGCCCCTCGACGATGCCGGCGCGCACCGCCGGCCGCTGGAAATCCCTGGCGAAGTCGGTCAGCACCTTCGCCGCAGCCGCCGGGTCGGCGCTGGTGAGCGCCAGCGCCGTCGGCCCGTGCAGGTGGTCGCCGAAACCCGTCACGGTGGCGCCGTCAAGGGCGCGACGGGCGAGGGTGTTCTTGACGACCAGGTACTCGACCTGGGCGCGCCGCAGGCGGCGCCTGAGGTCGGTGACCTTCTGGACGGTAAGCCCGGAGAAGTCGGTGACGTAGATGGAGCGCGCGCGCATCAGCTTGGCGCACAGCTCCTCGACCACGGCCTGCTTCTCGCTCTTGGTCATCGGTACCCCGCCGGGTCGACGCGGAACCCCGGGCCCATCGTGCTCGACACGGCGACGGTCCGGATGTACGTGCCCTTCGCCGCGGGGGGCTTGGCCCGGACGATGGTGTCCATGAAGGCCGAAAAGTTGGCCTCCAGCTGCTCGACGCTGAAGCTGACCTTGCCGATCGGCGCGTGGACGTTGCCGGTCTTGTCCACGCGGAACTCGATCTTGCCGGCCTTGATGTCGCGCACCGCCTTGGCCACGTCGGTGGTGACGGTGCCGGCCTTCGGGTTCGGCATCAGCCCTCGCGGGCCGAGCACGCGGCCGAGCTGACCGAGCTGCCCCATGACGTCGGGCGTCGCGACGATCGCGTCCACGTCCAGCCAGCCCTCCTTTATCTTCGCGACGTACTCGACGCCCACGTGATCGGCGCCGGCCTGCTCCGCCTCGCGCACCTTCTCGCCCTGCGCGATCACCAGCACCCGCACCCGCTTGCCGGTGCCATGTGGAAGGACGACGGTGCCGCGCACCAGCTGGTCGGCGTGCCGCGGGTCCACGCCGAGCCGGACGGCCACGTCCACCGTCTCGTCGAACCGGGCGGGCCGGGCGCCTTTGAGCCGCTCGAGGGCCTCGCGCGGCTGATAGCGCGCGGCGCGGTCGAGATCCCGCACCGCCTCCCGATATCGCTTCCCGCGCGTCGCCATCAGTCCACCACCTCGATGCCCATCGAGCGCGCGGTGCCGGCGACCATCGCCATGGCCGCCTCGACCGTATGGGCGTTGAGATCGGGCATCTTGACCTCGGCGATTTTGCGCACCTGGGCCCGGGTCACCGTACCCACCTTCTGGCGGTTCGAGACCGGCGACCCCTTCTCGACGCCGGCTTCCTTGCGCAGCAGCACCGCCGCGGGCGGCGTCTTGGTGATGAAGGTGAAGGAGCGGTCCGCGTAGACCGTCACCACGACCGGGATCACCATGCCGGGCTGGTTCGCCGTCCTGGCGTTGAACTGCTTGCAGAACTCCATGATGTTGAGCCCGTGCGGGCCCAGCGCCGAGCCGACCGGCGGCGCGGGCGTCGCCGCGCCGGCGTCGATCTGGAGCTTCACGACGGCCTGAACTTTCTTCGGTGGCATCCTTCCCTCTCTCGCCGCGGCGTCACAGCCGCCGCCGGCTGCCGCGATGACCCGCGCGGTCGCGGGAATGCCGGTCTTGGGCTCGGCGTCTCGGGTCAGGGGTGCGCGTGACGGAAGACGCGCCGCCCGGGACCGTCCGACGCGGCCTCAGTGCGCCCGCAGCTGCAGGTAGTCCAGCTCCACGCTCGTCGGACGACCGAACAGGCTCACCGAGATGCGGACCTTCCCCTTGTCCGGCAACACTTCCTCGACCGAGCCGCTGAAATCGGAGAACGGGCCCTCGACGATCTCCACCACCTGGCCGGCCAGGAACGGGATCTCCTCCTTGGGCTCCGCCTCCGAGGCCACGACCTCGACGCCGAGCAGCCGGTTCACCTCGTCCTGCCGGAGCGGCATCGGCTCCCGGCCCGTGCCCACGAACTTGATCACGCCCTGGAGGTTGTTGATGACGTGGAGCGTCTCCTGATTTGACACCATCTCCACCAGGACGTAGCCGGGAAAGAGCTTGCGCTCGACGTTGACCTTCTTGCCGCCCTTGATCTCGACGACTTCCTGCGTCGGGACGAGCGCCTGCCGGATCGGCCGCTCCTCGCCCGGGCGCGGGTCGTCCTGGATCCGGCGCTCGATCAGCGACCGGACCTTGTTCTCGTGGCCAGCCGTGGTCTGGATCGCGTACCAGCGGTGCTCCGTCGCCGGGCTTCCCGTCACGACAGGCGCCCGGGGAGCGTCACCACCAGCCACTGCAGGACGATGTCCAGCGCCCCGATGAGGAGCGCCACTATCCCCACGAAGGCGAGGATGACCAGCGTCGCGTTCCTGAGCTGCTGCTTGTCGGGCCAGGTCACCTTCTGGATCTCGCCCCGCACGTCGTACAGGAACGCCACCGAGGCCCGCGCCGTCTCCCGAACCCGCTCGCGCCACACCACGAGCGCCGCCGCGACGGCCACCGCCGCCGCCACGCCCGCCAGGGCGAGCCAGCTCACTTCGTCTCCTTATGCGCCGTGTGCTTGTTGCAGTGCGGGCAGTACTTCTTCCACTCCACCCGCTCCGGATGCTTGCGGCGGTTCTTGGTGGTGAAGTAGTTGCGCTCCTTGCAATCGTTGCACGCCAGGATGATGTTCTCGCGCGGCATGACCCCTCGGCCCTACTCCAGGATCTTGGTGACGACGCCGGCGCCGACGGTGCGGCCGCCCTCCCGGATCGCGAAGCGCAGGCCCTCCTCCATCGCGATCGGCGTGATCAGCGTCACCGTCATCGGCACGTTGTCGCCCGGCATCACCATCTCCTCCCCCTCGGCCAACTCCACGCTGCCCGTCACGTCGGTGGTCCGAAAATAGAACTGCGGCCGATACCCCTTGAAAAACGGCGTGTGCCGGCCCCCCTCCTCCTTCGTCAAGACGTACACCTCCGCCTCGTAGCGGGTGTGCGGCGTGATCGAGCCCGGCTTCGCCACCACCATGCCCCGCTCGATCTCGTCCTTCTCCACCCCCCGCAGCAGCACCCCGACGTTGTCCCCCGCCTGCCCCTCATC
>JACQVG010000034.1 GCA_016209905.1 Gemmatimonadota bacterium | reverse complement strand
GGGGGCGTGGATGTCGCCGGCGGAACCAAGCTCTACCCGGTGACGGCGGCGGCCCTCATGACGATCGGCTATCTCATGTTCGGCGGCGTGGCGCGCGTGCGCTGGGACGACTTGAGCGAGGCGGTGCCCGCGTTTCTCACCGTGGTGACGATGCCGCTCGCTCTCAGCATCGCCGACGGGCTGGCCGCGGGCTTCGTGAGTTACGTGCTGCTCAAGCTGGCGAGCGGGCGCTCGCGCGAGGTGAGGCCGCTGGTGCACGTGTTCGCCGCGCTGTTCGTCGTGCGGTTCGCTCTCAGGTAGAGAGCCGTAAGTGCTCGCCTCGGCGCGTCCCCGGGTGCCGACACTCGCCGGCCGCCCGCCGCGTCAACCGCCTCCCCGCGGCCCGGCCCGTTGACCTATCGTATTGGCCTGATTACGCTTAATAGTTGGTTGTGAGGGTTCACCGCGGGCGGGTTTCGGCTATGTACGCCATCTTCAGGACAGCGGGCAAACAGTTTCGTGCCGAGCCGGGCCGCACGGTCCGGATACCCTCGGTTGAGGCGGAGCCCGGCTCCGAGCTCACCTTCGAGGAGGTTTTGCTCGGGTCTGACGGCAGCACCGTCAAGGCCGGCACGCCGGTGGTGAAGGGCGCCAAGGTCACGGCCGAGGTTGTCAAGCACGGCCGGGACAAGAAGATCATCGTCTTCAAGTTCAAGCGCCGGAAGAACTACGCGCGCAAGCAGGGGCATCGGCAGGGGTTCACGGAGATTCGGATTCGGGACGTCGTGTTGGGGTGAGGGTGACTGCCGGACCGGCGGATTGACGGACCGCCCGGCCGCCCGACCACCGCTATCGAGGTTTTCGTATGGCACATAAGAAGGGTGTCGGCAGCAGCCGGAACGGGCGCGACTCGGGGCCGAAGTATCTCGGCGTCAAGCGCTTCGGGGGCGAGCAGGTCGTGGCGGGCAACATCCTGGTGAGGCAGCGCGGCACGCGGATCCATCCTGGTCGCAACGTCGGTCGCGGGCACGACGACACGCTGTTCGCGCTGTTGGCCGGCGTGGTCAAGTTCGAGTGGCAGGCGAAGGGTCGGCGGATGGTGAGCGTCTATCCGGCGGCGTAAGACATAGCGGGCGCCGGCGGATTGGCGCTCCGCAGCGACGTGACGTAGTCGTGACAGGGCCTCCGAGCGATCGGGGGCCGTTTTGTTGCTGCAGCGGCGCCTTCAAGATGGGCGATAGCCTGGTGCAGGGAAGTGAGCCCGGAGTTTCGGCGCGACGAGGTGACCTCAGCTGCCCAGCAGGATCGTTCCGTCGCTGCCTACCGCGTAGGCGCTGCTCGTGCCGAACCGCCATACGCCCCGCAAGATCAGCGTCGTCCCGCTCATGATGGCGTTCCAGCTTGTGCCGTCGTACCGCAGAACCGTGACCTTGTCAACCGTGGCCGACACCGTCACCTGCCCACTGGCCACCGCCGTCGCCACGCCGGTGGTGCTGTTGATCATCGCGACATTCGAATTGAGGCTCGCCCACGTGAACGTCTTCCCGCTGAGCACGGTGCCCTCGTCGTCCCGCGCCTCGGCGGTGAAGGGCTGCGTTCCGCCTGCCGTCGTGATCGTTGCCCCCGCCGGCGCCACGACCACGGAGAGACGAGGCTGCGGCGGCTCTGTGACGGTGCCGAGGCCGGAGCTGGAGCTCGCTTGGATTCTGCGCTTGCTGGAGGTCCCGCCCCGACCAAGATGAGTGGCAGCCCCGAGACGGTCAACGAATCGCTTCGCGGGAGGGGAGGAGCTATCCCGGCCTCGTCGGACCGATCCCGGCCCGCGGAGTCTCGGCCTTGCGGCGAGAGGCGGCTCAGTGAGATTCGTCACCGCTGAGCTATGCTGCGGCGCGATTTCGTGGCCGAAATGGTGGGCGCCCTGGCGGTGGGCTGCGTGGGGCCCGGCTGGCGACCGCGTGCGGGCCCGCCCGCGGGGCTTGGCGCACTGAGCGTGGCGCCGGACAGCCTCCGAGTCAACCCCGCGCGCCTCAACCGTCATCTTTCCCAGCTGGCGGAATTCGGCCGCACACCGTCCGGAGGGACGAGCCGGCTGGCGTACAGCGAGGCCGACCGGGCCGGCCGGGACTACGTCAGGAGGCTGATGCGTGAGGCGCGCCTCGCCGTGCGCGTTGACACGGGCGGGAACATCCTGGGCCGCAGGCCCGGACGGGACCCGGCGCTGCCCCCCATCCTCTTCGGCTCACACATTGACTCCGTCCCCGAAGGCGGCAACTACGACGGCGACGTGGGTTCGCTAGGGGCGATCGAGTGCGTGCAGACGCTGGCCGAGAACGGCGTCGTGACCCGGCACCCCCTCGAAGCGGTTGTCTTCTCGAACGAGGAGGGCGGCCTGATCGGCAGCCGGGCGATGATCGGCGAGCTGGGTCCCGCCGAGCTGGACCTCGTGAGCCGCAGTGGCAAGACGATCCGCGAGGGCATCCCTTTCATCGGCGGCGACCCGGACCGGCTCGCGCTGGCCCGGCGCGTGCGGGGCGACGTGGCCTGCTATCTCGAGTTGCACGTCGAGCAGGGCGGGACGCTGCACGAGGCGGGCGTGAGCATCGGCGTAGTCGAAGGGATCGTCGGCATCCGCTGGTATGAGGTCACGATCGAGGGGTTCGCCAACCACGCGGGCACGACGCCGATGGATCGTCGACGCGACGCGCTGCTGGCGGCAGCCCAGCTCATCCTGGCCGTGAACGGGGTGGTCACTGCGGAGCCCGGCCGTCAGGTGGGGACTGTCGGTCGGATCAGCGCGCTGCCCGGCGCGCCCAACGTCATACCGGGCCGGGTCGTCCTGAGCGTCGAGCTGCGCGACCTTTCGGCCGAGAGGATCGAATCGCTCTACCGGCGGGTCGTGGTCGAGGCGGAGCGCATCGCGCGGGACAGCGGCACGCGGGTCAGCTTCCGGCTCCTGAACGAGAACACGCCGGCGCCGACCGATCCTGCCGTGCGGCGCGTCATTGCGGAGGCCTGCCGGTCGCTGGGTCTCTCGCATCGCGCGTTGCCCAGCGGGGCGGGGCACGACGCGCAGCACCTGGCCCGCATCGCTCCGGTCGGGATGATCTTCGTGCCCAGCGTGGACGGCATCAGCCACTCGCCCGCCGAGTTCACGCGGCCGGAGGACGTGGCCCAGGGCGCCGACGTGCTGCTCCAAGCGATCCTGGCGATCGATCGCGGCGGGCTGGAGGGCTAGCGTGTCGGTAGCGGACATCCTCACCACGAGCAGTATGCTCGAGCGCCTCGGCCGGGGGAACGAGGACACCCTGTTCGCGCCGGCGGATGGCGTGGTGAAGTTCGAGTGGCGGGCGAAGGGCCGGCGGCAGGTGAGCGTAGTGGCGGTGGGGTAGGGCGGGGACGGTAGGGCGGCCGGACGCCAGGGCACGAGGCCCCCAGGAGACCGGGGGCCTCGCCGTTTGGTCCCGGCGCCCCGCCCGCCGGTTCGTCCCGGCGACTGAACGAGGGCCCCCGATTGGTTGGGGCCCTCTGTGTTTGCGGCCGCCGTGCTTTTTGACGGTCATCGCCTCTCACCCCCCTCACCACGCCGCGGCCGAGCGGCTGCTCCGCGCCGTCATGGGCAACCGCGTGCCGAACCGGATGCTCAGCGTCGTCTGCGGCGTGCTCTGCGCGAAGGAGAGGTTCGAGTGCGGGCTACATCGTCGGCCTCAAGGAGGCAGTGCCGGTGCTCGAGGCGGCGGAGCGGTACGCAGCCTGGGCGGAGCAGGTGTTGAGCGGGACGGCGTAGAGGGTGGCGTCCGCGCGGAGCAGCTCCGTGGCCCAGGTTGACGGCGTGATGCGCTCTGTGCATCATATTGATGCGCGACACGACACATGCGGAGGAAGCGTGAAGCCGATTACCCTGCGGAACCTGCCTGAGCCGGTAGTGCGCGCGGTGCGCGAGCATGCTGCCCGCTACCGCATCAGCCTCAACCGGGCGGTCATTGAGCTGCTCGAGCGCGGGCTGGGTGTGGGTCGTGGCGGCAAGCCGCCGACGTATCACGACCTCGACCATCTGGTGGGCACATGGTCGGGTGAGGAGGCCGAGGAGTTTGAGCGCCAGCTCGCCGAGCAGCGGAAGATCGACCCCGAGCTGTGGCGGTGAGAGGGGCCGTCCTGGACACGTCGGCCTACGCGGCGTTGCTTCGCGGGCACGCCAGCGTGAGCGCGAGCGTGCAGCAAGTCGAGCGCCTGGTGCTCCCTGCGGTGGCGCTAGGCGAGTTGCGCGCGGGCTTCCTGGGTGGAGCGAGACGGCGGGCCAACGAGGCCGGGCTGGCGTCGTTCCTGGCCTCGCCGCGTGTGGACGTGGGCCGGATCGATGCGGAGACGGCGACCTACTACGCCGCTATCGTGGTTGGGCTGCGTCGAGCCGGCACTTCGATCCCCACCAACGACGTCTGGATCGCGGCGAGCGCGATGCAGCACGGTCTGCCGGTACTGACGACGGACGCTCATTTCGAGCGGGTGCCGCAGATCATCGTGGAGCGGTTCGCGTAAGGCGCGGGTTGCTCGATGGCGCGCCGCTCTTCAAACTGCCGTGTTGCACGACGCATCTGACGCGAGGCGTCTTCAGGCGGGATTCGCCGTTCTTGACAGGCGGCTCGCTCTACCTCGGCCGCGACTGCCATCTCGCAGCGATGATCCCCGCGTTCAAGAACAAGGTGGTCAGCAACCGCCACTGCTGCATCAAGCGCGAGGCGGACGGGGGCTGGACACTGGAGGACTCGGGCAGCACGAACGGCACCTGGCTCAAGGACGCCCGCCTGCACCGTCGCGCGGTCCTGGTGTCGGGTGGTGACGCCTTCTCGCTCGGCCGGAACGGTCCGAGGTTCCTGTGCGAGCTGCCCATCCCCGTGGATGCCGGCGCCGCTGAGCAGCAGCGTCAGCCTTCGCGCCCGGGTGAAGCGGGCGTTCCGCCCGGCTCAGGGTGTCGGCTGCAGCAGGTCCACCCCTTCCAGCGTCGCGGTGCGCACGATCCCCAGCTCAAGCGCCTTGCGGGCGTACTCCTCGGGCGTGTAACAGAGCAGCTCGACGCCGAAGGGGACCTCGAGCGCGTTCAGCACGCGCGGGCCGCGGTCCAGCCACCGCAGGCCCTCGAAGGCGTCGGACACGACGACGAGGTCGAGGTCGCGCGTGGCTTGCTTGACGAGTCGTTCCGCTTCGAGTCGCATGGCGTGACAAGGATACGCCCGCGACGCGCCGCCTTCAACCCGCCGGCGGCGGCTCCCAAGACGGAGGCCGAGCCGTTGTCCGGGACGGGCGTGGCGCAGCGGTGGCGGTTCATGCCCCCGCCGGGCGTGTGGTCCAAACGATGCCACGCTTGCGTTTGGTAGTACCATTCGCCATCTTGGCTGCATGCGGCACCGCCCGTTCTGGACCGACAGGATCGAGCACGCCTGGAGACAGCGGTCGGTCGTCTGGCTCCCGGGCGTCCGTCGCGTCGGCAAGACCACGCTGTGCCAGGGCCTGCCGGAAGTCGAGTACTTCGACTGCGAGCGCCCGCGCACGCGCCGACTCTTGGATGACCCGGAAGGGTTTCTGGACTCGGTGCGCGGCCGGCGGATCGTGCTCGACGAGATCCATCGGCTGCCCTACCCGTCGGAACTACTCAAGGTCGCCGCCGACCACTATCGCGACGTGCGCGTACTCGCCACCGGCTCCTCCGTGCTCGGTGCTTCGGCGCGGTTCCGCGACACGCTGGCCGGCCGCAAGCGCGAGGTCTGGCTCACCCCCATGGCGCTGGCCGACCAGGCGGCGTTCGGGCACCCGTCGCTCACGCACCGCCTGCTGCGCGGCGGGCTGCCTCCGTTCTTTCTCGCCGCCGACTTCCCGGAGGCCGATTTCCAGGAGTGGATGGACGCCTACTGGGCCCGCGATATCCAGGAACTGTTCCGCCTCGAGCGCCGGCAGTCGTTTCAGTGTTTCGTCGAGCTGGTACTGGCGCACAGCGGCGGACTCTTCGAAGCGACCCGTTTCGCCCGGGCCTGCGAGGTGAGCCGCACCACCATCACCAACTATCTCGGCGTCCTCGAGGCCACCTTCGTGGCGCACGTGATTCGCCCCTTCACGACGCGCCGCGCCACCGAGATCCTGGCGGCGCCCAAGGTCTACGGATTCGACACCGGCTTCGTCGTGTACTACCGCGGCTGGCAGGAGTTGCGGCGCGAGGACCTGGGCGCGCTGTGGGAGCACTACGTGCTGAACGAGCTGCACGCCTGCCTCGAGACCCGCGAGATCCGCTACTGGCGCGACAAGCAGGGACACGAGGTGGACTTCGTGCTGGCGCGGCGTGCGAGCGCGCCGGTGGCCATCGAGTGCAAGTGGTCGGCCAAGGACTTCGATCCGGGGAGCCTGCGCGTGTTCCGGCGTCGCTACCCCCGGGGCGACACGTTTCTGGTAGCTCACGACGTGGAGCGGCGCTCCGCCCGAACGGTTGACGACTTCACCGTGACGGTCATCGGACTGCGAGAGCTCATCCAAGCGCTGAGTGCGGGACGGGATCGTCGGCACCGCAGCTGAGCCAGAACTGGCGGTTGTCGGGGAGCGGGGTAGCGCACTTGTGGCAGTTCATGGCGTAAACGGCGCCTCTCTCCGGCGGTCGCAGCTAGGCCGACGCGTCGGCGGGGTAGGGTGGTGCGAACTGGAAGCCATCGTAGGGCTCGCGGAGGAGGTTGCTGCCATGAGTCTCATTGATCGCGTCGCCGCCGAGCTCGATAAGCTGGGACGGAAGGCCAACCAGGCCCTCGACGAGGGCAAGCTGCGCATGGAGCTGCTACGCGTCCGCCGGCGCAAGGACAACGCCGCGCGCGACCTGGGCTACGTCACCTATCGGCAAGCCAAGGGCGAAGGCCCGCCGCCGGGGGAGATCGAGACGCTCACGCGGAAGATTGGCGAGGCTGAGGCCGAGGTCGCGCGGCTTCAGGCCGAGATCGAGCGCGTCCGCGGAGCGGGAGGGGGAAGGGGAGTGCAGGGCCCGCCCGGCAAGCCTGCGAACGCGCCGCCGCCCGCGGCGCAGGCCGAGGAGGCACCGCCCGCCACAGGGGAGAGTCCGCCGGCCGACGAGCCGCAGGCCCCGGCCACCTGAGCGCCGCCTACCACCTCGGCGGCAGCGTGCGATAGCGCTCGAGCAGCTCGGTTTGCCGGCTGGTGAGCGGGACCTCGCGCCCGCGAATGAAGACGTGCTCCACGCCGGTCGAGAACTCGAAGGGATCCCCCGACCACACCACGACGTCGGCCACGCGCCGCGGCTGGAGCGACCCGTACCGGTCGCTCACGCCGAGGATCTCGGCGGGCGAGAGCGTGACGGCCCTGAACGCCGTCTCATACGGCAGCCCGTACGAGACCGCGTTCCCCGCCTCCTGCTTGATGATCCGGGAATTGTGGGCCGTGCCGCCCGGTCCCGCGCCCGCCACGATGGCGATCGTGACACCCGCCGCGGCGAGCCGCGCCGCGTTCTCGTAGCGCGCCCCCAGCGCGTTGAAGCTCGGAATGTTCGCCAGCGGCTCCACCAGGACGGGAACATTGGCGCGCGCGATCTCGCCCGCGATCTCCCACCCCTCCGCCGCGCCGGCCAGCACCAGGCGGAGGCTGAACTCGCGCGCGATCCTGAGCGCGTTCCGGATGTCGAACACGCGATGCGCCGTCACGATGAGCGGCATCCGGCCCGCCAGCACCGGCTGCAAGGCCTCGAGGTCCGCCTGGCTCGCCGCGAGGTCGCGCATCTGACGCCGCTCGAAATCGCTGCGCCGCGCGGCGTAGGCCCGCGCGTCGCTCAGGATGCGACGCAGCCGCTCGGCCGCGCCGGCCCGCGAGCCCCCGCCGGCGCCCTTGCTGCTCTCGTCGAGGGTCACGTGCATCGCCACGGGACTCCTCGCGATCATCTGCTCGATCGTCTCGCCCGCGAGGTCGAGGAAGACGCTCTGGCCCGCGATGAAGTCGCCCGTGGGCGCCACCAGCGCGCTCGTGATGCCCTCGACGCGGGTCACCGGGATGAGCGTCGAAGCAGGATTGATGCCCTCGGCGACGTTGAAGCTCGCGGCCACCTCCCTCCGGACGCTCTGCTCCACCGTTTGGGCCGCGAGGTCTATCTCCGTCAAGCCGAGCTGCGTGAAGGCATTGATGAGCCCCGGCGTCACGATCCTCCCGCGCGCGTCAATCCGCCGCGCGCCCTCGGGAATCGCGACGTTCGTCCCGACGGCCTCGATCAGGCTGTCACGAATCAGCACTGTGGCGTTCTCGATCGCGGGGCCGGACACGGGCAGAACCCGGCCGCCGGTGATGGCGATCGTCTGGGCGAGCAGAAGCGCGATCACCGATCCCTCCCGGCTGCGGGCACGTGGCCCAGCTCGAAATCCGTCCGCCACCAGGTGGCCGGGTCGTTCCGGTCGTACATGAGCGCGCCGTCCACATACACCCGCTCCGCCCGCGCGTACACGGAGAACGGATCGCCGCTCCAGACCACTACGTCGGCGTTCTTTCCCACCTCCAGCGTCCCAACCAGCGAATCCAGCCCGATCACCCACGCCGGGTTGGCCGTGATCCACCGCAGCGCCTGGTCGCGCGTGATGGTGATTCCCGCGCGGCGGCCAGCCCACATCGCCTTCGCCGCCTCCTGGTTCAGTCGCTGAATCCCGCTCTCGCTGTCGGAGTGGATGACCGCGCGGCCGCCCGCCTGCGTCACCAGCGCGGCGTTCTGCTGCACGCCGTCGAAGGCCTCCATCTTGAACCCCCACCAGTCGGCCCAGATCGAGACGGCGACCTGCTGGCGCGCCAGGATGTCCGCGACCTTGTACGCCTCGACCGCGTGGTGGAAGGAGCGGATGCGGAAGCCGAACTCACGCGCGAGATCGAGCATCTGGGCCATCTCGTCGGCGCGGTAGCAGTGGTTCTGGACCAGGATGCGGCCGCGCAGCACGTCGGCCAGCGTCTCGAGCTGGAGGTCGCGATCCGGCGGGTCGCCGGTGCGGCTCCGGTTCCACAGGTCCCAGCGCCGCCGGTACCGCTCCGCGGCGATGTACGCCGCGCGGTAGCCCGCCATGTTCCCCATGCGCGTGGACGGCGCCTTCTCGCGTCCGCCATAGACGCGCTTCGGGTTCTCTCCGCACGCCATCTTCACCCCGTACGGCGCACCGGGGAACTTCATCTCCTGCACGGTCCGCGCCGGGACGACGTGGAGCGTCACGCTGCGGCCACCGATCAGGTTGGCGGAGCCGGGCAGGACCTGGATGGTCGTGATACCTCCCGCCTGCGCCAGCGGCAGTTGGGGATCCTGGGGCCAGAAGGAATGCTCCGCCCAGACCTGTGCCGTGTTCGGGTCCGTGGCCTCGTTCCCGTTGTCTTCGGCCGCCGTTCCGGGCGCCGCGTACACGCCCAGGTGCGAGTGCGTATCAATGATGCCGGGCGTCACGAACTTCCCGGCGGCGTCCACGACCACGGCGCCGGCCGGTGCCGGCACGTCCGTCCCGACGGCCGCGATACGCCCTTCCTCGAGCAGGATCGAGCCGTGCTCGATTTCCTGCCCGGTTGCCGTGAGGATCGTGGCGTTGCGGATCAGGACGGGAGGTGAGGACCGCCGCCGATAGGTCGAGGGGAACTGCTCCCGGTCGAACGAGAGCGTGTCGCGGTAGGGCTGCGGACCCTGCACGGGGGCGGGGGCTGGCAGAGGCTGTGGTGCGCCCGCCGCGCGCGCGCAGGCGGCCAGCACCAGCGTGCACGCTGCATACTGGAGACTGCGTACCACTGCAACTCTGCAACTCTGCAACTCTGTCTCCACGCTAGTTTCTTCCCGTCAGCTCGAAGACGAACGGCGCCCCCACCAGCTCGTACTTCACGATCGCGTAGGGTGCCTCCTTCGTGAGGTAGAAGGTGATCGGGACCGGCCCCCCGGTGACCTCCACACGCCAAGTCGCGAAGCTGCCTGCGGGGACCGTGACCGAATCCTCGCCCGCCACGGAGACCGCGAACATGCGCGCCGATCCCTCCTCGCCCGAGAATACCGGGATCGTCCACCGCGCCCCGCCCGCGAGCGGCAGGGCGAGGAGCAGCGCCGGCAACTGGTGCGAATCGTACGTTCCCTCGGCCAGCGCCGTGTCGAGGTTCAGCTCGCGAAGACCTCCGGCGGGGGGCTGCGGCACGCGGGCCTGCCCGCGCACGCGCGTTCCCTCATAGTCGAGGTTGACGAACGTCGGCTGTCCCTGGACGGTGCCCCCCTGCCGGAATCGGATGGGCCGGAACGTCGCGGCGTCCATCGTCAGCGTGTCGCTCTGGCGAACGATCGGGCCGAGGACCGTGGTGCCCGCGACGCGGAGCACCGCGCGGCTCCCTTCGCTGGTGCGCTCGAGGCCGCGCGTGACTTCGCCGAACGGATTGCCCTGGACGACGACGCGATACGTGGACGTGCCCGCCGTCAGCCGGCCCTGCTCCCAGGCAAGCCCGCCGGCGCGCGGACTCAGGTCCGCCTCCGCCATCGGGCGCCCCTCGACGTCCACGAGCCGCACCGCGCCCAGCGCCTTGAGCCCGTTCAGCACTCGCGTCCCGTCCCCCACCACCACGATCACCATGCGGTCGGTCGTCATGAAGCGGCGCGCCGCCGACTGGATCTGGGGCAGGGTGACCGCGGCGAGCCGCTCACGAAAGCGGATCACGTAGTCGTCCGGCAGTCCGCGCAGCCGCGCGTTCGCCACCTGCCGCGCGATCTGCTCGGGGGTCTCGATGCTGAGCGGAAAGGAGCCGACGAGAAAGTTCTTGGCGGCCGTGATCTCGCTGTCGGCCGGCGATTCGGTCCTAATCGCCTCGAGCTGGCGCAGCAGCTCGCCCAGCGCGCTGTCAGTCACTTCGGTCCGCACCTGTGTGGTGGCCTGGAAAGCACCGACGCCGCGCGGCCGGCTGAAGTTCGAGTGGGCGTCGTAGGTCCAGCCCTTCTGCTCGCGGAGCACCATGAACAGGCGCGAGTCTGCGCCGGCGCCCAGGATCCGGTTGACGATCACCAGCGGGTAGAGCGCGGGATCGCGCGGAGTGATGAAGGTGTAGCCGGCCACGATGTTCGACTGCACCGCGCCCGGCTTGTGCACGAGCACGATCTCCGTCCCGGTCCTCGCGGGGATCGCCGCGGCGGCCGGCGCTGGCGCCGCGGCGCCGGTCCAACCAGCGAACGCGCGCTCGGCGAGCTGACGCACGTCGGCGGCCCGGACGTCGCCGGCGACCACGAGCAGCGCCCCCGTCGGCTTGACCCGCTCGGAGTAGAACCGCACCACGTCATCGCGGGTGATGGCCCGCAGCGACGCGGGCGTCGCGCTCCGGCCGTAGGGATGGTCGCCGTAGACCTCCCGGCCGAAGATGCGCGACGCGATCTGCGCGGGCTGGGACAGCGCGAGCTGGAGCGCCGAGAGCGAGCGGGTACGGGTGAGCGTCACCTCGCTGGCCGGGAACGTGGACCGTGCCACCACGTCCGCCAGCACGTCCATCGCCAGCGGGACGTTCTCCGCGAGCGCGGAGACCGTAACGGTGAGGTAATCCTCGCCCGCGCCTGCGCCGATCCCCCCGCCGGCCCCCTCGATCTCGGCCGCGATCTGGTCGGCCGTGCGGCGCTCCGTCCCCTTGGTCAGGAGGTCCGCCACGAGCTCGGCCAGGCCCGCGCGGTCGGCCGGCTCGTAGAAGCCGCCCGCCGGGAGCGAGAGGGAGATGGTCACGACCGGCTGCTCGTGGTGCTCCACCACGATGACGTCCGTGCCGTTGGCGAGCCGCGCCGTCACGAACGGCGGGAACCGAACCGGCCTGAGCCCCGTCGGGGCCGGCGGCTGCGTCGGGTACTGGCCCTGGGCTGTCAGGCAGTCGGGCGGCCAGGCGGCCAGGAGCGCAACCATGACCGCCACCTGGACACTGCTCCCCACTGCAACCCTGCAACTCCGCAACCCTGCAACTCTAGTCATTCCCCCCCCTCCCAGCCGGCGGGTTCACGATGACCGTCAGCCGATTCTCCGGCGCGAGATAGCGCCGTGCCACCCGGGTGAGGTCGGCGGTCGTTACTCCCATGAAGCGCTGGATCTCCGTGTTCACGCTCTCGAGCGAGCCGGCGTAAAGGAGCGCGCTCTGCAGCGCCTCGGCTACGTCCTGGGTGGTCTGCCGCTCGCGGATCGCGCCCGCGCGATACTGGTTCCGCGCCTTCGTCAGCTCCGCCGCGACGACGGAGTCGTTTCGCGCCCGATCTATCTCCTCCCCCATCAACTGCTCGAGTCGAGACGCCTCCACACCCTGGTTCGTGATGCCGTAGAAGAGCAGCACCCCGGGGCCGACGCGAAGGTCGGACTCCTGCGCGGCTCCGAGGGCGGCCCGCTCTTCGCGCACCAGCCGGCGGTTGAGCCGTGACGACTCGCCGGAGCCCAGAATCGTGGCCAGCAGCTCGAGCGCCGGGGCGTCCTCGTGATTTCGGCTGGGCACCATGTACACAAGGAAGACGGCGGGCAGGTTGGCGAGGCTGTCCGTCACGTCCATCCGCCGCGGACCGCGGCCGAACTCCGATTCGCACCTGGCCGCCGGCGCCTCGGAAGCACGCGGGATGGACCCAAAGTACTGCTCGATGAGCCTCCGCGCCTCGGCCGCGTCGAAGTCGCCGACCACGGCGAGGACGGCGTTGTTGGGTGCGTAGAACTGGTGGAAGAACGCCTGCACGTCCTCCACTCGCGCCGAGTCCAGGTCCGCCATGTTGCCGATGACGGTGTGGGCGTACGCGAAGCACGTGGCCGAGTCGAAGGGTAGGGCGAGGGCTTCGAGCAAGGGCCGGACATAGGGCTGGTTGTCAACCCTGAGGCGCCGCTCCTCCTTTACGGCCTGGCGCTGGTTCTCGAAGTTCTCGCCCGTGACAGCCAGCGAGCGCATGCGGTCCGCTTCGAGCCACAGGCCGAGATTCAGGCGGTTCGACGGGAGCGTCTGGTAGTAATTGGTCCGGTCCGTTCGCGTGGAGCCGTTCAGGCCGCCGCCGGCCCGCTCGATCAGCTTGAAGTGCTCCGCCTTCCCGACGTGAGCCGAGCCCTGGAACATCATGTGCTCGAAGAGGTGGGCGAACCCGGAGCGGCCGACGCGCTCGTTCGCACTGCCGACGTAGTACCAGACGTTCACGGTGACGATGGGAGTCGAGTGGTCCTCCGAGAGCACGACCCGCAGCCCGTTCGGCATCGTGAAGGTCTCGTAGTTGATGCGCCCAGCGTTCTGGGCGGACAGGCGGTCAGCCGGCAGGGCGGTGATGAGGCACAGGAGCCCCGCCGCATACTGCAGACCGCGTACCACTGCAACTCTGCAACTCTGCCGACTACTGCTCACCGTCCACTCCTTACTGAGGGAACACTTTCAGCGCATTGGTACGGGTCACGGCGGTCTTCACCTCCGCCGGCAGGTCCAGACTCAGGAACTGATCGAGGTTGTGCTTGAGATCTCGAACTCCCGGGCTGGGCCAGTCCGTCCCCCACAGCACCCGGTCCTTGATGTCCACGAGACGGGGAAAGTACTCGGTGAGTTTCAGCGGGGGAATGCCCGAAACGTCCAAGTGGACGTTGTGGTGCCGCCTAAGGATGAAGAACGCCTCGTCCATCCACAGCGGCCGCCCGCCGTGCGCCATGATGATCGTGAGATCCGGGAAGTCGAGCGCGACGTCGTCCAGCTCCATCGGATTCCCGTATTTGCACCGCGCCCCCGGGAAAATGCTGGTCCCGGTATGGACCATCACCGGCAGCCTCCGGTCCTCGCACCGCCGATACACGGCGCCCAGGGTCCGAAGCCCCTGCGTATGGGCGTTGGCGGGGAAGAGCTGGTGCGAGGGGTGGATCTTGAGGCAGCGGATGCCGAGCTCCAGCAGCTCGTCCACGTGGCCCTCGATGTCGCCGGCGAACCTCGGGTGGACGCCGCCGTAGGGGAGCAGCCGCTCGGGCGCCGCCTCCGCGTAGCGGGCGGCGAAGATGTTGGTCTCGTCCGTGAAGCCCATGACGTCGGGGCTCGGATAGTTCACCATCCCGACCCGCCAGACCCCGGCGCGATCCATCACGTCGAGCAGGAGCTTGGGCTCGTCCATGAGGGCGAAGAGGAACTCCCACTGCTCCTCCTTGCCCCTCCGCATCGCCTCCAGGACGGCCGGCTTGAGCTGCCGCCACGGCTGGATGTGGACGTGCACGTCGGTGACGCCCGGCAGCTCCGGCGTCTTGCCGCCCTCAGCCCCGGAGGCCGTCACTCTCCGGTGAAGTGCGGCTGGCGCTTCTCGAGGAACGCCGCGACCCCTTCCGCCTTGTCCTGGGAGGAGAAGACGACGCTGAACAGGCTCTGCTCGTGCCGGAGCCCGTCGTCGAGCGGCGAGCGCACGCTGGCGCGGATCGCCTCCTTGATCATCTGAAGCGCCACGGGGCTCTTCGCGGCGATCGTCTCCGCCAGCAGCATCGTGCGCGGCCTTAGCTCCGCCGCAGGGACCACTGCGTCCACGAGGCCGATCGCCCGCGCCTCCGCGGCATCAATGATCTGCCCGGTGTAGATGAGCTTGAACGCCGTGCCCAGCCCGACGAGGCGCGGCAGCCGTTGCGTGGCGCCGCCGCCCGGCATGATGCCGAGGTTGATCTCCGGCTGCCCGAACTTCGCCGTCTCGGAGGCGATCCGGATGTCGCACGCCATCGCCAGCTCGTTCCCGCCGCCCAGGCAGTAGCCGTTGATCATCGCGATGAGCGGCTTGGGGAACTCGTCGGCCGCCTCGTAAACGGACGGCAGCCGCATGACCCGGAGCTGCTCCACCGGGGTGCGGCCCTGGAACTCGCGGATGTCGGCCCCCGCGATGAAGGCCTTGTCGCCGGCCCCCGTGAGGACCACGACCCTGATCTCCCGGTCGCGCCGCAGCGCGTCGAGCGCGTCGAGGAGCTGGCGGCGGGTGGCGTCGTCGAGGGCGTTCCGCTTGTCGGGCCGGTTAATCGTCACGAGGGCGACGGCGCCGTGGCGCTCGATGACGACGTGATCTGCCTCGCTCATGGTTCCGTCCAGGTGGAGAAGCCCTGCCCGGTCTTCCGGCCGAGCTTACCTTCGGCGACCGTCCGAATAGCGCTCACCGGGGGAGAGAATCTACCGCGGCGCGCCCCCGGTCGGGATAGTTGGTGCAGATCGCGTCCACGCCCCAGGACAGCAGGCGGGCTATCTGCTCCGCCGCGTCCACCGTCCAGACGTAGATGAGATATCCCGCTTCGTGCACGCCGCTCACCAGGCTCTCGTCCACCTGCTTGAAGTGCTGCCACAGCGCCCCCGCGTCCGCGTCCTGGAGGCAGCGCACCGGGTGGATCGGATACGAGGTCGAGAGGACCCCGCGCAAAAGGTGCGGGCGCTTCTCGCCGAGGCGGTGCACGACGCGGTGGTCGAAGGCATGCACCGCCACCCGCGCGGGCGAGGGGGAGGCATCGATCGCCGCGAACAGCTTCTCGTCCATCCGCGGGCTGAGGGACTTGATCTCCACGAACGCGGTCATGTCGGGGTGGATCGTCGCCAACGCCTGCCCGAGCGTGGGGATCGGCTCACCGTTGGGGAGCCGCTGCGCCTGGACCTCGCGCAGCGAGCAGTGCGCGATGTGGTGTTCGCCGATCATCTCGTCGTGGTGAACGACGAGGGCGCCGTCCGCCGTCGCGTGGATGTCGAGCTCGACGCCGTCGGCGCCCGTGGCGCGCGCGGCCCGGAAGGCGGCGAGGGAGTTCTCGGTCTCGTACCCCGACGCCCCGCGGTGCGCGATCACCAGCGGACGGGTCACCCGTCCATACTATCGCCCTTCTTCGGCGTGATCCAGTCGGGATCCTTGAAGATGTCGGCCAGGAGCCGGCGATCCCCGTCGGTCGGCATGACGGTCGCCAGGTACTCGGCGTACCGCTCGGGCGCGAGCGCTTCGCCCTCGGTCGTGAACGGCTGGTGCGCGTACTGACCGATCTTCCGGTTGAACGGGATTGCCGGGACCGTGAGCCAGCGGTCGCGATCGGGGACGAGCTGGTTCATCCGCTCCACGAGCCGCACAACCTCCTCGCGGTAGAGTCCCCGCGACGCTTCGTTCAGCTTCCCACGGTTGGCGAGGTTGGCGTTCTCCCGCTCGTCGAACCGCCCCTTGAGGCCCCACTCGTAGGCCCAGTGCGCCGACGACGAGTTGTCGGTGCCGAAGAGGTCGAACGCCGTCGGCACCCACTTGTTGAAGAACCGCTGCACGATCTCGGGTGGGATTCTCCCGGCCTTGAGGATTCGGAGCAGCCCGTTGTTGCCCGTGCCGAGGTGGTACGACTCCTCCTTCAGCATCGGCCCCATGGAGCGCGCCAGCGGGTGGAAGGCCGAACTGGACAGCATCTTGAGCTGGAACTTCCCGTCCCGGTCAATGAACTGCGTGTAGGTGAAGAAATCGAGCCAGTTCTCCACTCGCTCGTTGAACGAGCCCAACAGCCGCTTGCCCTCGGTGGCGCGCCGCTCGAGCAGCTTCTGCGCCTCCCGCTTGCCCTCATCGCCGAAGTGCTCGACGAGGAGGTAGGACATCTGCCAGCCGTGCCGCATCTCCTCCGCCATCACCCGCATGATAGACAGGAGGTCGTAGGAGGACGGCGCCCTCTCGAGCAGGTTGCGCTGCTGCTCGACCGAGGCGAACTCGGTGTCCCCCTGATAGACGATGAGGTTGAGGAGCGCGTCCCGGATCCGCTGGTCGGGGATGTGCATCACCGTCGGCCACTTGCGCTGCCCCCGGTAGTGGCCGAATTCGATCGTCTCCGCCTCCGGCTCGCCGAATTTCACGTCGAACTTGAACTCGCGCAGCTCCTTGGCCTGAAGGCCGATGTCCGCCTGCCAGGCGCGGAAAAAGTCGATCCACTCGTCGAAGGTGTGCACCCGCAGCATGACGGCTCTCCTCAGCGTCCGGTGAAGTGGGGCTCCCGCTTCTCGTCGAAGGCGGCGAGCCCCTCCCTGAAGTCCGCGGTCCCGAAGCAGATGAGCTGCGCCTCGAGCTCGTCGTCCAACATCTCCTCCAGCGTCGCCCGAGCGCTCCGGTAGACGGCCCGCTTGACGCGACGGACGGCGGCGGGCGGAGCCAGGGCGATCTGCCGCGCCCACTCCCGCGTCGCCTCGGCCAGCCGCTCGGCCGGCACGACCCGGTTGACGAGCCCGAGCTCGAGGGCCCGGTCGGCGCCGACGAGCTCGCCGCTCAGGAACAGCTCCAACGCGCGCGCGGTGCCCACCAGCCGAGGCAGGAAGTACGTGCCGCCCCAGTCGGGGTGGAGGCCGAGCCTCACGAACACCTGGCCGAGCTTCGCGCCCTCCGCCGCGATCCTGAGGTCGCAGGCCAGGGCGAGGTTCGCGCCGCCGCCGGCCGCGACGCCGTTCAGGCTCGCGATGACCGGCTGCGGCGCCTCGCGGATCAGGGTCCCGACGGTGCGCGCGCCGTCCACCAGCCGCCGGCCGGTCGCCTCGTCCCCGCGCTCCACCAGCGCCTTGAGCACGCCGATGTCGGCGCCGGCGCAGAACCCGCGCCCGGCGCCCGTCACGACGATGACGCGCACCGCCGCCGCCTGTGTCAGCATCCTCAGGGCGTCGGTCAGCTCGTCCACCATCTCCACGGTGAACGCGTTGAGCCGGTCAGGCCGGTTGAGCGTGATCGTCCCGATCTGGCTCTCGATGCCGACGGTGAGGTTGCTGAACGCGCCCTCAGCCATGATGGATGAGACGCGCGGACGCGCGGAGGCGCCGAGCCACCGCTAGCTCTCCCGCTCCACGATCATCGCGATCCCCTGTCCCACGCCGATGCACATCGTGGCCAGCCCGTAGCGGCCGCCGCGCCGCCCGAGCGCGTGCGCCAGAGTCGTGAGCATCCGCGCGCCGGTGGCGCCCAGCGGGTGCCCCAACGCGATCGCCCCGCCGTACACGTTCACGATGGCGGGATCGAGACCCAGCTCGCGGATGCAGGCGAGCGCCTGCGCGGCGAACGCCTCGTTGAGCTCGACGAGATCCAGGTTCTTCACCTCGAGACCGCTCCGGCGCAGCACCTTTCGCACCGCCGGCACGGGCCCGATCCCCATGACCGACGGGTCTACGCCGGCGACGGCCGTGGCAACGACACGGGCGAGGGGAAGGAAGCCCCCCGCCTGGGCCGCCTGCCGCTCCATGAGCAGCAGCGCCGCCGCCCCGTCGTTGATCCCCGAGCTGCTGCCCGCCGTGACGGTGCCGCGCTCGGCCCGGAACGCGGGCTTGAGCGCCGCGAGCGACTCCGGCGTCACCTCCGGCCGCGGATGCTCGTCCCGCTCAAAGGCCACGGGGCGTCCGTGCGTCCGTGCGTCGGTCCGTCCGATCGTCACCGCCACGATCTCCTGGTCGAACGCACCCTCCTGCATCGCGCAGGCCGCGCGCCGCTGGCTCTCGAGCGCGAAGCGGTCCTGATCCTCGCGCGTGATCCCGTAGCGCTCGGCCACGACCTCGGCGGTCTCGCCCAGAGAGATCGTCCACTCTCTCGGCATCGCGGGGTTGGTGAACCGCCAGCCGACGGTCGAATCCGCCATCGCAGGCGGGGTGCGCGCCCACGGCTCGCCGCCCTTCAGCATCACGTACGGCGCGCGCGTCATGGATTCCACGCCGCCGGCGATGAAGCAGTCGCCCTCGCCGGCCCGCACGGCCTGCGCCGCGCTCGCAACGGCTTGCAGCCCCGAGCCGCACAGGCGGTTCACGGTCTGCCCCGGCACCTCCACCGGCAGGCCGGCGAGAAGGAGCGCCATGCGGGCGACGTTGCGGTTGTCCTCGCCGGCGCCGTTGGCGCAGCCCAGAATGACGTCGTCCACGGTCGAAGGAACGATCGCCGTACGCTCGAGCAGCGCCCTGATCGGCACCGCCGCCAGGTCGTCCGGCCGCACGGAGGCCAGCGCCCCGCCGTGCCGGCCCACCGGCGTCCTCACCGCGTCAATGATGAGCGCGTCACGCATGGAGTGGTCTCAGCGCGGGGCGGCGGCGGCCTTGCGCTCGGTCGCGTCGGAAGCTCGCCGGGCTGCGCCCCGTGAGTGCTCGCCTCGGCGAGCTTCCGACGCGTCCTCGCCGGCCGCCGCCGCATCTCACAGGGCCACCCACACCGACTTGGTCTCCAGGTATCCGTCCAGCGCCTCCCGCCCCAGCTCCCGCCCGAACCCCGACGCCTTGTAGCCGCCGAACGGCGCCGCGCTGTCGTAGAAGTTGTAGGTGTTGATCCAGACGGTCCCGGCGCGGATCGCACGCGCCACGCGGTGCGCCTTCTGGATGTCCTTGGTCCAGATGCCCGCGGCGAGCCCGTACATGGACTGGTTGGCGAGCCGGATGCCCTCCTCTACGTCGTCGAAGGCGAGGACGGCGAGGACGGGACCGAAGATCTCCTCTCGCGCAATCGTCATGTCGGGCCGCACCCGGTCGAACACCGTGGCCTCGACGAAGAAGCCCTTCCCGTTGACCTTGGCGCCGTTGCCGCCGGCCACGAGCTCCGCGCCCTCCGCCTTCCCCTTCTCGATGTAGGAAAGCACCGTCGCCTGCTGCCGCGCCGAGACCACCGCGCCCAGGCGCGTGTTCCTGTCGAAGGGATCGCCGGGGACGAGCTTCTTCGCGCGGGCCGCCAGATCCTCGACGACCTGGTCGTGCACCTTCCGCTCGACCAGGAGCCGAGAGCCCGCGGCACAAACCTCGCCCTTGCCGTAGAAGATGGCCGTCTGCGCCCCGCGCACCGCCTGGGCGACGTCCGCGTCGGCGAAGATGATGTTCGGCGACTTGCCGCCCAGCTCCAGCGTCACCCGTTTGACGGTGTCCGCCGCGTCCCGCATGATCGTGCGGCCCACCTCCGTCGAGCCGGTGAAGGCGATCTTGTCCACGTCGGGATGCCTGACGAGCGCCGCGCCGGCCGTCCGGCCCCCGCCCGCCACCACGTTGAACGCGCCGGCGGGGAAGCCCGCCGCCTCCGCCACCTCCGCGAACAGCAGGGCCGTGAGCGGCGTCTCGGACGCCGGCTTGAGGACCACCGTGCAGCCGGCGGCCAGGGCGGGGGCCACCTTCCAGCTGGCGAGGTTGAGCGGAAAGTTCCACGGCACGATCGCGCCGACGACGCCGACCGGCTCCTTCAGCGTGTAGGTGAAGAAGCCGGGCGCGACCGGGAGGGTGTCGCCCGTGATCTTGTCCGCCCAGCCGGCGTAGTAGCGGAGCGTCTCGACCGTCATCGCGACGTCAATCTTCGACTCGAAGAGCGGCTTGCCGTTGTGGAGCGTCTCGAGCCGCGCGAACTCGTCCAGGCGCGATTCCAGGATGTCGGCGGCGCGGCCGAGCATCGCGCCGCGCTGGCGCGGAGCGAGCCTGCGCCAGCCGTCCGACTCGAAGCAGGCGTGCGCCGCAGCAACCGCGCGGTCAACGTCCTCGGCGGCGCCGTCGGCGACCTCGCAGATCACCTCTTCCGTGGCCGGGTTGCCCACCGGGAAGCGCCCGCCCGAGGAGGCGGGGGTCCAGGCTCCTCCGATGTACAGGTCGGTGCGCATCACTTTCCTTTGAACGTCGGCATCCGCTTCTCCACGTACGCGCCGATGCCCTCCTTGGCATCCTCGCTTTGGAACAGGAGCTGCTGGAGCTCGCGCTCGATCGCCAGCGCGCTCTCGAACGGCACCTCGAGGCCCGAGCACACCGCCCGCTTGATGTGGCCGACTGCCTTCGCCGCCTTGTTCGGCGGCGTGAACTGCCGGGCGTACGCCAGCACCTTCTCCCACCACTCTTCGGGGGTCCCGTCCCACACCTCGTTGACCAGACCCAGGTCCAGGGCCGTGTCGAACGACATCTGTTTGCCGAGCACCATGAGCTCGATGGCCTTGCTCTTGCCCAGGAGCCGAGCCAGCCGCTGCGTCCCGCCCGTCCCCGGCAACACGCCGAGGTTGACCTCGGGCAGGCCGATCTTGCCGGCGTCCTTCCGCGCGATGCGCAGGTCGGCCGCCATCGCGATCTCGAGGCCGCCGCCCACCGTATGGCCGTTCAGGGCCGCGATGACCAGCTTCGGCGTGTGCTCCAGCCGGTTCAGCATCTCGTTGGCGTGGAGGCAGAAGTAGTACTTGAACTTCGGGGTGACGGAGTTGAGCATCGCGATGTTCGCGCCGGCCGAGAAGAACTTGTTGCCCGCGCCGCGCAAGACGATGACGTGCACCTCGTCGTCCATCCGTGCCGCCAGGATGCAGTCGTCGAGCTGGCGGTTCATCTCGTAGGTGTAGGTGTTCGCCGGGGGGTCGTTCAGCGCGATGACCGCGATCCCGTCCCCGGTCGTGTAGTCCACCAGACGCCTGGCGGTGTCCTTCTCCATCGTCGCCGTCATGGCAGGGATACCTCCACGGTGTAGCCGTTCAGAAACAGCCGCGTCATCGAGTCCGCGAGCGCGTCCACTCCCACCGGGCCGTCGGGGTCGTACCAGGTGTAGATCCAGTTCATCATGCCGAACAGCGAGTACGCGGCCACCTGCCGCCGCGCCCGGTCGCTCGTGCCGTGGCCGTCCAGATCGGCCAGCAGGCGCACGCACAGGTCCACGTAGCCCCGCTTGAGCCGCCGCACCTCCGCGCGGGCTGCCCCCGACAGGGACTCGGCCTCGTGAGAGAGCACCTTCATCTCGGCCATGTGGGTGGCGAAGAACGTGACGTGGTGGCGGATGAAGGCCGCGAGCCGCTCTTCCGCCGAAGTCTGGCCGCCGACGGCGTCCAGGGCGCCCTGATGCACGCGCTCGAAGCAGCTGCGCTGGATGTTGCGCAGCAGGTCCTCTTTGCCCTTCACGTAGTAGTACATTCCTGCCAGGCTCATCGCCGAGGCGCGCGCCAAGTCCCGCATCGAGGTGCGGTCGTAGCCCCGCGCGGCAAAGACCCGCGCCGCGACGGCCAGCAGGTTGTCCCGGCGGCGATCGAAGCTGTCCATCAGACCCCGGTGTGTTCGAACGGATGTTCGAACGGCAATATGGGGTGACCTTAACGCGCCGCGCAAGGGCACGTCCAACGGACAGTCGCATGGGAGCACCGGCCCCGGCCGTCGGCAGCGACGGCGATCTGATCGCCCGCTACCTCGGGGGCGACGAGAGCGCGGCCGCGGAGCTGGTGCGGCGCCATGCGCCTCCGCTGGCGCGTTTCCTGTTGGTGCAGGGGGTGCCCGACGACGAGTTGGACGACGTCGTGCAGGACGCGCTCTTCAAGGCGTTCCGGGCGCTGCGCTCGTACCGCGGGGACGCCGCCTTCCGGACCTGGCTGCTGGCGATCGGCGGCAACGTCCTCAGGGATCGGCGCCGGCACTGGCGGCGGCGGCAGGTGACCGAGCTGACGCCCGACATTGCGGACCCCGGGAGCGACCCGGCGGGCGAAGCCGAAGCGAGCGTGACGGCGGCGAAGCTCCGGGAGGGGATCGGCCGGCTGGCCCGGCTCCAGCGGGAGGTGTTTCTGCTTCGGGCGCAGTCGGGGCTTTCGTACCAGGAGATCTCCCGGGGCTTGGGGATCAGCGAGGGCGCGGCGAGAGTGCACTATCATCACGCGGTGAAGAGGCTCAAGGCATGGATCATCTGAGCGAGCTACCCGGCCCGATCGCGCGGGCGCTCGAGGCGCTGGATGCGGAGGCGGCCCGGCGCGCGGCGCGCTTGGACGTCGAGCGGACGGCGGCGCGGGTCCTGGCGCGGCTCAAGGCCGAGCCGGAGGCCGAGATGCACCCTGTGCTGCGCCTGTGGGCGGCTCCGCGGTCGTTGCGGGTCGCGGCGGCCGTCGCGCTGCTCGTGGTCGCGGCCGCCGTGGCGACGGTGAGCCTGTGGCCCGGCGGCGGCGCCGGGAGCGCTAGGGTGTCGCTCCCCGTGGCCGTCCAGGGCGTGGACTCGCTCGGCCAGACCGAGGCCGACGCGCTGCTCAGGGCGGTGGACGAGATTCGCCCCCTTAACGCGCCGGCGCCGGAGCCGTCAATCGTGTCGGTCGAAGACCTGTCGGAACAGGAGCTGCGAGCCCTGCTGCAGGCCATGCAGTCGTCGGAGGAGGAGATATGAGACCAGTCGTTTATCGCGCCGCAGCCGGTGTCCTCGTGTCGCTGGCTGCGGGCGTGGCGTTGGCCCAGAACCCGCCGCCACGGCCGCCGCCGGGCATGCCGGGCGTGCAGGGTATGCCGGGTATGCAGGATACGGGTCGCATGCCGATGCGTCCCGGAGCCCGAATGCGGCCCGGAATGATGATGCAGGGCCGGGAAAGGGCGGAGCAGCTCAGGCGGGAGATCGAGGAGCAGTTCGGTCGGCGCGTGCAGATGGAGTTGGAGCTGAACGATCAGCAGATGGATCGGCTGCGCGCGGCAGCCCGCACCAATCAGGACCGCCGTCGCGACCTGGAGCGGCGCGAGCAGGACCTCCATCGCGCCGTGATGCAACAGCTTCAGC
>JACQVG010000029.1 GCA_016209905.1 Gemmatimonadota bacterium | reverse complement strand
GTTCAAGGGCACGCTCGGCGCCGCCGAGGCCGCGCGGGCGCTGGAGGCCGGCGCACGGCGCGCTCTCCCGCGGGCCCGCCTGCGCGTGCTCCCGCTCTCCGACGGTGGACCGGGACTCATCGACGCGCTGCACGCGGCGGCGGGTGGCACGGTTGCGTTCGTCACCGTCGCGGGCCCGCAGGGGGAGCCGGCGCGCGGCCGCATCCTGCGCGTGGGGGACGACGCCGTGGTCGAGAGCGCCGACGCCTGCGGCCTGCACCTCGTGCCCCGCGCGCGGCGCGACCCGCTCGCGGCCAGCAGCTACGGCGTGGGCGAGCTGATCGGCGCGGCCGCGCAGGGACCCGCTCCCCCGCGGCGCATCGTGCTCGGGCTCGGGGGCTCGGCCACCGTGGATGGCGGCGCCGGCATGGCCCGGGCGCTGGGCTGGCGCCTGCTCGATGAGGCCGGAGCGCCCATCCCGGACGGGGGCGCCGGGCTGCTTCGGCTGGCGCGACTCCTGCCGCCCGAGGCGCCACACGTGCTCCCGCCCGTGACCGCGCTCGCCGACGTGCAGAGTCCGCTCTTGGGCGAGCTCGGCGCCGCGCCCGTGTTCGGGCCGCAAAAGGGCGCCGACGTTGCCGGCGTGCGGCGGCTCGAGCGGGCGCTCACCGTGCTCGCCGAGCGGGTGCGCGCGCAGCTGGGCCGGGACGTGCGCCCCCTCGCCGGGGGCGGCGCGGCTGGTGGGTTGGGCGCGGGCGCCGTCGCATTCCTGGACGCGCGGCTCGTGTCCGGCAGCGACTGGGTGCTCGACCGGCTGGACTTCGACGCCGCGCTCGGCGGCGCCGAGCTGCTGGTCACCGGCGAAGGCAGCTACGACGCCCAGAGCGGCATGGGCAAGATCGTGGGCGCGGTCATCGCACGGGCACGACGCCGGGGCGTTCCGGTCCTGCTCGTCGCGGGCCGCATCGAAACCGTGCCGCCGCCGGGCGTACGCGGCGTGGATGGCGGGGGCGCTCCACTCGATGCGGCCGCGCTCGCGCGCCTCGCGGCGGAACACGTGCCGCGGTTGCTAAGCGCCGAGGGCTCGGGGTAACTTCAGCGCCGCTCGCGTGAGGAGGGGGCGCGCAGGATGGCTGACGGCAGCGACCTGATGGACAAGCTGGTCTCGCTGTGCAAGCGGCGCGGCTACGTGTTCCAGTCGTCGGAGATTTACGGCGGCGCCGGCTCGGTCTGGGATTACGGCCCGCTCGGCGTCGAGCTCAAGAACAACATCAAAGCCGCGTGGTGGCGCGCGCTGGTCCACGAGCGCGAGGATATCGAGGGGATCGACGCCGCCATCCTGATGCATCCGCGCGTGTGGGAGGCGAGCGGCCACGTGGCCGGCTTCGTCGATCCACTGGTCGAGTGCCGCGTCTGCCACCGCCGCTTCCGCGCCGACGCGCCCGAGGTCGCGAAGCAGGTCTGCCCGGTGTGCGGCTCCAAGGACTCGTTCACGGAGCCGCGACTCTTCAATCTCATGTTCAAGACGTTCATGGGGCCGGTCGAGGACGAGGCGTCGGTCGTGTACCTGCGCCCCGAGACCGCGCAAGGGATCTACGTCAATTTCCAGAACGTGCTGTCGAGCAGCCGCCAGCGGATCCCGTTCGGCATCGCGCAGATCGGCAAGGCGTTCCGCAACGAGATCACGCCGGGCAACTTCATCTTTCGCTCGCGCGAGTTCGAGCAGATGGAGATGCAGTTCTTCGTCGAGCCCGGGACCGACGAGCAGTGGCTCGAGCACTGGAAGGCCGAGCGCATGCAATGGGTGCAGTCGCTCGGCATCCAGCCGGCCAGGCTGCGGTTCCACGAGCACGAGCCGGGGGAGCTGGCCCACTATGCCAAGCGCGCGTTCGACATCCAGTACGAGTTCCCCTTCGGCTGGCAGGAGTTCGAGGGGATCCACAACCGCACGGACTTCGACCTGAAGCGGCACCAGGACTACTCGGGCAAGAAGCTGGAGTACGTGGACCCGGTGAACCGGGACAAGCGCTACCTCCCGTACATCATCGAGACCTCCGCCGGCGTGGATCGGACGCTGCTGGTCGTGCTCGCGGATGCCTACCGCGAAGAGGTGATCGAGGGGGAGCCGCGCGTGGTGCTCGCGCTGCACCCCCGGCTCGCGCCCATCAAGGCCGCGGTGTTCCCGCTCGTGAACAAGGACGGCATGCCGGAAGTCGCCGGGCGCGTCCACCAGCTGCTGCGGCACGCGGCCGTGCCGTCCTTCTACGACGACAGCGGCTCGATCGGCCGGCGCTACCGCCGGCAGGACGAGGCGGGCACGCCCTTCGCCCTCACCATCGATGGCCAGACGCTGCAGGACGAGACCGTGACGGTGCGGGAGCGCGATTCGCTACGGCAGGAGCGTGTGGGCATCGGCCGCGTCGTCGACTACGTGCGCGGGCGGATCGGGTAGTCGCGCATGGATCCGGAGCTTCCGCGCCGCGCCGAGGAGTTCTGGATCGACCTCAGCCGCGAGCAGTATCGCGCCCTCGCCGGGCTCGAGCCCCATCCTCGTCTCGCCGAGATTTACTCGCGCTATGCCGATCTCTTCCAGGACGACGTTCTCGCCGAGCTCGCCGG
>JACQVG010000026.1 GCA_016209905.1 Gemmatimonadota bacterium | reverse complement strand
CCGCTAGACCGCCAAGGCGGTGCGGTCCTCGAACCCGCGCTCCTTGAGCGCGGCCTGGGCCGCCGCCAGGCGGGCGACGGGGACCCGAAACGGCGAGCACGAGACGTAGGTCATGCCCGCGTCGTGGCAGAACATGACGCTCGACGGCTCGCCGCCGTGCTCGCCGCAGATGCCGACCTTGAGGTCCGGGCGCCGGGCGCGGCCCAGCTCGATCGCGAGACGCACGAGCTTGCCCACGCCACGCTGGTCGAGAACCTGGAAGGGATCGGCAGGCAGGATCCCGTGCTCCAGGTAGAGGGGGAGGAAGCGGCCGGCGTCATCGCGCGAGAGGCCGAAGGTCGTCTGCGTCAGGTCGTTGGTGCCGAACGAGAAGAACTCCGCGACCTCGGCGATCTCGTCTGCGGTGAGCGCCGCGCGCGGCAGCTCGATCATCGTGCCGACCAGGTATGGCACGTCGCGCTTGGCCTTCGCGAACACGGCGCCCGCCACCCGCCGCACGATATCCGTTTGATGCCGGAGCTCGGCGACGTCGGCCACCAGCGGCACCATGACCTCGGGCATCGCACGGACGCCGCGGGCCGTCACCGCGACCGCCGCCTCGAAGATGGCCCGCGCCTGCATCTCCGTGATCTCGGGATGGCTCACGCCGAGGCGGCAGCCGCGGTGCCCGAGCATCGGGTTCTCCTCCCGCAGGGACTCGACGGTGGCCGTGAGGCGTTTGGCCGAGACTCCCATCTCCCCGGCGAGCGCGGCGACCTGCTCGGGGTCGTGTGGCAGGAACTCGTGGAGGGGCGGATCGAGCAGGCGGATGGTGACGGGGAGGCCGTCCATCGCCTCGAAGATCCCCTCGAAGTCGCCGCGCTGCATCGGCAGCAACTTGGCGAGGGAGCGCCGGCGCCCCGCGGCGTCGCGCGCCAGGATCATCTTGCGCATCGCGTCGATCCGGCCGGCGTCGAAGAACATGTGCTCGGTGCGGCACAGTCCGATGCCCTCGGCGCCGAAGGACCGGGCGCGGCGGGCGTCGGCCGGGGTGTCGGCATTGGCCCGGACGCCGAGGCGCCGGGGCTTGTCCGCCCAATTCATGAATTGCTCGAAGTGCGTCGAGAGGGTCGGCGTGACGAGCGGCACCCGGCCGTGGATCACTCGACCGGTCGAGCCGTCGAGCGTGAGCCACTCGCCGCGGCCGATGCGCCGGCCGTCCACGCGCATCTCCCCGGCTTCCCCGTCCACCTCGAGCGCCGCGGCGCCGACGACGCAGCACTTGCCCATGCCCCGGGCGACGACGGCGGCGTGCGAGGTCATACCGCCGCGGGCGGTGAGGATGCCCCTGGCCGCCGCCATGCCGCGGATGTCCTCCGGCGAGGTCTCGGGCCTGACCAGAATGACGGCCTTCCCGTCCGCGGCCCAGGCGAACGCCTCCTCGGCGTCGAATACGACCTGACCCGCGGCCGCGCCCGGCGACGCCGGCAGGCCGGTGGCCAGCACGGTGCAAGGGGCCGCGGGGTCCACCATCGGGTGCATCAGCTGCTCGATGGCATCGGGGGAAACGCGCAGCAGCGATTCCTCCTCACCGATCACCCCTTCGGCCACCAGGTCCACGGCGATGCGCACGGCGGCGGCGCCCGTGCGTTTGCCGCTGCGCGTCTGGAGGAGGTAGAGCTTGCCCCGCTCGATGGTGAACTCGAGGTCCTGCATGTCCCGGTAGTGCGCCTCGAGGCGCTGCACGGTTTCCCGGAGCTCCCGGTAGGCCTCCGGCAGGAGGGAGGCAAGCCGCTCGATCGGCTCGGGCGTGCGGATGCCCGCGACGACGTCCTCGCCTTGGGCGTTGAGCAGGAACTCGCCGAAGAAGCGCTTCTCGCCGGTGGAGGGGTCGCGCGTGAAGACCACCCCCGTGCCCGAGTCCTCGCCGAGGTTGCCGAACACCATGGCCACGACGTTCACCGCCGTGCCGAGCGTTTCCGGGATGTGGTGGATCAGGCGATAGGCGGCAGCGCGCTCTCCCAGCCACGAGCGCCAGATGGCCTCGACGGCGCTCCACAGCTGGTGCGCCGAATCATCCGGCACGGTTGCGCCCGTGAGGCGGTGGATCGCTCCCTTGTACGCCGCCACCAGCGTGCGCAGGTCGTCCGCCGGCAGGTCGCGGTCGCGCTTGGCGCCCCGCGTCTTCTTCGCCTGCTCCAGCAGCGCCGCGAACGGGCTGCGACTCCCTTTGAGGCCGAGGACGATGTCGCCGTACATCTGAACGAAGCGGCGGTAGGCGTCGTACGCGAACGCCGGGTCACCGGTCTCCTCGGCCAGCGTCGCCGCCACGGTGTCGTTCATCCCCAGGTTGAGGATCGTGTCCATCATGCCCGGCATGGATACCGACGCGCCCGAGCGCACCGAGACCAGGAGCGGCCGGGCCGGTCCGCCGAAGCGGCGGTCCACGAGCTCCTCGACCCTCCGCAGGCTCACCTCCACCTGGTCCTTGAGCTCGGGGGGGTACCGGCGCGTCTTGAGATACTCGATGCAGACGTCGGCGCCGATCGTGAAGCCGGGCGGCACGGGGACGCCGAGGTTGGTCATCTCGGCCAGCCCGGCGCCCTTGCCTCCCAGCACCGACTGCATCGCCGCCGAGCCCTCGGCGCGGCCGCCCCCGAAGAAGTACACGTGCCGGCTCATCCGCCCATCACCCGGTGCGCGCCGGCTCGGTCTCGAACCGCGTCTTGGCCGCGTCCGACGGCAGGGCGGTGGGGTACTCGCCCGAGAAGCAGGCATGGCAGAAGCGGTCCGAATCGCCGGCGCTGGCGCGCACCATTCCCTCCCGCGACAGGTAGGCCAGAGAGTCCACCCCGAGAAACGCGCGGATCTCCTCGACCGAGTGCGTGCTGGCGATGAGCTCCTCGCGCGTCGGCGTGTCGATCCCGTAGTAGCAGGGTCCCGTGATGGGCGGCGAGGCGACGCGGAAGTGCACCTCGCGCGCTCCCGCCTGGCGGATCATGGCCACGAGGCCGCGGCTGGTCGTCCCGCGCACGATCGAGTCGTCAACCACGACCACGCTCCTGCCGGCGAGCACCTCGCGGACCGGGTTGTACTTGATCTTGACCTTGGCGAGCCGACCGGCCTGCCCCGGGTGGATGAAGGTCCGGCCCACGTAGTGGTTGCGGATCAGCGCGTGCTCGAGCGGGATGCCCGATGCCTCCGAGTAGCCGAGCGCCGCCGCGTTGGAGGAGTCGGGGACGGAGCAGACGCAGTCGGCTCCCGGCGCCGGGTGCTCGCGGGCGAGCCGGCGCCCCAGGTTGCGGCGGAACAGGTCCGCGCTCTCGCCGAAGATGAGGCTGTCCGGGCGGGAGAAGTAGACCAGCTCGAAGACGCACCGCCTGAGCGGCTTGGGCGACAGCGGCTCCAGGTACTCGACTCGGGAGCCCTCGATGAGGACCACGCTGCCGGGATCCAGCTCGCACACGAACCGCGCTCCGACGATATCGAGGGCGCAGCTCTCCGACGCGACGACCGCCGCGTCGCCGACCTTGCCGATCATGAGCGGGCGGAACCCGCGCGCGTCCACCACCGCGTACAGCCGGCGGCCGACCGTGATGAGCAGCGAGTACGCCCCCTCCACCCGGGAGAGGGCTTCGCGGATCTGGGCCTCGGGCTGCTCGAGCGAGGACCGTGCGATCAGGTGGACCAGGACCTCGGAGTCCATCGTGGACTGGAAGATGCTCCCGGCGTCCACCAGTTCGCGGCGCAGCTCCGCGGCGTTGGTCAGGTTGCCGTTGTGCGCGAGCGCCAGGGTGCCGTGCCGGTACCGCACCAGCACCGGCTGCGCGTTGACGAGGACGCTCGAGCCGGCCGTGCTGTAGCGGGTGTGGCCTATGGCGGTCGTCCCCTCGAGGCTCCGGACCACGCTCTCGCTGAAGACGTCCGAGACCAGTCCCATGCCGCGGTGGGTGCGCGCGACGCCTGCGTCGTCCACCGCCACGATGCCGGCCGACTCTTGCCCCCGATGCTGGAGCGCGTAGAGCCCGAGATACGCGAGCCGCGCGGCATCCTGGTGGCCGGAAACGCCGAACACTCCGCACATGGTCGCTACCCTCCGGCGGCGGCCGGGAGCCCGCCCTCGGCGCCGGCCATCCGGCGCGGGACGGCGCGCTCGTAGATCTCGCGCAGCCTGGCGATCGGCCGCTCGAGGCGCCGGTCGCGCACCACGACCCGGACCGCTGCTCCGACCGGCCCGACGGTCCCGACCATGGTCGCCGGCACGCCATGCTGGACGGCCAGCGCCGTCAGCGCGGCCAGGTGCCGAGGATCCACTGTGACGACCGCCCGGGCCTGGTCCTCGCCGAACAGCGCCGCGTCGGCGGCGACGTCGCGGGCGTATGCCGACAGGTCCACGTCGAACCCCAGGGCCGGCGCGGCGCCAACCGCCGACTCGACCAGCGCCACCGCGAGCCCGCCCTCTGAAACGTCGTGCGCCGACGCCAGCAGTCGGCGCTCCGCCGCGTCAACCAGGAACGCGACCAGGGCCCGCTCGGCGGCCAGGTTCACGCTGGGCGGCGCGCCGAACGTCTCGCCGGTCACCATCGAAAGATACTGCGAGCCGCCCAATTCGCCTCGGCAGCGACCGAGGACGACGAGGGCGTCGCCCGTCGTCCGGAAGGCTGCGGGCACGCACGTCGTCACGTCGGCGAGGACGCCGACCATGCCGATCATCGGCGTGGGGAGAACTGCGCCGCTCGGGCTCTCGTTGTAGAACGACACGTTGCCGCCGGTTACCGGTGTCTCCAGCGCGCGGCACGCGTCGGCGATTCCGCGGCATGCTTCGCGGAACTGGTAGAAGACGTCGGGCTTCTCCGGGTCGCCGAAGTTGAGGCAGTCGGTGACGCCGAGGGGGCGCGCTCCCGTGACGGCGATGTTCCGCGCCGCTTCGGCGACCGCAGCCTTGCCGCCCTCGTAGGGATCCAGCCACACGTAGCGGCCGCTCGATCCGGCCGTGAGCGCGAGGCCGAGCGTCGTGCCGCGCACCCTGAGCACGGCGGCGTCGCCGCCGGGGCCGCGGACGGTGTTGGCTTGCACCGACGTGTCGTACTGCTCGTAGACCCACCGCTTCGAGGCAATGGTGGGAAGGTCCAGGAGCCGCTCGAGCGCGTCCCCGAGGTCGCGGTCGGCGGTGGGCGGCATCGGACGCGCGCGGCGCGCCTGCGCCGCTTCGCCCTCGACCGCCTCTGGACGGCGGGCCGGCACGCCTTCAACCAGTGAACGGCCCGGGATCTCGGCAACGACCTCGTCGCCCCAGCGGACGCGATACAGGCCGTCGTCGGTCACGCGGCCGACGACGGCGCTCTCCAGCTCCCACTTGCGGGCAATCGCCTCGACGGCCTGCTCGGAGCCGCGCTCGGCGACCACGAGCATCCGCTCCTGCGATTCGGAGAGCAGGACCTCGTACGGGGTCATTCCGTCCTCGCGGGTCGGAACGCGTCGGGCGTCGAGCTCGACACCGACGCCGCCGCGGGCCGCCATCTCGGCCGAGCTCGACGTGAGACCGGCCGCGCCCATGTCCTGGATGGCCACGATGTGGCCCGAGGCGATCAACTCCAGGGAGGCCTCGATCAAGAGCTTCTCGGTGAAGGGGTCGCCGACCTGCACCTGCGGCCTCCGGGCCTCGGTGCCCTCCGCCAGCGCCTCCGAGGCGAAAGCGGCGCCGTGGATCCCGTCCCGGCCGGTGCGCGCCCCGACCACGATGATCGGGTTGCCGGGGCCCGCCGCTGCGGCGCGGATCAGCTCCTCCTCGCGCAGCAAGCCGACGCACATAGCGTTGACCAGCGGGTTCCCCTCGTAGGCGGGGTCGAAGACGACGTCGCCCGCGACCGTCGGGACGCCGACGCAATTGCCGTAGTCACCGATTCCGCGCACCACGCCGTGGCACAAGTAGCGCTGCCGCGGCGAGTCGAGCGACCCGAAGCGCAGCGAGTCGAGCAGCGCGATCGGCCGCGCCCCCATCGTGAAGATGTCGCGCAGGATCCCGCCCACTCCGGTCGCCGCGCCCTGGTACGGCTCCACGGCGGACGGGTGGTTGTGCGACTCCATTTTGAACGCCACCGCCCAACCGTCGCCGATCCGCAGCACGCCCGCGTTCTCGCCCGGGCCCTGAAGCACCTGCGGCCCCGTGGTCGGCAGCGTCTTGAGCACGGCCCGTGAATGCTTGTAGGAGCAGTGCTCGCTCCACAGCGCGGAGAAGATGCCGAGCTCGACGTAGGTGGGCTCGCGCCCGAGGATCGCCACAATGCGGTCGAACTCTTCCGGATTCAGCCCGTGCCGGCGGACCAGCTCCGACGTGATGGCCGGATCGCCCGGGCGCGAGCGCGCCGTCACGTGCGAGGCTTGCCTCCGCCCAACCCCCTGAGGAGGTCGCCGAAGAGCCCCGCCAGCGCCCTCGGTTCCCGGTCGAGCAGGCTCTCGACCTCGCCGGCGTCGAACCACACGCCCTTGCAGTCGGCGCAGCGATCCACCGCCACGCCGTGGTAGCGCTCCTCGACGAGCTGGCGCCCGCACTTGGGGCATCGCATGTGGTGAAGCTCCCGCAGCGCCCGCTCCTCTTCGGCGCTGCGCTTCGCCTCGGCCTCCCGGCGGCGCTTCTCCAGGAGCTCGGCTTCCCGTCGGGCGAAGTACTGCTCTTCGTTCGACCTGGGCCGGTCGGTCATCGGCGCTCCCGCGTGGGTGTGAGGGTGGGCCCCGGCCCCACTACCCGTACGCCGAGGACGCCAGCCGCGGCGCCTGGCGTCGGCGGCCGGCCCGGCGGCGTGAACTCGGGCAGCCGATCGGGCGGCGAGCTGCTCTGGCCGACATACAGATGCTCCGGGGCCCGCACGATCGCGTCCACAACCTGGTCGTTGTGCAGGAAGACGGTGTCGTAGTACCCCCACTGCCGCTCCATGCCGTTCCGGAAGAAGAGGTACGTCCACTCGTTGGCGCGGCGGACCGCGACCGGCTCGCCCCAGCGTGCCCGCACGTCGGATTCGCTCATGCCGGGCCGGACCGCGGTGGCGGTGTCCTGGGCCCGCAGCGACCCGGCGCCGAGGGCGGCGAGGGCGGCAACGAGAACCACGATACGCTGAGGCATAGCTTCCCCCTTTACACGCCGGCCGCGACGCCGGCCAGCGCGAAGACGGCCGCCCCGTCTGTCGAGCCGAGCAGCGTCTCCACGGCGCGCTCCGGGTGCGGCATCATCCCGACCACGTTGCGCTCCTCGCTCGCGATGCCGGCGATGTCGCGCATCGCGCCGTTCGGGTTGTCGCCCGCGTACCGGAAGACGACCCGTCCGCCGCGCTCGAGGCGGTCCAGGGTCGCGTCGTCGGCGACGTACCGGCCGTCGCCGTGCGCCACCGGCAGCCGCAGCTCCTGGCCGACGCGGTAGCGCGCCGTGAACGGCGTGGCGTCGCTCTCGACGCGCACCGTGACGGGGCGGCACACGAACGAGAGGCCGAAATTGCGGGCCAGCGTGCCGGGCAGCAGCTGCGCCTCGCACAGGATCTGGAACCCGTTGCAGATCCCGAGCACCGGCCCGCCGCTCCGCGCGTGCTCCGCCACGGCGCGCATGACGGGCGAGAACCGCGCGATGGCGCCAGGGCGCAGGTAGTCGCCGTACGAGAATCCGCCGGGCAGGACCACCACGTCGGCGCCCTCGAGATCCGTCGAGCGGTGCCAGACGTACGTGACGTCGGCGCCGGCGGCCCGCGCGGCGTGGTAGGCGTCCGCATCGCAATTGGAGCCGGGGAACCGCACCACGGCGATCTTCACGGCCCGGCTTCGACGGCGTCTATGGTGAAGTCCTCCGTGACCGGGTTGGCCACCAGCCGCTCGCACATCTCGCGCAGCCGCTCGCGTACCTCCTGCTCCGAATCGGCCTCCAGGGCGATCTCGAGGGTGCGGCCCACGCGCACCCGGCCGACGCCGGTGAAGCCCAGCGCGCCGAGCGCCTGCTCGACCGCGTGACCCTGTGGATCGAGGAGGCCGGCCCTGGGCATCACGCGCACCCGTCCCCGGTAGCGTCTCACCCCTCACCCGGCCGCCGGCCACCCGCCCGGCGCCAGCGCCTCCCGAGGCGGAAACGGAGCAGGGACGGAGTGACGAGGTCCTGGATCGGGCGCTCGGCGTCCTCCTCGTCGGCGTCGCGCAGCGGGTCCCGCTCGGGAAGGCGGTCGAGGAACCCGAACAGCGCCGCGCGGCCCAGCCCCAAGCCGATGTACAGCAGGCCGAAGGGGAAGAAGAAGTACGCCGGGAAGTACAGCGCGGCCGCCACCACGAGGACTACCCAACCGATCCCCAGGATCCCGCTCCAGCTCCTCAGGCCGAGCCTCGGCACCACGGGGTACGGGACGTGGCTCACCATGAGAAGCGAGGTCATGACCACGAGGACGGCGATCGCGAGCGGCCAGGACCAGAGCGTGGTGAGGTGCTCCTGGAAGAACGCCGTCTGCGAGAAGGGGAAATAAGTCGCCAGGGTCATTCCGGCGGCCGGCGAGGGCAGGCCGAAGAACTGGGACTTGGCGTGACCCGCCTGCTCGACGTTGAAGCGCGCGAGGCGCAGCGCCGCGGCCAGCACGTACAGGAAGCACAGCAGCCACGACCACTCGCCGCCCTTGAACGAGAGGAAGTAGAGCAGCATCGCCGGCGCGACCCCGAACGAGATCACGTCCACCAGCGAATCGAGCTCCGCGCCGAAGGCCGTGCCGGTGCGGCTCATCCGCGCAATGCGTCCGTCGAGGAGGTCGAGCACCCCGGCCACGACGACGAACCAGGCCGCGTGCGCGAAGTTTCCGCGCGCCGCCTCGACGATGGACCAGAGACCGAAGAACAGGTTGCCGGACGTGAACGCGCCCGGCAGGATGACGATCGCCCTGCGCATGCCGCGCTGTCGGGGACGCGGCGCCGTCACGCGGGGAGCTCCGCGATCACCGTCCGTCCGGCGAGCACCGCGTCGCCCACGGCCACCCGCAGGACGGCGCGCGGATCGAGGAACACGTCCACGCGGGAGCCGAACCGGATCATCCCCATCCGCCCGCCCTGCACCGCCTGGTCGCCGGGGGAGCCGTCCGTCACGATGCGGCGGGCGACGAGACCGGCGATCTGGCGGACCAGCAGCGGCCCGCGGGCCCCGCGGATGCCGACGCTTGCCTGCTCGTTGACCAGGGAGGCTTTGTCATGGCTCGCCACCGTGAACTCGCCGGGATTGTAGTGCACGATCTCGATCTCTCCCGACACGGGGTACCGGTTCACGTGTACGTCGAAGACGCTCATGAAGATGGAGACGCGCGTCGCCGTGCCGTGAAGATACATCGCCTCCTGCACCCGGGCGATAGCGCAGACGCGGCCGTCCGCCGGCGCGAGCACGAGCTGTTCGCCGCGCGGCCCCTCGCGCTCCGGGTCGCGGAAAAAGACGAACAGCCACGCCACGAGGAGCGCCCCGACGGCCGGCAGGGCGACCGTCCAGCCCGGCCAGGCGTACCAGACGACGAGCAGCGCCGCGTCCATGCCGGCGGCGGCGCGGATGAACGGCCATCCCTCCGACGCGATGCGCATCAGGCCACCTCGAGTGGCCGGCCGACGAGCCGGCGGTAGAGCTCGCGGTAGCGCCGGCTCGTGGCGCGCACGACGCCGTCGGGAAGCGGCGGCGGCGGCGCCTCGCCGTTCCACTCGCCGCTCGCGCGCAGGCTCTCCAGAACGTCGCGCACGGGCTGCTTGTCGTAGCTCGGCTGGGGGCCACCCGGCGCGTAACGGTCGGCCGCCCAGAACCGGGAGGAATCGGGCGTCAGCACCTCGTCAATGAGGAGGAGCTCGCCGTCCCGGTCGAGGCCGAACTCGAACTTCGTGTCGGCGATCACGATGCCGCGCTCCGCCGCGTGCGCCGCCGCCTCGAGGTAGAGCGCGAGCGAGCGCCGCCTGAGCAGCCCGGCCGGCCCGGAGCCGAGTGCGGCCTCGAGGTGCGCGAACGTCACATTCTCGTCGTGACCGACGGCGGCCTTGGTCGCCGGGGAGAAGATCGGGGGGTCGAGGCGCCCCGACTCCCGGAGTCCGGCGGGCAGCTCCTCGCCGGCTAGGGTCCCCGCGGCGCGGTACTCCTTCCACGCCGAGCCGGAGAGGTAGCCCCGCACGACGCACTCGAAGGGGACGGGATCGGTCCGGACCACCAGCATCGCCCGGCCGGCGAGCTGCGAACGATCCGGAGCGAGCGCCGGGCAGGCCGCGACGATCGCGTCCGCGTCGGCGGTCAGGCAGTGGTGCGGCGACGCGGCGAGGAGACGCGTGCACCAGTAGGCGCTGATCTGGGTCAGGACCGCACCCTTGTCGGGGACCAGCTCGTTCAGGACCAGGTCGAACGCGCTGATGCGGTCGCTCGCGACGAGGAGGAGCCGGTCCTCGTCCACGCGGTAGACCTCCCGCACCTTGCCGCGACGGACCAGGGGCAGCGCGATCCGGCTCCGCGCCACGCCGGTCAGACGCTCACCTCGGCGGGGGGCGACTCCGGGAGCCGCGTCAGCAAGGGGTCCACGACGTCGCGCAGGAACTCGTCCACCTGCTCGGGCGCGCGGCCCACGAAGCCGAGCGGCTCGAGGCGGCCCGCCACCTCCGCGATGGGGACGGCGCGGAACGCAGGGTCCGCAGCCAGCCGATCGAGAACGTCGTTGGGCGCGCCGTCCTCGGCGATGGCCCGCGCGACCGCAAGGCTGTGGCGCCGAATGACCTCGTGCAGCGTCTGCCGGTCGCCGCCGGCCGCGACGCCGAGCAGGAGGCACCGCTCCGTCGCCAGGAAGGGCAGCTCGCGGAGAACGTGTCGCCGCACCACCGCCTCACGCACCTCGAGGCCGGACGCCACGTCGGCCGCCAGGACCAGGATGGCGTCCACGGCCAGGAACGCCTCGGGCAGCACCAGGCGCCGGTTGGCGCTGTCGTCCAGGGTCCGCTCGAACCACTGCTGCGCGGCGGTCTCCTCGGCGTTGGCGGGCAGGTGCATGGCGAACCGCGCCAGGGACGAGATCCGCTCGGCGCGCATCGGATTGCGCTTGAAGGCCATCGCCGAGGAGCCGATCTGCTCCGGTTCGCACGGCTCCAGGACCTCCCCGAGGTGCTGCAAGAGGCGCAGATCGGCGGCCAGCTTCGCGGCCGACTGTGCGACGCCGGCCAGCGTGCCCAGCACCTGCGCGTCGAGCTTGCGCGGGTAGGTCTGCCCGCTGATCGGGAGCACGCGAGCGAAGCCGACCTTCTCGGCGACCAACTGGTCGAGCCTGCGCACCTTGTCGTGGTCGCCGTCCATGAGATCCAGGAACGAGGCCTGAGTCCCGGTCGCGCCCTTGCATCCCAGGAAGGCGATGGTCTCCAAGCGGTGCGCGATCTCTACCGCGTCCGCGACGAACGCCTGCATCCACAGCGCGGCGCGCTTGCCGACCGTCGTGAGCTGCGCCGGCTGGAGGTGCGTGTAGGCGAGGGTCGGCGTCGCGCGGCCCCGGACGGCGAAGGTGCGCAGGGCGCGCAGCACCGCGCCGAGGCGCGCCTCGACCAGCCGGAGAGCCTCGCGCAGAAGGACCAGGTCGGCGTTGTCCGCGACGAAGGCGGAGGTGGCGCCCAGATGGATGAACGGCCGCGCCGAGGGGGCGACATCGCCGAAGGCATGAACGTGCGCCATCACGTCGTGGCGAAACCTCGCTTCGTACTCGGCGGCCCGCTCGAAGTTGACCTCGTCCACGCGGCGGCGCATCTCGGCGATCGCCTCTGCGGGGATGGCGACGCCCAGCTCGCGCTCCGCCTCCGCCAGCGCGATCCACAGCCGGCGCCACAGCCCGACCCGGGTGCGGGGGCTGAAGAGTCGCTGCATCGCCTGCGACGCGTAGCGGGCGCCGAGGGGCGAGGTGTAGTGATCGAGGTCGCTCACCGCCCGGCCCAGAAGTCGGCGTAGCCTACGCGCCCGGCGCGCTCGAAGAAGATCCGGAGCGCCCCGCGGCCGCGGTAGTAGCCGATCACCTGGTTGAACTGTTCGGCCGCCGAGATGGCGAAATTATTGATCTGGAGCACGACGTCCCCGGGAGCGAGTCCCAGGATCCGCTGCGATTCCGGCCCCGCTTCCACGACCAGCGCGCCGCGCGAGCTCGACAGGCTGCGCTCCGCCTGGATCGCCGGCGTGACGGTCACGAGCGAGAGGTCCTGGAACGCGACGCGGGTCGCGCTCTCGGAGGGCAGCTCAACCGCCACCAGGGTCGTCGGCTGCTCCTCATCGCCACGGCGGATCGTGATCCGCAGCGTCTCGCCGATCCCCAGGTCGAGCAGCGCCTTTTCCCAGTTGAGGAAGTTGCGGATCAACTGGCCGTTCACGCGGTCGATCAGGTCGCCGGGCTTGAGGCCGGCGCGATCTCCGGGGCCGCCCGGCGCCACACGACGCACCGGCACGCCGGGCTGCCGGCGCCAGCTCCCCGAGCGAGGCGGCGGCTCGGCGATCTCGACGCCGATCCAGCCGCGCCGGACCCGGCCCTGGCCGCGCAGGTCCAGCGCGACGCGCATCGCGCGCTCGATGGGTATGGCGAACCCGAGGCCCACGTTGCCGCCGGACTGGGTGAGAATGAAAGCGTTGACGCCGACGACCTCGCCGGAGGCGCTGACGAGGGGACCGCCCGAGTTGCCGGGGTTGATTGCGGCGTCGGTCTGGATCATGTCCACGTACAGCCCGCTGCGCTCGCCAGAGGGCAGGATGTCCCTGCCAAGCCCGCTCACGACGCCCGCGGTGACCGACGGCTCGGTGTTGCCGAGGAGGTAGCCGTAGGGGTTCCCGATCGCGACGACCCAGTCGCCGATGCGCAGGTTCGCACTCCGTCCCAGCGGGGCGACCGGCAGACCCGTGGTGTCGATCTTCACGACCGCGATGTCGGTGCGGACGTCCTCGCCGAGCAGGCGCGCGGGAAAGTCCCGGCCGTCGCGCAGCGTCACCACGATCTGCTCGGCGCCGGTCACCACGTGCTGGTTGGTCACGATGAGCCCGTCGCTGCTGACGAGGAACCCGGTGCCGAGCGCCTCGACGAGCTGCTCGTAACCGCGCGGCAGGGTGAACATCTCGAACGTGCTGCGCGGCAGGGTGCGCTCGCGCCGGACGACGTTCACGCTTACCACGGCAGGCGCGACGCGGGCGGCGGCGACGCCGATGACCGAGCGCCGCTGGGTGGCGATCGGGTCGGCGCGCTGTGCCTCGGCCGGTCCCGCGACGAGGCCCGCGGCGAGCGTGAGGACCACGGCATACCGGTAGCTCGGCATCACGACTCCGCATAGAGGTGCGCGGGGTACCGCACGCCCATCAGGAACAGTCCGTGAGGCGGGGCCGGTGCGGAAGCCGCCCGGTTGTCCGAGCCTTTGAGCAGCCCGGCTAGGTCGGACACCGGCCGCCGTCCGCGAGCGATATCCACCATCGTGCCGACGAGGAACCGAACCATCCGATGCAGGAAACGGTCGGCCGTGATCCAGAACTCGACGCCCGGAGCGTCCGCGCGTCGCTGCCACAGCGCCTCCAGGACGCGGCAGCGATAGTGCCTCCGCTCCGGCCCGACGGCGGAGAGCGCGCGAAAGCTGTGCTCGCCGCACACACAGGCGGCCGCCGCCGCGAGTCGCGCCTCATCGAGCGGCGGCGCCACCCCCCACTCGTAGCGCCGGCGGAACGGCGAGCGCGCGCCGCCATCGGTGCCGATCCGGTAGCAGTACGTCCGCTCGATCGCGTCGCGCCGGGGGTGGAAGCCCGCCACCATGCGGCACGCCGACGCCACCCACAGGTCGGGTGGCAGCAGTGCGTTCAGCGCCCGCACCAGGTCGGTCGGCACCCACTGCTCCGGCACGGCAGCCGCGGCCGCCTGGCCCAGCGCGTGGACCCCGGCGTCGGTGCGCCCGGCGCCCACGACCGCGGCCCGCCGTCCGATCAACCGCTCAAGCGCCGTCTCCACATCGGCCTGCACCGAGCGCGCCGCGGCCTGCCGCTGCCACCCCTTGAACGCTCCGCCGTCGTAATGCAGCAGGAGAAGCGTCGGCCGCGCCGCCATGGGCGCCAAACCTAGTGGGGGGCGGGGGGGTGGTCAAGCAACGCAAGTCCTTGCAGGATTTGACAAAGCGCGATCGCGACGGGTACACTTTGCCGACCCCGGAAGAGCAGTCGAGCCAGGCCCGAAGCGCCACCTGAAAATGCCTCGCGACGGTGCCGTGGCGCGTCCGGCTCTAGTACTTGCGGACGACGCCGACCACCACGCCCTGGACTGTGACGTCGTCCCCGCGGGCGTAGATCGGCGCGTGGGCGACATTGGCGGGCTGGAGGCGGATGCGGCCGCCCTTCTCGCGGAAGAACTTCTTGACCGTGGCGTGCGTCCCCTGGACGAGCGCGACGACCGTCTCACCGTTCCGGGCCGTCTGTCGCCCGTGGACCACGAGGAAGTCCCCGTCGCGGATCTGCTCTTCGATCATGCTGTCGCCGCGGACCCTGAGCACGAAGCTCTGCCCGGTCGCGGGAATCATGTCCTCGGGCAGGGCGATGGTCTCCTGGATCTCGACCGCTTCGATCGGTTCGCCGGCGGCGACGGTGCCGAGGAGGGGCAGTGCGACCACCCCCGGCGATCTCGCCCGGCTCAGGACTTCGATCGCTCGGCTCTCGTTGAACGAGCGCCGGATGACTCCCTTGCGCTCGAGGTTGCTCAAGTGCTCGTGAACGGTGGCGAGGGATCCGTACCCCATCGCTCCCGCGATCTCCTCGAAGCTGGGCGCGTACCCGTGCTGGTCGATGTAGCGGGTGAGGTAGTCGAGAATCTCGCGCTGGCGCCGAGTCAGCGGCACGGCGGCCTCCTTAAGGTTGCGCGTCGCCGGGGCGATCCCGAAGATACTCCGAAGCAATGCTAACCGAATGAAAGCCGAACCGCAAGCGCCGGCTGCCTCGCCAGACGGGGGCGCGGAGGGCGGACGACCCATCCCGCCGGTGGAGGAGTTGTTCCGCGCCCTGACCAAGGCGCTGCGCGCCCATCAGCTCTACCTGCGCAACAACCCCGTGTATCAGAAGGCGATCGAGACGCTCAACGAGGCCTTTCGGCGCGTCTGGGAGTCGTCGGCCGAGCCCGTCGTCCTCGAGGTGAGCGAGAGCGAGCTGCGCTGCGAGGGGAAGCCGGTCTACAGCCAGGCGAGTCGAACCGAAAGTATCGCGTGGGTCCTGTTCAAGGACGGGGTCCGATCGATCACGTTTCTGGCCGGGGTCGAGGAGGAGGAGATCGTCGGCCTGCTCGATGTCCTGCATCGGGCGAGGACCCTCCAAGCCGACGCCAACGACGACTTGCTGACCCTGCTGTGGGAGAAGGACTTCCAGAGGTTCCGCTACGTCTTCCAGGACCTCGTTTCCGACGCTGCGGAGACGCCGCTGCCGACGGCGGCCGAGATTACGCCGGCGGCGACCGCGCCTGTGAACGTGGCCAGCGCGGTCAAGGAGGAAGCGCCGCAGGACCCGGGTCTCGCCCGGGTCGCGGACCTCGACGCGTCGCTCTACTTCCTCGATGAGAAGGAGATTGAGTACCTCCACGCCGCCGTGCGGGAGGAGTACGCACAGGATCTGCGCCGCAACGTTCTCAGCATCCTCTTCGACGTGCTCGAGCTCCAGCCGTACGCGACCGTTCGCGCCGAGCTGATCTCGATTGTGGAGAGCTTCCTGCCCTACCTCCTCGGGGCGGCCGATTTCTCGTCGGTGGTCTACGTGCTGCGGGAAGCGAAAGCGGTGCTGCTGCGCGCGCGGGAGCTGTCGCCGGAGCACCGCCGGGCGCTGGAGGAGCTGCCGGCACGGCTGTCGGAGGAGCAGACGCTCGCGCAGCTGCTCCAGTCGCTCGATGAAGCCACGCTGCACCCGACGGCCGATGAGCTGGGTGAGCTGTTCGGCGAGCTGCGGCAAGAGGCGCTCCCGACGCTCCTCGGTTGGCTGACGCGGCTCACCAACGCGCGGGTGCGCGACGTCGTGGAGACGGCGATCCAGCGGCTCGCGGCAGCGCATCCGCCGAAGCTCGTCGAGGCGATGCGGGCTGCCGACCCCGGAATGGTGCTCGAAGCGGTGAAGCTCTCGGGAAGGCTCAAGCTCGAGCTCACCGTTCCCGCCCTGGGCGCCGCGGTGGGCCACGCCGAGCCGGCGATCCGCGTCGCGGCAGTGCAGGCGCTGGCCCAGATCGCGTCCGCCGCCGCGCTGCAGGCGCTGGAGCCCGGCCTCGACGACGCCGACCGCGAGGTGCGCCTGACGTCAGTTCGGGTGATCAGCCAGCACCGTTTTCGAGCGGCGCTGCCCAGGGTCGCCGCCGTGGTGCAGGGGAAGTCGGTCCGCGCCGCCGACCTGACCGAGAAGATGGCGTTCTTCGAGGCCTACGGCCTGCTGGTCGGAGACGAAGGCGTGGCGGCGCTCGACGCCGTCCTCAACCGCGGCGGGTTTCTCAAGCGGAAGGAGGACCCCCAGACACGCGCGTGCGCGGCGATGGCGCTCGGCAGGATCGGCAGTCCCGCCGCGCGCACGGCGCTCGAGCAGGCCTCGGCGGACAAGGAGGCGCTGGTGCGCAGCGCCGTGGGTCGCGCCCTGCGCGGACTGCCGGGCGCGGGCGGCGGGGCGGAGGCGTGAGGTGACGGGACCCGGCCGGCGTCCCTCACTGGTGGAGTCCATCCAGACGTCCGACTCCTACATCCGCGGCGCGGGGCGGGATTTCCTCGTCACGCTGTACACCGCGCTGCGCTCCCTCAAGCTCTATCCCCTCGATAATCTCCAGGTCCAGAAGTCCCTCGACGATCTGGCGGCGTCGGCGCGGGGAATCCTCGAACGCGAGCAGGAGATCGAGCTGCGTGTAACGGGCGAGTTCCTTTTCGTCAACGCCACCAGGCTCCGGCTCGACCTCGACAACTACGCCTCATTCTCACACGTGCTGACCATCCTGAAGACCGTGGGAGTCGGCTTGGTGCGCGCCGAGGAGGGGGTCGACCGGCGGGAGTGGACCGCGGTGCTGTCGCTGCTCCTGAGCGGCGCAGTGCGCGACCCGGGCGTGAACCGATTCTTCGAGCTGACGAGCAAGATGCGTGACGCCGGGGTTGGGCACATAGTCGTCGAGCCGCCGGTGGAGTCGGAGCTGAGCGTCGACGAGGAGGAGCGCCAGAAAGAGCACGCCAAGCGGACCTACCAGCGCTCGGTGGCGGTCACCAAGGAGGTCATCAATTCGGTCCGGATGGGCCGGACCGCGAACGTCAAGAAGGTCAAGCGGGCCGTGCAGACAATCGTGGACCAGGTGCTCGCCGACGAGAAGTCGCTGGTTGGACTGACGACGCTGCGCGACTACGACGACTATACGTTCACCCACTCGGTGAACGTCTGCATCTTCGCCATCGCCCTCGGACGCAACCTCCGCCTGTCCAAACTCCAGCTGTACGACCTGGGGATGGCGGCGCTGTTCCACGACGTGGGAAAGTCGCGCGTGCCGCTCGAGGTGCTCCACCAGGAGCGCGGCCTCACGGACGAGGAGTGGCGCATCATGCAGGCGCATCCGTGGCTGGGGGTTCTGACGCTGTTCGGGTTGAGGGGCTACGGCGAGATCCCGTACCGCAGCATGATCGGGGCGTACGAGCACCACATGAAGATCGACCTCACCGGCTACCCGAAGTCCGTCCGGCCGCGGCGGATGTCCATCTTCTCCAAGGTCATCGCGGTCGCGGACGGCTTCGATGCCGCCACCTGGCGTCGCGCCTACCACACGGCACCCATCCAGCCGGACGCCGTCCTGAAGGAGATGTGGGAGAATCCGAAGCGCGGCTACGACCCCGTGTTGGTGAAGGCGTTCATCAATCTGATCGGCGTCTATCCCGTCGGGACGCTGGTGATTCTCGACACTTACGAGCTCGCCGTCGTGGTGGCCGCGAATCCGAACCCCGAGAAGATCCACCGCCCGCTGGTGCGGATCATCGCCGCCGCCGACGGGGCAATCGCCTGTCCCGGCGCCGGCGCCGACCTGGCGGACCAGGACGGCGACGGGAACTACCGCCGCTCGATCGTCAAGGTGACGAACCCGGACCGGTACGGGGTCAAGGTGTCGGACTATTTCCTGTGACCGTTTGCGAACCTCCGGCGTCCAGCATAGCGTTCCGGCATCATGACCCACGACGCGATCACACTCCGCGGGATGCGGTTCCACACCTTGGTGGGACTGCTGCCGCACGAGGCGCGATTCCCGCAGCCGCTGGAACTGGACCTGACCGTGCAGCTCTCCCTCAGGCAGGTCGGCGAGACCGACTCGCCGCGCGTGCTGCTCGACTACCGCACCCTCTACCAGCTCGTCGCCGAGACGGTCGGCACGAGCCATCACAAGCTTCTCGAAGCGCTGTGCGAGCAGATCGCCCGCAAGGTGCTCGCCCTGGACGGCGTGCTGCGGGCCCGCGTCGCGGCACGCAAGCCGCACGCCCCGATCGGGGGGCCGATCGAGAACGTCGAGGTGGTCATCGAGCGGGTGCGCGATGAGCGCTGAGCGCGCGGCGATCGCGCTCGGCTCCAATCTGGGTGACCGCGAGCGGGTGCTGGGCCGCGCGCGCGAGGCGATTGGCCGGCTGCCCGGGACGCGCGTGGTCGGCGCCTCGCGCGTGGAGGAGACGGAGCCGCTCGGGCCGGTACCGCAGGGGCCCTACCTCAATCAGATGCTCCTCGTCGAGACGGCGCTCGAGCCACGGGAGCTGCTCGAGGCGCTGCTCGCCGTCGAGCGGGAGGAGGGGCGCGCGCGCTCCGAGCGCTGGGGCCCCCGCACGCTGGACTGCGACATCGTCCTGTTCGGCGAGCGCTCCATCACGGAGGCCGGTCTGACGGTCCCCCACCCGGAGCTGCCCCACCGCGGGTTCTGGCAGCGCGAGCTCGCCGAGCTGAATGTCCGACTCCCGGTTGCGTAGCGCCGAGGCGGTCACCACGCGCGATTTCCTCGCGTGGAAGAAGGCCGCCCGCAAGATCGTCGCGATCACCGCCTACGACGCCCTCTTCGGTCGCCTGGTGGATGAGGCGGGCGTGGACTGCGTGCTGGTGGGCGACTCCCTGAACCAGGTGCTCTGCGCGGAGCCCTCGACGCTTTCGGCCACCCTGGATCAGATGATCTACCACGCCCGGGCGGTCCGCCGCGGGGTGCGTCGCGCGCTCCTCGTGGTGGATATGCCGTTCCTCTCCTACCAGGTGAACCGGGACGAGGCGCTCAGGAATTGCGGCCGCGTGATGAAGGAAACCGGCGCGCAGGCGGTGAAGCTGGAAGGCGGCGCGGCGATCGCCGAGACGGTGCGGGCTCTGGTCGAGATCGGCATCCCCGTCATGGGACACGTCGGGCTCACGCCGCAGTCGGTGCACGCCCTGGGCGGCTACCGCGTGCAGGGGCGGGAGGACGAGTCGGCACGCCGGCTCACCGCCGATGTCGAAGCGCTGGAGCGGGCCGGCTGCTTCAGCGTCGTGCTCGAGCTGGTGCCCGGGGCGCTGGCCGCCGCGATCACGGCGCAGCGCGTCGTCCCGACGATCGGCATCGGCGCGGGCCCGGGCTGTGACGGGCAGGTGCTGGTGCTGCACGACCTGCTCGGTCTCAACGACGGATTCGCCCCGAAGTTCCTCAAGCGCTACGCCGCGATGGCCGACGACGTGCGGCGTGCCGTCGGCCGCTACGCGGAAGAGGTTCGGGGCGGCGCCTACCCGGACGCCGACCACTCCTTCTGATCGGGTTCTCGTGCGCGTCGTGTGCCTGCCGCGGGAGCTGCGCGAAGCCTCGACCCAGGCAGCGCGCGCCGGCCTCCGCGTGGGGCTCGTTCCGACGATGGGCTTCCTCCACGCCGGCCACCTCGCCCTGGTCAAGGAGGCGCGCGCGCGAGCCGACGTCGTCGTGATGAGCGTCTTCGTCAACCCGCTGCAGTTCGGGCCCGCCGAGGATTTCGCCGCCTACCCGCGCGACCTCGAGCGGGACCGCGGGTTGGCCGAGGCGTCGGGCGTGGACGTACTCTGGGTCCCGACGGTCGAGGCGATGTATCCGGACGGACCCGCGGTGACCGTCTCGCCGGGGCCGGTCGGCTCGATCCTGGAGGGCGCCGTGCGGCCCGGGCACTTCGCCGGCGTGCTCACGGTCGTGCTCAAGCTGTTCGCGGCGGCCGCGCCCGCCGTGGCGGTCTTTGGTCGCAAGGACGCGCAGCAGGCGGCCCTGGTGCGGTTCATGATCCGAGACTTCAACCTGCCGGTCGAGCTCATCGTGGCGCCGACGGTCCGCGATGCGGACGGCCTGGCGCTGTCCTCGCGCAACGTCCACCTCGACGTCGCCGGCCGCCGCCGGGCGCTGGCGCTGCCTCGGGCCCTCGCGGGCGGCGTGGAAGTGTTCCGGAGCGGGGAGCGGCGCGCCGGCTCGATCGTCGCCGCGGCGGCGGCGGTGCTTGCCACGGAGGCGGGCCTCACGAGCGACTACGTCGCTTGCGTGAATCCCGACACCTTCCTGCCCTCCGACGCCGCGACGGACACCACGACGCTGGCTGTGGCGGCGCGGGTCGGGGCGACGCGCCTGATCGACAACGTCGTGCTGGGTGCGGGCCTGGACGCGGATGTCCGGATTGGCGACTAGCGAGCCGTCGTCGCTGCCTGCGTGGGCGGTGGTGAGGCCGCCGCGCGCCGGGCACATCGCACGCGTGGAGGCGCTCCTCGCCGGGTGGGCCGAGGCCCGGGGCGTGGGAGTCGCCGAAGCCGCCCGCTGGCGTCGCGCCGCCCGCCTGCACGACGCGCTGCGCGATGCGACATCACGGACGCTCGCGCGCCACCTGCCGCGGGGGGCATGGCCGAAAGGCGTCTGGCACGGGCCGGCGGCCGCCGCAGCGGCCGCGGCGGCGGGCGAGACCGATCCCGGCGTGCTCGACGCCGTGCGCTACCACTCGGTCGGCTTCGCAGAGTGGGACGAGGTGGGGCGCATGCTGTACCTGGCCGATTACCTAGAGCCCGGCCGCACCCACGAGCGCGCCGCGCTCGATGCGATCGCGGCGCGGGTGCCGAGCGAGCCCGAGGCGATGCTGCGCGAAGTCGCCGCGCGCAGGATCGGTTGGCTGTTGGCCCGCGGCAAACCCGTGATGGTGCAAACATGGGAGTTCTGGAACAGCCTCGCCGCGGGCGACTCCTCGTCCTCGCGCTGATCGCCGTCGGCCTTGCCGGCGCGGCGCTGGCCACCTGGTTTCGGGCATCGCGGACCGAGCCGGCGGCGGAGCGCGCGCGCCGCGTTCCCGGCGAGGGGGATCGCGTAGTCGTCGAGGTGCTCAATACCACGCCCTCGGTCGGCCTGGCGCGTGCGGCGACCCGGCTCCTGCGCGATGCCGGCCTGGATGTCGTCCACTTCGGGTCGGATACCGGTGCGGTGCT
>JACQVG010000031.1 GCA_016209905.1 Gemmatimonadota bacterium | reverse complement strand
GACGACGGCCGCGGCACCGAGCGCGGCGGCCGCGACCGCGCCGACGTTGGCCCACCCCGGAGCGCGGCGCAGGTAATCGCCGCGCAGCAGGTTGTCCAGGATGGTCGCGTGCAGGAACACGCCGGGCTCGTTCCCCTGGAAGGGATTCGCGCGCAGATCCAGCAGCCCCGCGGCGGTCGGGGCGATCAGCACGATCTTGTCTTTCAGCTGCTCGGGCGGCACGTCCGGCTGCGCGCCCGTCAGTACCTGCTCATAGCTGTTTGTGATCGCGAACGCCGAGACAAATCGGTAGGTCTCCTTCCCCGCCGCCACGTCCCGGTAGGGGCCACGCCACCGGATCAAAAAGCGCCCCCGGTCGAGCGGGATCGATTCGCGCCCGACCGTGATGGCTGTGCCCGTTACACTGACCGTTCCGCCGAACCGGTCGGGGTCGACGACGCGCGCCGCGGCCAACGCGAGCGTGGGGTAGAGCGCGCCACGGTAGCTGTAGATCAGCCGCTCGCGGCGCGACACCGCGTCTTCCGGGTCCGGGTTGAAGCTGATGCTGCCGAGTCCCCGTGCGTTTCGGCTGAACAGCGCTGGCGGAATCTCGGCGCGCTGGAAGCTCAGATGCGCGGTCGACCCGGGGAGCTCTGCGACCGCGAAGCGTCGCAAGATCTCCTGGACCTCGCCTCGGCCCATCGCCACCTCGAGCCGCTCCGCGGCCTCCGGATCATCGCGGTAGAACGTCACCGGCAGGACGACGAGGCCGCTCGACTCGATCGATGCGGCGAAGGCCGAGTCGCCGGCCGGCCGCTCCAGGTCCGGCTCGAAGAAGGCGACGTCGAAGACCACCACCTTCGCGCCGGCGTAGGAGAGGTAGTCGATGAGCGTGGCATAGACATCCCGCGGCCAGGGCCACCGCCCGAGCTTTTCCCGCAGGATGCCCAGGCTCCGGTCGTCGATGCCGACGATGACGATGCTGGTATCGGCGATAGTGCGGTCCGTGAACGTGCGCACCCGCCAGTCATAGGTCTTGTTCTCGGCGACCCGGACGGGATAGGTACCGCGCAGCGCGAGGATGGCCGCGCCCGCGAGCGTGCCCACGAGCAGGCCCAGCCCGACGCGGCCGAGCCAGCGGCGCAGCCGCCCCGGCAGCCACCCCAGAGCCGAAGACGCGCTCATGCCCTTGATCATGGGGTTCGACTCAGTCCGCTGCTCCGCCGGCCGTGACCGGTTGCGCGCTCTGCACCCACCAGCGCTGCACGTTCACGAACGTGCCACGGATGTCCATGTCGGCGCCGCGCACGCGCACGCGCATCAGGTACAGCTCCGGCAGGTAGAACATGAACGTCCAGGGCTGCTCGTCGCGCATGATTTCCTGCAGGCGTTTCCACATGGGGAAAGCGCGCTCCCGGTCCGAGATGAGAGGAGCCTGGTCGATGATTCGATCGACCTCCGGATTGCTGTAGGATGCGAACTGGTAGGGGTCGTTGAGCGCGGCGGAGTGGAACAGGTCGTAGAGGCCGATCCGGAAATCCGCCTCCCAGCGGAGGATCGTCGCATCGAAGCGGCGCTCCGGTGAAAAGATGTCGCCGATCAACGTATTGGCCTCGAGTTGTCGCGTCGTCATCCGCACTCCCACGGCCTCGAGATCCGCCCGCACCATCTCCGCCACGTCCCGACTGAAGTCGACGCCGGCCGGGATCGTGATCGAAAACACGAATCTCTTGCCGCGTTCATCTTCCAGGATCCCATCACCATTCCGATCCCGGAAGCCGAGTTCGGTCAGAATAGCCCGCGCGGCTGCGGTGTCGTAAGGCAACGGGCGCAGTGACGCATCAAAGGCCCAGTGAAAAGGAGCGATGGGGCCGGCGGCCAGCTCGCCGAACCCGCCGCGGAGCGCGTCCAGGATCTCCTTTCGGTCGATCGCGAGCGTCAGCGCCTTGCGCACGCGGGGGTTGTCGAACGGGGGCCGCTTGCCGTTCCAGGCGATGAAATCGTACTTGCGTGACGGTTTGATGATGCCGCGGAGATCCGCGGCCGGATCGTGTTGCTTCACCTGGTCGGCACGGGTGCTGATCATGAGATCCGCGTTGCCGGACAGCACTTCCGTGAGCTGTGCCGGATTCTCCGGCACGACTCGCCACACCAGGCGGTCCAGATACGGCCGGCCTCCCAGCTCCTGTGGGAAGCTCGGGTTGGCTTCGAACACCCAGCGGTCATTCGCTTGATAAGACACGAATTTGAAGGGACCGTTCCCGACCGGGTTCTTGTTGAACGGTGCGTTGCGCAGGTCCTTGGATGCGAACGCTTTCAGAAGGTGCCGCGGCATGATCGGCGTAAACGCCCAGCCCGCGAGTGCGTCCGCATGCGGCTCGAAGCGGAAGCGGATGGTGAACGAATCGATGATTTCGGCCGCGCCCCACTTGGCGAAGTAGTCGGCATTCGGAAACGCGGTCGCAGGATCCTTGGCCCGCTCGTAGGTGAACAGCACGTCGTGCGCGCTGGTCTTTACACTGTCGTGCCAGTAGACATTCTGTCTCAGCCGGAAGACCACCCCCGTGTCCCCGAGCAGCTCGTACCCTTCCGCCAGATACGGCTCGAAGTTCAGCTCCGCATCGTAGCGGATCAGCGGTAGAAAAAGCGCGAAGCGCAACAGCTCCGCCGTGTACCCCTCTGCGTTCACCAGCGAGTTCGCGTAATCCAGGTCGTTGGGGCCCAGGACGACGACGGTTCCGCCATACCCCGGCTGCTCGCCGGCGCCGGCGTCGCCACGCTCCTCGCCGCGCTCGCCACAGCCGAACGCGACCAGCGCGCCGACGAGCAGCAGCATGCAGGCGAGGCGCCGCGCGTCGGTCGCGAAAAAGCGAGCTGGGCGGGCACGGGTCCGGACCGGCGCCAGGGGCCCACCATCGCCCGTGGATGACGGCATGAGCGGCTCCGACGACGAGGGGAGTTCCGGCTGTGGAACTGCGGCCGCAACACGAGCAATCTGGCGGCGTGGCGGGGAAAGATCAAGGCAAACTGCTGCTTTTCAGGCCACTTCCACCTCCGGCAGGCGCGCGAGCTCGCGCAGGCACCCCCGGATCAGCGCGCCGAAGCGGGGCGCGGCGGCGGCACTCGCCTCGAGCACCTCTTCGTGTGTGAGGGGCTTTGCGGTCAGCCCCGCCGCTGCATTGCTGATCAACGAGATCCCCAGCACGCGCATGCCGAGCGCGCGCGCAACCAGCACTTCGGGCACCGTGCTCATGCCGACGGCGTCGGCGCCGAGGCGGCGGATCAGCGCGATCTCCGCGCGTGTCTCGTAGCTCGGTCCCGCCACGGCGCAGTAGACGCCGCGCACGAGCCGGATCCCCTGCGCGCGCGCCACGCGCTCGGCGAGCGCCTGGAGCTCGCGGTCGTACGGCTCGGACATGTCCGGGAAACGCTCGTCGCCGGGGACGACGGCACCGATCAGCGGATTCCGCCACATGAGATTGATGTGGTCGTCCAGCAGCATCAGGTCGCCGGCCCGGAAGCCGGGGTTGACCCCGCCGGCGGCGTTGCTGACCAGGAGCGTGCGCGCGCCCAGCGCGGCCAGAACGCGGATCGGGAGGGTGACGACGTCTGGGGCGTGTCCTTCGTACACGTGGTAGCGCCCCTGGAGCGCGATGCACTCGACGCCTTCGAGCCGGCCGGCCACCAGCAGGCCGCGGTGTCCCGCCACGGTCGCGGGCGCGAAACCGGGAATGTCCGCGAACGCGACCCGCACCGGCTCCTCGAGCTCGTCCGCCAGCGCGCCCATGCCGGACCCCAGAATCAGCATCACCCGCGGGCGGCGGGTGATGCGCTCGTGCAAGTAGGCCAGGGTGGGTGTGAGGTCGGTCATGGTCCAGGGGTCAGGGTCCAGGGGTCAGGGGTCAGGGGTCAGGGGTCAGGGGTCAGGGATTGGCGGAGGTGCAGGCCGTCAGCTGGGCCCCATACAAGCTGACCCCTGATCCCTCACCCCTGATCCCTCGTTCTTCTGCTCACACGATCATCCCCGCGATGTTCGCCGTCATGAACGACGCCAGCGTGCCCGCGATCATGGCGCGCAAACCGATGCGGGCCAGGTCGCTCCGCCGCGACGGCGCCATCCCGCCGATGCCGCCGATCTGGATGCCGATGGAGCTGAAG
>JACQVG010000030.1 GCA_016209905.1 Gemmatimonadota bacterium | reverse complement strand
GCCCGGGGTTTGCCGACTTCGACGCGCCGGCGAGCTTCCTCAAGTTCAACCGGGCGCTGCGCGCGCGGGTGGCGGTCTACCAGGACGACTTCAGCACGGCGCTCACCGCTCTGGGCCAGTCGTTCCTTTCCACCAGCGCCTCGCTCGACTTCGGTGCGTACCACACCTTCGGCACGGGGTCGGGCGACGCGCTCAACGCCGTGTACGACCCCGACGCCCGCGCGCTGCACGCGCATCCGTCGCTGCGGACGGACGCGCAGCTCCAGGGCGTCGAAGACGGTCCAGGGGAGTCCGACCAACCTCATCTTCAACTGAACGGCGCCCGCGACCAACGCTTCCTGGACAAGACGCTGGACATCGCGTCGAAGACGGTCCAGGGGATCACGACCGACCTCATCTTCAACGTCTACCAGAGCCCGACGGACCCCATCCCCATCATTCGGAACGAGGAGCTGATCCTGCTCCGCGCCGAGGCCAATCTCGGGCTCGGCAACCTGACGACGGCGCTCGCGGACATCAACTTCATCCGGGAAAACTCGGGTGGTCTGCCGGCGTATTCGGGGGCCGTCACCGCGAGCGCGCTGCGCACGGAGCTGCTCTACAACAAGCGCTATTCGTTGCTCTGGGAAGGCGGCCACCGCTGGGCCGACATGCGGCATTACGGTCTGCTGAGCCAGCTCCCGCAGGACCTGACGACGCACCGGCGGTTCCTGAAGTTCCCCTTCCCGATCAACGAGTGCACGCCGCGCGACCCGGAGCCGGCGGGGTGCACGGAGGAGGCGGGGATCTGAGGACAGGGTTGCAGAGTTGCAGAGTTGCTGGAGGGCTGGGGGGCGAGAGTTCCTCAGCCCTTCTGTTTTCCACCCATCCGCGCCAACAGCGCCGGCAGCCAGAACCATGCCAGCAACGCCGCGCCGTGGGGGCGGGAGGCCGTGCGCAGTAGGAGCCACAGGTTTGCCGGGAGCGCTAGCGCCGTGCCGACGCGGGATTCCGGCGCCCACCGGGCCACTGCGACGACCTGATTGGCCTCCGCGCCCCGCGCACGCCAGTGCCGAAGGAGCGTGCCCACGAGCGTGGTGTCGTCCATCGCCCGCCAGCGGGGAAGGTGCGCCACGTTCCAGACCGTGGCCGCGTTCCCGTACCCGTGCATGTCCGTCGCCCCGAACAGCACCAGCCCGGAGAGGCGAGCGCGGGCGATCACCTCGCGGCGGCGCCCGGGCGGGAAGTCCATGGCGCGTGGCGCCGTGGTCCAGATCTCGAAGCCTTCGACGCCCCAGCCGACGAGGTCGCCCAGCTCCGCGCCCCAATGCTTGCGCCAGTACTCGGGGAGGCTTGCGATGAGAAAAGGCCGTTGAAGAAAAGAAGGCGTTGAAGGGATAACGGGCGCAGCGTCTGAAGCGAGCCGACGGATCAACGCACCGGTGGAGTCCCACGATGTGTTGAAGCCGCGGTTGTCGATCTCTCGGGTGTTGCCGAGGACAATGAGGTGCAGGCCGGAGAGCGACAGCTCCTCCCCGTCGAGCAGGCGCGGCTCGCGGAAGGGCGCTTCGGTCCGCCACTGCCTCGCCACCCCGAAGCGGTTGTGGTCGGTCACGAACGCGGCGTCGAATCCCGCGCGGGCGTGCCAGGCAGCGTTCGCCGCCGCCCCGAAGCCGGGCCGGCCGTCGTGGGAGAGCGACGTGTGCGAGTGGACGTCGAAGACGAGCGCGTTGGTGTCCCGGGTCTCCAGCCTCGGAATCGGCCGCGGGAGGAACGCCGCCCAGGCGATGAAGCCGCTGAGCACCAGCGCGAACAGGGCCCACGCGGCGGCCTCCCGCACAGCGGGCTCCCACCCCGCCCCTTGGCGCTTGGGCGCCTTGGCGCCTCGCCTCACCAGCCGCGCGAGGGCGAAGAGCAGCAGGGCCCAGACGACGAAGCCGGTGATGTCGTGGCGGCCGCCGCCGTTCAGCCAGTCGGCGAGCAGCGTGAGGGGTGCGAAGACGATGTGCCACAGCGCGTAAACGAGACCAACGTCGGTGGGAGCCCCGCCCGAGACGACATCAACCAGCGGTGAGCGGTGCGCGAGCTGGGCCAGGAGGACGGCGGCCGACAGGAGGAGCGGGGCGCGCCAGCGTCGCATCCCGTGCTACGACTCTCCCTCCTGGGGCGTTTCCCGAAGCGCACGCGCGAGGGCGTCGGCCAGAAGCCGGCGAGCGGCTGCGGACCGCGCCACCGGGTGGTCGGCGCGCACCGCGACCTCGACGCCATCGCCGACGCCGATCCGGTACCAGCCGCCCTCGTCGAGCGGCGGTGGCGGCGCCACCGGAGCTCGCGGGGTGGCCGGCCCGTCGCCGGCCACGTGCGACCGGCGCGCGATTGCGCGGGCCACGCGGCCGCGTGGCGCGACGCTCGGATCGAGGTCGAGCTGCTCCGGGGCCGGGAAGTCTCCCAGCGTCGCCGCGACCCGCTTCTCGAGCACGTCGCCCGGGGACTCGGCGAGCTCGCGCGCGATCGCGGACAGCGTGGCGCCCTCCATCTGGCGCAGCTTGATGGCAAGCAGCTGAAGGAGGTGGCGGTAGCCGTAGGTCGCTGCGGTGCCGCGCCCGTCGGGCGCGCTCATCAGGCGGCGCGTGACGTAGAAGCGGATGGTGCGGTCGGAGGGTCGGCTCTGTGCGGCAGCGTTGATGGGCGTCACTCCCGACGCGTCGAGGATGCCGCCCGACAGCGTCGCGAGGTCGCGAATGTTCCACGGCGCGAGCTTGGCGTACTCGCGGAGGGTCAGCAGCGGATCGCCCATGGCGTGCGGGAATAACGTACCGGCGACGAGACAGTGTCGCAAATCGAGCGGCCGTAGTTCCGCGATCCGGGTGACACGCGGCGGGCGCGGGGCGTAAACGCGCGCCTAGCGGAGCGGAGTTGGTACGGGCTAGAGCCGGCCGCGCAGGTATCGTCGGGCCGTGCGGCGAGGTATCACGTTGCCGGAACTGCTGACCGTCACGGTCATCCTCGGCGTGCTGGCGTCCGTGGTCACGCCGCCGCTCGCCCGCTGGCTCGACCGTGCCGCGGTGCACGAAGGGAGCGACCGCTACGCGGCCCTCCACGAGACAACCCGCCAGCTGGCGATTGCGCGGGGCTCGCTCGCCCGCCTCGAGCTCCAGCCGGCGCTGAAGTCGGCCACCGTCTCCTGGCGCCGCGCCGGCACGGCCTGGGACACGATCCTGTCCCGGCCGCTGGGCAGCGCGCGCCTCTTAGCCTCTCGGCGCATCATCACCTTCGGTCCGCACGGCATCGGCTTCGGGGCCTCGAACACCCGCATCATCTTCTCACGTGGCGCCGCCGCCGAAACGCTGACGGTGTCAAGGACCGGCCGGCTGAAGCGGCGCTGAGCGGACTGCTGCCGACGACCTCGAACGCCGGTCTCGCCTACGGGCTCGGAGCCGCGCCGAAGCTCAGCGTCGCCGTGACTTGGGTCACGGGATGGACCCGCAGCGCGCCGAGCATCCGGACCGGCGGGCGAACGCCGAACTCGCGCATGTCGATGGCGATCGTCGCGGTGACGTCCACGGCGTCCGGCCGCACGATGAGCGAACCCGGCACGCGCACCGGCTTGGCGACCCCGTGAATCGTGAGCTGACCCTGGAAGGTCACCGGGATCGTATCGCCGCCGCCGGGTCCCGGTTCGACGCCCACCAGTTCGAAGCGGATGCTCGGAAAGCTGTCGGCCTGCATCGCCTCGCGCAGATGGCGGTCGCGCTGGCCGATTCCCGTGCGCATGTCGGCGACGCGCACCTCGACGATTCCGCGCACGTCACCGAGGTCGGTTCCCGAGAATTCCGCATGCCGGACGGGCGCGCGCCCCGTGAAGTCGTTGACGATGGTCGCCCGTATGAAAAACGTCACCTCGCCGCGTCGCAGCGGCACGGGCGTGATGGCCTGCGCCGCGGCGCCGGCCGCCGCCCCTGTCGCGGCGCCGCCCGATATTGCCGCCGCCGCAAGGGAACGGCGTAGTACGTACCCAAGACACCATCCGCGTCGCGACCCGGTCGTCCGGCCCCTGCGCCCAGTGCCGCGGGTCACGGCCGCACCGCCGCCGAGGGCGCGTACGGCTCGCAGATTTGTCGGGCCACTTCGGCAAAGGGTCGCGGGACGATGCCGAAGCGCGCCTCGATGGCGTTGGCGTCGGTGGTATTCCCCTCGAGCAGCATGGCGAGCTGATCCGGCGTGATCGGCGCGAGATCGGGCAGCGCGGCGCCGGCGTAGGCGGCGAACCGCGCCACGCTCGTGGGCACGGATACCCGCGGGCGCCGCACGCCGAGCGCCCCTTCGATCAGATCGAGCAGCTGGTGGTAGGTCAACCGCTCCTGTCCTGCTAGGTCGAACGTGCCGCGAAGGTCTTCGCGCTCGAGCGCGAGCGCGAACGCCTCCGTGACGTCGTCCACCGCCACCGGCTGCAGCAGGTACAGGCCGTCGCCGATGACCGGGACGATAGGCGACAGTCGAAGCATGTCCACCAGCATCTTGAGCACCGGATGTCCCGGTCCGGCGATGAGGGACGGGCGCATGATCGCGTGCGGCAGGCCGCTCGCTCGGACGATCTCCTCCGCCGCCGCCTTGGAGCGATGATACGCGGTGGCGGTCGGGTCGGACCGGGCGCCCAGGGCACTCATGTGGACGACCCGCGGAACCGCGGCCTCCATCGCCGCGGTCACGAGGTTGCGCGTACCTCCGACATGTGCGCGCTCGAAAGTCTGACGCCCGGCCTCGACAATGATGCCCACCAGGTGCACCACCGCGCCGGCGCCTGCGAGGAGGGCCCTGAGCGCCGCCCGGTCCGAAAGGTCGCCGGTGACGAGCTCGACCCCGCCTCGGTCGCGCAGCCATCCGGCGCGCTCCGGCCGCCGGACCAGGGCGCGAACCTCGTGCTCGCGGCGCAGGAGCCGATCGAGCAAATGGCGGCCGACGAAGCCGGTGGCGCCGGTCAGGGCGACGAGCATCGTGCCAAGATGGGGCT
>JACQVG010000022.1 GCA_016209905.1 Gemmatimonadota bacterium | reverse complement strand
GTTGAGGCCGGTGGACGTGTTGGGAGTCAGCGCAATCTCGTCCGGGGACGCGTTGATCAGCCCCGCCGCCGCGTCGCGCGCCGCCGCCAGGCCGGCGAAGAGGTCGCGGTCGGAAAGGAGGTGCGGCGCGGTGCGTCGAGCGTTGAACGCCTCGAGCGCGAGACGAGTGCGTTCCGGGATGGGGCCGATGGACGCGTTGTTGAGGTAGGTCGTCGCCGCCGTCCACGGAAACTCGCTGTCGCGCAGTTCGCGAACGGTGTCCCGGACCTCGGGTGCGACCGCGACGTCCATCATGAGCGAGGTGGCGCCGGCATGGTGACCGCCGCTACGTTAACCCCCGATGCGCGGACGCGGCAAGCGACGGTGAACGCGCGCTGGCGCTTCGGCCTCGTGCTCGGGGGCGGCGGGATGCGCGGGCTCGCGCACGTCGGAGCGCTGCGCGCCCTGGAAGAACGCGGGTGGGACCCGGCCGAGATCGTCGGCACCAGCATGGGGGCGCTGCTCGGCGCCGCCTGGGCGGCCGGTTTCGCGCTGCGCGACCTCGAGGCGACGGCGCTCAGCCTCACCCGGCGGGACATCTTCTCGATCGCGCACCGCGACATGGCGCTGCAGCGCATGCGCGCCAGGGGGCTGTACCGCTCCGACCCTCTCGACGCGCTCATCAGCGGGCTGATCGGCGACGTCACCTTCCGCGACCTCCCGCGCCGGCTCATCGTGGCCTCGGTGGACATCAACAGCGGGATGCAGGTCTACTGGGGGCTCCCCGGGCTGCAGGACGTACGGGTCGCCGACGCGGTATTCGCGTCGTGCGCGCTGCCGGGGTTCTTCGCGCCGCGCGACATCGGCGGCCGCCACTTCGTGGACGGCGCGCTGGTGGACAACCTCCCGGTGCGGCTCGCGGCCTCCCGCGCGGTGGACGGCGTGATCGCCGTGGACGTCGGGGCGTCCAGCGTGCTGCGCGCCGACACGCAGGAGGCGGGGTTCGCGGCGGTGTACGCCCGCGCCAGCGAGATCGTCTTCCAGCAGGCGATGGAGTCGCACCTCCGCTCCTGGTCGCGGCCGCCGATGCTGCTCATCCAGCCGCGCGTCGAGCAGGTGCCGATCTTCTCGTTCAAGCACACCCGGGAGCTGATTGACGAGGGCCGCCGGGCCACCGCGGCCGCGCTGGAGGTGGCGGGGGAGGCGGTGCGCACCGCCGAGGGGGGCATCTTCCCGCGGCGGCTGGTGCGGATCGGGGTGATCCGCGAGCGGTGCATCGGGTGCGGCGCCTGCATAAGCAACGCCCCGGCCGGGACGTTCCGAATGGACCAGTTCGGCAAGGCGGTCGGGCCGGACGGGCCCTCCGAGTGGTCGCCGATTGACGGCGGCTTCATCCGCCACTGCCCCACCTACGCAATCACCGCGCACCCCATCCCGGGGGAGGCCGGCGCCGCCACAGGCGGTGCGTCCACAGGTACTGGTCGGGTGCCCGCCTGACGGCGGCCTCGAGCCGCTCGCGGAACCGCTCGGCGATTCGCTGTATCACTTCGCGCGTTTCGCCGCGCGCCGCGTCCTCGATCAGATCGGCTTCCACGCGATAGCCGCCGTCCGGCTCGGCCACCATCGCGCCGAAGAGCACGGGGGCCCCCGAGCGCGCGGCGAAGAGGCCGGGACCCTCGGGGGTCTTGGTCGGCCGGCCGAAGAACGGCGCCCACGTGCTCCCGTGGACCGGCCCCTGGTCGGCGACCAGTGCCACGACCTTGTTGTCGCGCAGCGCCGCCAGCACGCCGGCGCGCGCCTCCGGCATCGGGATGGGCTCGATGCCCATGCGACGCCGCGCCTGATCGATGTAGCGCGCCAGCCAGCGATTGGACGGCGGCTTCACGACCGCCGCCACGGGCTGCCCGAGCGAGGCGAGCCACGCCGAGGCGAGCTCCCAGTTGCCGAGGTGGCCCGTGAGCACGATGAGGCCGCGGCCGCGCGCGAGCAGGGCCCGGTGCAACTGCACGGCGGCCTCCGCACGCACCCGGGGCAGCGCCAGCCGGGCCCGCGCGGCGCTGAAGCGCAGCGTCTCGGCCGCAACGCGCCCGAAGTGGGCGTACATGCGCCGCGCGAGCGCGCGGCGCTCGCGCGCCGGCAGCGTCGGGAAGGCGAGGGCGAGGTTCTGGTCGGCGACCGCCCGCCGCAGCCCGAGGACGTCGCGGGCGATCCGGCCCAGCGCCGCGGCCGCGCCGAGCGCGACCGGCTCCGGCGCCGCCCGGACCAGGGCCAGCGCCCCGCGCAGCGCCGCGTAGAGGGCCAGGTCGCTGCGCCGCCTCACCGCGGGCACACCCGGGCGGCCCCGGGGCGCGCGGCGCTCACGGGATGGGGACGGGCAGCTCCGTGCCGAACTGCAGCCGGTAGAGGCGCCGATACAGCCCGCCCGCCGCGAGCAGCTCCGCGTGCCGGCCGCGCTCGGCGATGCGGCCGCGGTCGAGGACCAGGATCTGCGTCGCGTGCTGGACGGTGGAGAACCGGTGCGCGATGACGAACACGGTGCGGCCCTCGAGCAGCCGGTCTATGGCCTCCTGAACCAGCCGCTCCGACTCGGTGTCCAGCGCGCTGGTGGCCTCGTCGAGAATCAGGATCGGCGGGTCCCGGAGCAGGGCCCGCGCGATGGCGATGCGTTGCCGCTCCCCACCGGAAAGCCGCGTGCCCCGCTCGCCGAGGACCGTGTCGTACCCGTGGGGGAGCGCCGCCAGGAATTCGTGCGCGTTGGCCGCGCGCGCCGCCGCCTCGATCGCGGCGTCGCCGTATCGCTCCGCCGCCCCGTACGCGATGTTGGCGCGGGCGGTGTCGTTGAAGAGCACCGTCTCCTGACTCACGATCCCCATCAGCCCGCGGAGCGACGGGAGCGTGAACTGGCGCAGGTCCGTCCCGTCGAGGGTGATCGCGCCCCGCGTCGGCTCGTAGAACCGCGGCAGGAGGTCCACCAGCGTGCTCTTGCCCGCACCGCTGGCGCCGACCAGCGCGACGATCTCGCCCTTCCCGGCCTCGAACGCGACGTCCCGGAGCACCCACGGCCCGCCGTCGTAGCTGAACCAGACGTCGCGGAAGGCGACGGAGGAGCCCAGCCCCCGCGCCGTCTGCCGGCCCACCGCCCTCGCCTCGAGGGGGGGCTCGTCCAGGACCTCGAGCACCCGCCCGCCCGCGGCGAGCGCGTGCTGGAACTGGGCGGGGAAGTTCGCCAGGAACTTGAGCGGCGTGAGAATCCGGAGCGCCACGAAGAGGAAGGCGATGAAGCTCTCGGGCCGGAGTTCCGCCGTGGGGCCCGTCGCGAGCCGGACCCCCACCCACAGCAGCACCACGGTCACCAGCGCGCCGAAGCTCTCGCTGATCGGCTGCGAGAGAAGGGCGAGACGCTGGACGCGGATCACGCCGCGCGCGTACAGGCCCGCGGCCTCGCCGAAGCGCCGGCGTTCGTACCCCTCCGCGCCGTACGCCTTCACCAAGCGCACCCCGGCGACGGTCTCCTGCATCAGGCTGGTCAGCTCGCCTCGGTCGTCCAGCGTCCGGCGCAGACCGCGCCTGAGCCGGCGCACCAGCGGGCGAAGGGTGAGGATGAGCAGCGGTGCGAGCACCAGGGCGAGTGCCGACAGCCGCCAGGAGAGCGCCAGCAGGATGAGCAGATAGACGACCACCGTGCAACTCGCCTGCACGACGTTCGCCGCCTGGTCACCGAGAATCCCCTTGGCCTGCTCGGTGTCGGCCAGCATGCGCGTGAGCAACTGGCCGCCGCGGGTGCGCTGGAAATAGTCCAGGCGCATCCCCTGCAGGTGGGCGTAAAGGGTGGTCCGCATGTCGCGCACGACCCTCTCCTGCACCGTCACGCTGCCGAGCCGTGACGCGTACGCCAGGAGGTTCTTGAGCGTGACCGCGCCGACGATGACGAGGACCACGTTCCGGAACGCCGCCGCCGGGGTCGCCTGCCGGATGAGGTCGCCCATCGCCCACTCCAGAACGCGCTCGACGCCGTTCTGCCCCGCGGCGGGCAACAGCGCCACCTCGCCGAAGACCGCCCGCAGGAAGGGAATGATCAGCACGAACGAGAAACCGTCGAGCACCGAGGCGACGACGGTCGCCCCC
>JACQVG010000224.1 GCA_016209905.1 Gemmatimonadota bacterium | reverse complement strand
CGGGCGAACGCGATGTTCTCCGCGATCGTGCCGTCGAACAGGAAATTGTCCTGGAGCACGACGCCCAGGTGGCCGCGGTAGTCGCGCAGCCTCACGGCCGCGAGGTCCACGCCGTCCACGGTCACCCGACCCGACTGCGGGCGGTTGAAGGCCATGACCAGGCCGATGAGGGTGCTCTTCCCCGAGCCGCTCGACCCCACCAGCGCGGTGGTGGAGCCGGCGGGCGCGCGGAAGGCGACGCGCTTGAGGACCGGCACGCCCGGCGTGTAGGCGAAGCTCACGTCCTCGAACGCCACGTCGCCCACCAGCGCGGGCAGGGGGACGCGCGCCGCGTCCTCCTCGTCCTCCGTGGCCATCTGGCGAATCTCGCGGATCCGATCCAGCCCGGCGAAGGCCTCGCTGATCTGCGTCCCGATCGACGCGATCTGGATGAGCGGCGCGGCCACCAGCCCCGTGAAGAAGATGTACATGACGAAGTCGCCCAGCGTCATGGTGCCCGAGAGAATCGCGCGGCCGCCCACGACGATCATCAGCATGCCGATTCCGCCGATGATGGCCGTAGCCACCGCCTCGATTCCCGAAACGGCGGTGATGGACCGCGCCACGTTGCGGAACAGGCGGTGGGCCCCCTGCGCGAACGCGAACCGCTCCCGGCGCTCGGCCGTGTACGCCTTGACGATCCGGATTCCGCCCAGCGTTTCGGCGAGCCGGCCGGTCACCTCCGCGTTGATCCGGCCCCGCTCGCGGAACAGCGGCCTCAGGCGCATGAAGGCGAACGCCATGACGCCGCCGAACAGCAGCAGCACCAGGAGCGTCCCCGAGGTGAGGCGCCAGTTCAAGTAGAACAGCACGCCGAGGGCGATCGTGGCGGTGACGAGGCCGCCGGTCAGCTGGACCAGGCCGGTGCCGACGAGGTTCCTGATGCCCTCCGCGTCGGTCATGATGCGCGAGATCAGCACTCCGGTCTTGGTGGAGTCGAAGTACGCGATGGGCAGCCGCGCCACGCGCGCCTGGACGGTCTTGCGCATCTCGGTGATCGCCCGCTGCGCCGCGACCCCCAGGACCTGGGAGAGGCTGAAGGCGGTGACCGCCTGGACCAGCGTCGCGGCGCCGGCTGCCAGCGCGAGGATGGGCAAGAGGTCCGTGCGCCTCTGGCCCACGACCTCGTCGATCAGGAACTTCGAGGACGCCGGTAGGACCAGTCCCGTGAGCCGATTGACGAACATCAACGCCAGGCCCACGCCGAGCCGAGCCCGATGGGCCCACACCAGCTCCCGCGCCTCGCGCCACGCGCTCTTGAGCCTGGGGCGTGCCGCCCGGTCAGGCATATCCGGGCCTCATCGGACCGAAGCGGGCTGCGAGCGGGGCGACGCGCCGATCAAGGTCGCGCTCGCTCGCAGGCGGGGGAGTGGTCGAGCATGGGACGAAAGCTACTGCGTTGGCGGGTCCCGCCCCAGGGCGCGCCGCCCGCGCCGGCGAGTGCGCTGGACGCCGGCGTGCGCCTCGCGCTGTTTCAAGCGACCCGCTGAATCGGAGGAGACGCGGCTTAGCGAGCGCTCGCCCTCTCGCCTGAGGAGCCCTCGCGCGCTACCTTGAGCCGAGCGGAATTCGCCGGCGGTGGACGCAAACGCTCCGTCCCGCATGAAGCGATTCACTTCCCATCTCGAGGTCCGGCCGATGAAGGTCGAGCTCATCCTCCGCCTGGCGGCCCTCGCCGTCGCCTTTCCGCTGGGGCTGTGCGCGGCCCAGGAAACGGGTCGCCGCCCGATCACGCACGAGGACGTGTGGCTGATGAGGCGCGTGGGGGCGCCGGCGCTCAGCCCCGACGGCCGCTGGGCGGTGTTCCCGGTGACCGAGCCCGCCTACGACGAGCGCGAGGAGAGCAGCGATCTCTGGATCGTGCCGACGGACGGGAGCGCCGGCGCGCGGCGGCTCACGGCCACCCGAGCCAGGGAGAGCGGCGTGGCCTGGAGCCCCGACGGTCGCAGGGTCGCCTTCGCGGCGCGGCGCGAGGGGGACGACATCTCCCAGATCTACGTCCTCGACGTGGCCCAAGGTGGTGAGGCCCAGCGCGTGACCGACCTCTCGACCGGAGCGCGGGCGCCCAGGTGGCGCCCCGACGGTCGTGCCATCCTGTTCACGAGCGACGTGTACCGCGGCGCGGCGACGGACTCCGCGAATCGCGCCATCGCGGCCGAGCGGCGCGCGCGCACGTACAACGCCCGCGTCTACGACGGCTTTCCCATCCGGCACTGGGACCGCTGGCTCGACGACCGGCGGCCGAGCCTCTTCGTCCAGCCGCTCGAGCCGGGCGCGCGGGCGCGCGACCTCTTGGCGGGCACGGAGCTCGCCGCCCGCCCCGGCTTCGGCGGCCAGCTGGGCAACAGCGCCGAGAACCTCTCCGCTGCATGGACGCCCGACGGATCGGGTGTGGTCTTCGCCGCCACTGCCAATCGCAACGAGGCGGCGTTCGCGGACGTGGTGCAGGCGCTCTGGCTGGTCCCCGCGACCGGCGGCGAGCCCCGGCGCCTGACGGCCGACAGCAACAGCTACGGCTCGCCATCCTTTCACCCCGACGGCCGCGCGCTGTACGCGACCATGGAGCCCACTACCGACCGGGTGTACAACAACAACCGCCTCGTCATGTGGTCCTGGCCGAATCCCGGGGCCACGCAGCCGGTCGCCGGCGGCGCCGACCGCTCGGTGAGCGAGTACGACTTCGCGCCCGACGGCCGGACCGTGTACTTCCTCTCCGAGGACCAGGGCCACGTGAAGCTGTTCCGCGCTCCGGCGACGGGCGGAGAGACGCGCGAGCTGGGCCAGCTCACGTCGGGAGCGCTCGGCGACCTGAGCATCGGCGGGACGGCGGCCGCCACAATCATCGTGACGACTTGGGCGACCGGCGGTAGCCCGCCCGAGCTCGTGCGCTGGGACGCCGCGACCGGCCGCATCACACCGCTGACGCGCCTCAACGCCGCGCGCCTGGCGCAGCTGGACCTGGCGCCCGTGCGGCAGTTCTGGTTCACCTCTAGCCGCGGCCTGCGCATCCACAACCTGCTCGTGGTGCCGGCCGGCTTCGACTCCACCCGGCGGTACCCGCTGTTCGTGGTGATCCACGGCGGGCCCCACAGCCAGTGGACCGACAACTGGAGCCTGAGGTGGAACTACCACCTCCTGGCCTCGCCGGGATACGTGCTCCTGCTCACCAACTACATCGGCTCGACCGGCTTCGGTGAGCGCTTCGCGCAGGGCATCCAGGGCGACCCGCTCGAAGGGCCGGGACGCGACCTGGACGAGGCGGTGGATTCCGCGATCACCCGCTTTTCGTTCATTGACCGTTCGCGCCTGGTGGCGGGCGGGGCGAGCTACGGCGGGCACCTCACCAACTGGCTCGCCGCGACCACGACGCGCTACCGCGCCCTGGTGAGCCACGCGGGATTGTGGGATCTCGAGAGCCAGTGGGGGACGAGCGACGTGATTTACAGTCGTGAGCGCAACATGGGCGCGCCGCCGTGGGAGAACGGCGCGCGCTGGCGCGCGCAGAGCCCGCTCCAGCGCGCCGCCAACCTCCGCACCCCGGTCTTGGTGTCGGCCGGCGAGCGCGACTTCCGGGTGCCGATGAACAACGCGCTGGAGTTCTGGAGCGCGCTCCAGCGGATGCGTGTGCCCAGCAAGCTCGTCATCTGGCCTACGGAGAACCACTGGATCCTGAACGGCGAGGACAGTCGCTTCTTCTACCGCGAGGTGCACGCGTGGCTCGCGCGCTGGCTGGCCGACGGCGCTTCAGGCGCGTCCCGCTGACCGGACCGCTCCTCTGCAAGCGGCTCGGGCTCATTTTGCCCGCACACTTGACGCCAGCCTGCGCCGAGCGAAGCATCCACCTGGCACTCAGCGAACTATTTCCAGGTCGAGCAGCCTGATCACCTGAACGATCCACGGGAGTCATCTATGAGAACGGGCGAGGACGTCATTCTGGTGACAGGCGCAATCGGGAAGCAGGGTGGCGCGCTGGCCCGCGAGCTCCTCGCCCGCGGCCACAGGGTGAAGGCGCTGACGCGCAAGCCCGAGAGCGAAGCGGCCCAGGCCTTGGCGAGGCTCGGCGCGACGATCGTCCAGGCCGACTTCGACGATCCACCGTCGCTCGAGCTGGCGCTCGAGGGCGTGTGGGGCGCGTTCGCCGTCCAGAACACCTGGGAGGCCGGCGTGGAGCGCGAGGAGGTGCAGGGGAAGAGGATCGCAGAGATCGCCAGGCAGAAGGGAGTCCAGCACTTCGTCTACAGCTCCGTCGGATCGGCCCACCGCAGGACAGGGATCCCCCACTTCGACAACAAGTGGCGGGTCGAGGAAACGGTGCGCGCGCTCGGCTTTCCGTCCCACACGATCGTCCGCCCGGTCTTTTTCATGGAGAACTTCCTGTCCCCGTGGTTCAAGCCGGCAATCGACGGCGGGAAGCTCATGGTAGGGATCCGGCCCGATACGGTGCTACAGATGATTGCGGTTGCGGACATCGGCAAGTACTTGCTTCTGGCCTTCGAGCGGCACCACGAGCTTGACGGGCGCGAGATAGACATCGCCGGCGACGAGCGGACGATGCCAGCGACGGCCCAGATCCTCGGCAAGGCCGTCGGCAGGACGATCGCCTTCGAGCGAGTGCCGATCGAAGAGGTCCGCAAGATGAGCGAGGACTACGCGATCATGCTCGAATGGTTCGACCGAGTGGGCTACGACGTGGACATTCCCGCCGTGGCCAAGGAATTCGGCGTCCGCCCCACCACGCTTGCGGAGTGGGCGGGCCGAGCGCTCGCGTGAGGGTGCGCGTGGCCGAGCGCGCGCGCCACTGCACGCACCGGGCCTCAAACAAGGATGCGCTGCGATGACCGAGCAACCCATCGGCGTCGTGACCCACTATTTCGGCGGGCCGAGCGTCGCCGTGGTCCGCGTAAGCGAGGGTGAGCTCGCCTCGGGCGACAGGGTCCGCTTTCTCGGCCACACGACCGACTTCACGGAGACGATCACCTCCATGGAGGTGAATCACCAGAAGGTCGAGCGCGCCAGGGCGGGCGAGGAGGTGGCCATCCAGGTCATCGGTCGTGTCCGGCAGCACGACAGGGTCCTCAAGGTGGTGGAGGGCGGCGAGGCCAGTTCTCCGTCCGCATGACCGATTGCAGCCGGAGTTCCTGCATCTGGGGTGCGCAGGTACTCCGAACGCCGGCTAGGAGCGCATCGCGGCCGTGAGATGGCGGCCACAGCATCAAATGGCCCCGCCCGAGGTCGCAACCCCAAGCGGGGCGTCGCGTTTCGATGAGCGGGCCTGGGTGGAGTTGAACCACCGACCTCACGGCTTCGCTGGCACCGTCGGCTTGCCCGGACGGCCGAAACGCTCGCGCGGTACGACAGGCTGCGCGCGGACCCACAGGCGATGCTCGTAGTACGCGACGATGCGGGATCGGATCGAGCGCTGGGTGTCACCCGCGACGGCCTCGAAGGGCGCATAGCGCTGCGGGTCGCCCGACACGGTGAACCACCACCACGTCCCTGCCGGCGGCGTTTTTCGTTCCTCGGTGGTACACACGTAGGTCCGGCCGTCCTGCTCGAACGTGAAGGCTCCGACCATCGGTGTTACTGGCCGAGCTTGGTCACGTTCTCGGCGGCAGGACCCTTCTGGCCCTGCACCACGTCGAACTCGACGCGGTCGCCTTCGGCGAGCGACTTGAAGCCCGAGCCCTGGATCGCCGTGTGATGCACGAAGCAATCCTTCGAGCCGTCGTCCGGCGTGATGAATCCAAAACCCTTCGCGTCGTTGAACCACTTTACTTTACCCGTCGTACCCATTGCGACCCCCCCCCATAGTTGTCCCGGCGCCGTCCGGTCGTGCCGTACGTCCCGCTGGGCCTGACCAAGGAAAACGGGCCACCGCGAGAGGGAGGCCCGGAGTCAGTCGAACAGCGCGCGCCCTGTGCGCGGCTGCCCCGCCACAAGCATAATCGGTCGCACGCGAGATAGCGAGGGCGCGCCGGCCGGAGGGTATACGGCCCCAACCTCGTAGGGCCTTCGGTTGCGGGCAGTCTCAATGGGCGTGGGTGGAGTTGAACCACCGACCTCACGCTTATCAGGCGGCCGGGGTCAGGGCCCAGATTCCGATAACTTCTGGGACTTCAAGGCGATTCGGGACACTCAGGTAGCGCGCACCCCCGGGTCCTCCTGCTCCAACGCCGCGATGCTTTCGGGTGGGACCTCCACGACACGTCCCTCATGCCAGATAGCGAGGGGTATCCCGAGTTGCCTGTGCCGCCGCATTACGCGACGCCGCGCCCGTTCGATCGCCCGATCAATAGCGGTCCCGTCTCGCACAATCGCGGCGACGTCCTTACTTGAGCGGTCAATCATCGCTTCTCCCCTTCAAGCTTGCGACGTACCAGCGCCCAGCGCCCGGGATCGAGGATGGTCGGCTGCCGTCGCCCTTCACCATGTGCGATGAGCGGCCGACCCACAGTCGCACCCCCGTCATAGAGCCGCCACGTCGTCGCACTCGGCCGGTACAGCTGGTCAAAATTCCTTAGGCTCCTCCGGAACCGCCGGCGGATGACCGACTCAGGTACATCATGACCGCCGGCCTCGACCCGGAGGCGAACGCGCGTCACCGCCAGATCCGCTGCCGGCAGCCACAGATAGAAAATATGATGCTCGTACCCCTGGGCCGCGAGGCGCCTCAGGAACGTGTGCAGCGTGCGCCCAGAAAGCGTGCTTTCCAGTGCGAAGTCCTCCCGCCGTTCTGCCAGTTCGCGGGCGCGGGCCAGCATGATCCGACCCGCCTCGAACGCGGCATCTTGGGGACGGAATCCGGAAAGCCCCTCCGCAATCACGTCCACGTTGACGAACGAGTGTACTCCGACCGCATCCCTGAGCAGGTCGGGGGCGGCCGAGGTCTTCCCCGCCCCGTTTGGGCCCGCGATCACGATGATCTGAGGCGCCCGATTCGCTGTCAGGACCGCCCCCGCTTCTTCTCGGGGACGTACTCGATCACCTCGCCAACCTCGCATCCCAGGACCGCGCAGAGCGCCTCGAGCGTGGCGAACTCCACCCGCTCGGTCTTCCCGTGGTACAACGCGTTGATGGTTGAGTAGCCGAGGCCGCTTTGCGCCTGGAGCTCGGTCTGCGCCATCCGTCGCTCCTGGAGCAGTTCCCGCAGTCGAACCCGGATAGCCATGATCTATCCAGTGGTAGGATAGCAACAAGATATCGCCCCGGCCGTATATCGCTAGCCCTTGACAGTGTATATCGCTGGCGATATATTGCTGGAGCGATACGGCAACGAAGCAAGTTCGGCCTGATGGTCGACATCCCTGATCGAGACGCGCGCGAGTTCTTGCGCGCTCGCTTGCTGGGGCGGCGCGCAGAACTCGCGCGTCTCGGTGCGCTGGTCCAGGGCGACCGGCTGATTGACGAGATCCTCGCCGACCTGGACGCCGTCGAGCGCCAGCAACACGGCCGCCTGCTGAAGCTGTCGGAAGCGTCGCGCGCCTGCGGCTACACGGCCGACCACCTGCGGGTCCTGATCCGGGCTGGCAGGCTCGCCGACTACGGAAGGCCGCACGCCCCGCTCGTCCGGTTCGACGAGCTGCCGAAGAAGCCCGGCCGCGCGGCTCCGGCCTTGACGCCGGCACGAGCCGTCTCAAGGCTCAAGACGCAGATCGTGGGGAACGCCATCACTGCCCCAAGACGGAGGCACAATGGCAACCCCGCGTAAACCTCGCGCCTGGTCTTGGACCACGGGCGAGAAGGGAAAGAACCGGGTCCGCGCGTACGATCGCGGCTCCCGCGGGATTTTCCTCGATACGTTCGTCCACGATCCTGTCACCGGCACGGCGACGCGCAAGCGCTTTTCCCTCGGTTGCGTGGATCGTGCGACGGCCAAACGGAAGGCTGAAGAGCTGGCGGCGGCGCTCCGGGTCAACGGGCGCTCCGAGGCCCCCACGCTGACCGTGGGCCTGCTCTTTGACAGCTATGAAGAACATGTGACGCCCACCAAGGGCGCCAGCACTCGGAAGCATGACGGGCGGGCCCTGGAGATGATGCGCCGCTTTTTCGGGGCGCACCGGCCTGTGGCCAACCTAGACCGGCGCGATTGGGACGGATTCATCCGCGATCGGCAGGCAGGAAGAGTCAGGCCCGCCGGCGTGAAAGCACCCCGGTCAGTGAAGAGCCGCGGCGTGGAGCAGGACTTGCGGCTGTTGCTCGCCGTGCTCAACTGGGCCACGCTCGTACGCGACCCAGCCGGGAAGCGGCTCCTCGCAGAAAACCCCTTCAAAGGCTTCATGGTACCGCACGAAGAGAACCCGCGCCGACCGATACTCACGCACGACGAATTCGAGAAGCTCCTCGGTGCTGCGTCCAGCGTCAGCCCGATGATGCAGACCTTGCTGGTCGTTTCCAACGCCACAGTGCATCGAATCAATTCGATCCGCCTGCTTCGCTGGTCAGACATCGACTTCCAGGCGAACACGATTCGCTGGCGCGGTGACCAGGACAAGATCGGTCACGAACACGTGACACCCATGGTCGAAGCGGCGCGGACCGCGTTGCTGAAGGAACGCCGCAGGCGGGCGACAATCGGCACTGATGACACGTGGGTGTTCCCCGCTCCGGGAAACCCGGGTCAGCCCATTTCGCGCCACTTGGCTCGTGATTGGTGGGAGCGCACGGAAAAGGCGGCCGGGATCAGCCGCGTGCAGGGCCGGGGATGGCACTCACTCCGCCGGAAGTTCGCGACGGAGCTCAAGGGGGCCAGTCTGAAAGACCTCTGCGCGCTGGGAGGCTGGAAGGATCACAACACGATCTTGAAGTGCTACCAGCAGCCCGATCCCCTAGCCATGCGCCTCGCTCTGGAGAGCCGGGGTACGCTGCGCTCGGTCGAGGGTCCTGATTAGCTCAGAGTGCTACTTCGAGCGGCGCCTTTCTGAGCGCAGAGACCTTGAGAACGGAGAAGCCAAGGATATTGCCCTCCTGGTCCACCTTCTCCATGACCTCGTCGGAAGCGGTTTCGCGGAAGAACCCCGGCTTCTGGTCGAAGATGACTTCCAGGAAGTCACCCTCCTGATCGTACCAGATCTTCACGGTTCGGTTGGCCACATCTGCTTCCCCTTCTTCACCTGGTCGGTCAGGTAGGCGGTGATCACGAAGGCGCTCGTCGGTGAGCCGGACGGCTCTTCCCTCGAAGTCCCGGAGAATCGGCATCGGCTATAGCAAGCACCGGAGCCAGGATCGGTCAAGGCTCGAACGGGGAAACGAACTGGCACCAGGAATTGGCACCAGCGTTCGCCAGCGCCGAAACGAAAGCCCCGCTCAGCGCTCCAGCTGAAAGCGGGGCAACACGTTGCGACCAATGGGCCCGGGTAGAGTTGAACTAGCGACCTCACGCTTATCAGGCTGGCCAGTTGAGAGCCTCAAGTCCGGCAAGTTGCTGGAAAACCTAGACATCCCGCGCGATCTTCCCGGCGGGCTTGGGGCCGAAAACGTCACGAAACCGACCT
>JACQVG010000027.1 GCA_016209905.1 Gemmatimonadota bacterium | reverse complement strand
CGGCACCCCCACGGTGACGGTCGGCAAGGACCGATTCGTGCAGGGCTGGGGGCCATTGGGGGATCGCCACCGCGCCGTCTGGGCCAGGGACGCGCGGGACATCACGCCGGAATCCGTGCTGATCGCGGCGCGCGAACTGCTGGCGCGGCAGCGAGCCGGCGCGCGGAGGCGCGTCTAAACAACGCCCCCCGATCGGGCTACATTCCTCTCCGATGGAGCAGACCTACTTCCGCAAGGGATTCGGTCTCAAGAACGAGATCCAGGGCGCGCTGACGGATGACTACCACAGCGCTCTCGTGGACGAGATTCGCGTCCGCGGGTACGCGCTGAGTGCGGACGACCTGACGGTTCGCTTGGCCCGGGAATTCGGCTTCTGCTACGGCGTGGATCGGGCGGTGGAGTACGCGTACGAGACACGCGCCAAGTTCCCCGACCGCCGCATCTTCGTCGTCGGCGAGATCATTCACAACCCGCACGTGAACACCCGGCTCGTCGGCATGGGGATCGCCATCATCCGGCGGAGCGCCGGAGGCGAGTTCGATTTCGCCGTGCTGGCCGGAGACGACGTGGTTATCCTGCCCGCGTTCGGGGTGACGCGGGAGGACTTCGACCGACTCCGGGCGCTCGGCTGCGTGCTCGTGGATACCACCTGCGGGTCGGTGCTCAACGTCTGGAAGCGTGTGGAAAGTTACGCCCGGGACGGCTTCACCGCGTTGATTCACGGCAAGTACGCGCATGAGGAGACGCGGGCGACGGCGTCGCAGGTGACCAAGCACCCTGGTGGCCGGTATCTGGTCGTGCGCGACATGGGGGAGACTCGGCTCGTGTGCGACTTCATCGAACGGGGCGGCAGCGGGGCCGACCTGCGCGAGCGCTTCCGGGTGGCGGCGTCGCCGGAGTTCGATCCCGAGCGCGACCTGGCGCGCGTCGGCGTCGCGAATCAGACCACCATGCTGTCGAGCGAGTCGCTCGCCATCGCGGCGGAGGTGCGCAGGGCGGTGGCGGCGCGTTACGGCGATGCGGGCGTCGCCGAGCGATTCCGGAGCTTCGACACGATCTGCTCGGCGACGCAGGATCGCCAGGACGCGGTGCTGAAGTTGCTCGACGGCGGGGTGGACGTGGCGGTCGTCATCGGAGGGTACAACTCGAGCAACACCAACCATCTCGCGGCGCTGTGCGCGGAGCGGGTGCCGACGTTCCACATCGAGGACGCGGTGTGCATTCTGCCGGAGGCGTGTGTGATCCGGCACAAGCCGGTGGGTGCGCATGAGGTGGTCGAGGCGAAGGACTGGCTGCCCGAGGGGCGTGTGACGGTGGGGGTCACCGCCGGGGCGTCCACCCCGAACAGCAAGGTCGGCGGGGTGATCGATCGGATCTTTGCGACGCGGGGGATCGAGGTGGTGGCGGCGATCGGGTAGTCGTCGGCCGTCAGCGAAAGTCGTGTGACGTGACGAAGGCGGCGCCCGCGCGGGGATCCAGCGCCGCGAAGCGTCGGCCCCGGATGTTCAGGACGCCCTGTTCTTCCTCAAGCACACCGCGCACCATCAGGAGCGGCGATCGTACGATCAGCCGCTTGTTCGCCTCGAAGAGCTTCGGTGCCACGACGACGTTGGCCAGGCCCGTCTCGTCCTCGAGCGTGACGAAGCAGAATCCCTTGGCGGTGCCGGGTCGCTGGCGGCAGATGACGATCCCCGCCACCGTCACCCAGTCGCCGTCCCGCCGGCGCGCGAGGGCGGCGGCGGGGAGTGCGCCTCGGGCCTCTACGACGGCGCGCAGATGCCGCATCGGGTGGCCGGCGGGGGAGAGTCCGGTCACGCGGTAGTCCGCCTCGGTCAGTTCGGTCGGCGCGAGGGGCGGCACCGGGGCGAGGCGCCGATCGCGCGCCACGGGCGTGAGGGGGCCGGCGGCGCCGCGGGCGTGCTTGAGCAGCTCCCAGAGCGCGGAGCGGCGGTTGGGCCAGAGCGCATCGAAGGCTCCGGCCTCGGCCAGCGCGCGAAGTTGCGCGACGTTGAGGCCGCTCTCGCGCACCCAGGCTTCGAGCGAGGCGGGGCGGCCGCCGGCGAGGAGCGGCTCGAGTCGCTCGCGCGCCTTGGCGCCGAGACCTCGCACGTAGCGCAGGCCGATGCGGAGGGCGCCGGCGGCCTTGCGCTCGTCGGGACGGGGCAGCGCCTTGCTGCGCCCCGACAGTGCTCGCTGCGGCGCTGCCCCGTCGCCTCCTCGCCGGCCGCCGTCGCCACCCCACCGAACTGCGCAGGACCCGCCCCTCGTCACGCGGATGTCGCCGTCGTCTTCTTCCACCGTGCAGTCCCAATCACTCCGCATTACGTCCACGCTGCGGACCTGGACCCCGTGCCGCTTCGCGTCCTCGACGATGGTGCCCGGCGAGTAGAAGCCCATCGGTTGTGCGTTGAGGAGCGCGCCGGTGAACTCCGTCGGATAGTAGAGCTTGAGGTAGGCCGAGGCGTAGACGAGGAGCGCGAAGCTCGCCGCGTGGCTCTCGGGGAAGCCGTAGTCGGCGAACGCGGCGATCTGGTTGAAGATCCGGCGCGCGACGTCGGGCGCGATCCCGTTCCGTGCCATTCCCTCGATCAGCTTGGCGCAGATCTTCGCCATCCGCTCGTGGGAGCGTTTGTGGCCCATGGCGCGGCGCAGTTCGTCGGCTTCGCCGGGCGTGAAGCCGGCCGCCGCGATGGCCACCTGCATCCCCTGCTCCTGAAAGAGGGGCACGCCGAGGGTGCGCTCGAGGATCGGCTCGAGCGAGGGGTGCGGGTAGATGATCGGCTCCTCGCCCGCGCGCCGCCTCAGGTAGGGGTGTACCATCTCGCCCTGGATCGGGCCGGGGCGGATGAGCGCAACTTCCACGACGAGGTCGTAGAAGCTCCGGGGCGCGAGGCGGGGCAGGGTGTTCATCTGCGCGCGGGACTCGACCTGGAAGACGCCGATGGTGTCGGCGCGGCAGAGCATGTCGTAGACCGCCGCATCGTCCATGGGGAGCTTCGCGAGATCGATCGTGACGCCGCGGTGGGCGCGGATGAGCGCGACGGCGTCCTGGATCAGCGTGAGCATGCCGAGGCCGAGGAGATCGATCTTGACGAGCCGGACCGGATCGAGGTCGTCCTTGTCCCACTGGATCACGGTGCGCTCCGGCATGGCGGCCGGCTCGATGGGCACGACGTCGGCGAGCGGCTCGCGGGAGAGCACGAAGCCGCCCACGTGGATCGATCGGTGACGGGGGAGCTGGTGGAGGTCGCGCACCACTTCGGCGAGCGTCCGGACGCGGTGGTCGTCGGGGTCGAGGCCCGCCGCCTTGGCGCCGCCCTCGAGGAGGCTCTCGCCGGTTTCCCGCGCGCCGTCGCGGTCGGCTTCGTCGGCGAGCTTCCCGGCCTGCGGCACGGAGAAGCCGAGGACGCGCGCCGCATCCCGCACGGCGGCGCGGCCGCGGTACGTGATCGCTTCGCAGACCATCGCGGCATGGTCCCGTCCGTAGCGCCGGTAGACGTATTGGATGACCTGTTCGCGGTCCCGGTGCGCGAAGTCGATGTCGATGTCCGGCGCCTCACGACGGTCCTCGGAGAGGAAGCGCTCGAAGAGCAACTCCATCCCGATCGGGTCCACCGCGGTGATGCCGAGACAGTAGCAGACGGCGGAGTTGGCGGCGGAGCCGCGTCCCTGTGCGAGCACGCCGAGACGGTTGGCCTCGCGCACGATGTCCCAGACGATGAGGAAATAGCCGGCGAGGCCGAGCCGCCTGATGACGTCGAGCTCGTGGCGGATTTGTGCCTTGTGGCGCGCGGTGAGGTTGGGGTAGCGCTCCCGGGCGCCGGCCACGACGAGCGATGCGAGGTACCGGTCGGCCGTGACGCCCGGAGGCGTGGGGAAGGACGGCAGCGCGGGCGCCAGGTGGCCCATCCGGAAGGCGCACCGCGCGGCGACGTCGCGGGTGGCGGCGATCGCTTCCGGGTAGTGCCGCCAGTGATAAGCGACCTTCTCCGGGCGCTTGAGATACCACTCGCCGTTGGGCCGCAGGAGCGTCCCCGCCGTGTCGAGCGTCGCCGCGTGGCGGAGGCAGGTGAGAACGTCGTGCACGAGCCGCCCGCGTCGGGTCGCGTAGTGGACGTCGTTGGTGACGAGCCAGGGGAGGTCCAGCGAGCCGGCCAGCCCGATGAGCTTCGGCACGAGGGCGCGCTCGGCGGCGAGCGCATGGTCCCAGCACTCGACGGCGACGTTGCCCGTGAAGACCTCGGCCAGCCAACCGAGGCGCTCGCGCGCGCCGGCCTCGTCGTCCCGCGCGAGGCACTGCGGAATCTCGCCGAAGGGGCAGCCGGTGAGGCAGAAGAGGCCGTCGGCATGGCGTTCGACGTCGCCCCAGGAGACGGCCGGTGCGCCGCGGTCTCCGCTCCGCGCGAGGGTGATGAGGCGAGACAGGTTCCGGTACCCGGCGTCGGACATGGCGAGGAGGGTGAGGTGCGAGGGTGCGACGGCGGCCTTGCGCTCGTCGGCGCTCGGCGGCCTTGCGCTCGTCGGCGCTCGGCGGCCTTGCGCTCGGACGGCCGGAGGCCTGCCGGGCTGCGCCCCGTAAGTGCTCGCCTCGGCGAGCCCCCGGCTCGTCCTCGCCGGCCGCCCCGGATCGCCGATCGTCAGCTCAAGCCCGATGATCGCCTCGACGCCGTGCTCCCTGCCCGCTTCGGCCCAGCGCACGGCGCCGCCGAGGTCGTCGTGGTCGGTGAGCGCGATCGCCGTCAGGCCGATCGCCGCGGCGCGCTCGATCAGCGTTTCGGGATTGGAGGCGCCGTCGAGGAGCGAGAAGCCGGAGTGGCAGTGGAGCTCGACGTAGCTCATGTCAGTCCCACCATCCCCCCACGCACCACCGCCGTGACACGGCGTCTCTGAAGAGCAGCCACAGCGCGCCGTCGGTCGTGCGCGCCGAGTAGTAGTCGCGCGGCGCGAGGTCGGCGGCACTGTCCCACCATTTCGGCGCGAGCCGCTCCGGCCCGCTCCAGCCCGTGACGTCGTGCCAGACGCCCTGGTAGCGGAACGCCTCGAGGCCGGAGCGGCCGAGGCGGACGCGGATCGGCGCGGGCACCTGCAGAAGGCGTAGTGCGGCGGCGGCCTTGCGCTCGGCGGCGCTCGGCGGCCTTGCGCTCGGACGGCCGGAGGCCCGCCGGGCTGCGCCCCGTAAGTGCTCGCCTCGGCGAGCCCCCGGCTCGTCCTCGCCGGCCGCCGGGCGCAAGACCGCCTGCCATCCCCCACCGTCTTCCGGCAAATGCCCGTCACGAAGCTGGGGCACGGCGACCGCGTCGTCGCCCTCGCTGCCGCGGATCCGGTCGAACGCCGCGGCGAGCGCCGCGGGGTCGGCCCAGCGGGGCGTGAAGAGGTCGCCTTGCTCGCCCGAAGCCGGTGCCGTGACGGCGGCGCGGAGGGCGAGGCCGGTCACGGGCTCGGGCAGGCGCCAGTTCTCGAGCGCGGCGCGGCAGTGGCCCATGAGCGCGTCGGCGTGCGAGGTCGGTCGCGCCGGCCGCACTGAGCGCTCGGCGATCGAACCGTCGTCGAGGTGGAGCGCGAGCGCGAGCTCGCGCACGGCGAGCCCCCTTCCGCGGAGCGCGTCGCCCAGGGACGCGAGCGCGCCCTTCAAGACGAAAAGGAGCGGCTCGGTCGTGGCGACGGGGCTGCCGAGCTCGACCTCGATCAGGGGGAGGGCGTCGTCGCGCGGCGTGGTGGGCCCGCGCGGGTCGAGGCCGCGGGCGAGGCGGTGCGTGGCCAGCCCCTCGGGGCCGAAGCGCGCCTCGACCTCGTCGGGTTCGAGCGCGGCGAGCTGGCCGAGGGTCCGGAGGCCGAGGGCCGCGAGGGTGTCGGCGAGGTCGTCGTCGAGATCGAGCAACGCGAGGGGGAACGGCGCGAGAAAAGCGGCGTCGGTGCCGGCGGGAACGACGATGGCGGCGGCCTTGCGCTCGTCGGGCCGGGGGCTCGCCGGGCTACGCCCCGTGAGTGCTCGCCGCGGTGATCCCCCGGCCCTTCCTCGCCGGCCGCCGCCCTGCGTCGCGGCGTAGGCGGCGATCGCCGAGTCGGCGATGCCGACGCGCGCCGAGCCGTAGCCGGGTTCGTGCGCGATCGCGGCGAGCTTCCGGGCGAGCTCCGTCTCGCTGCCGAGGCCGGCGGCGTCCACCCACCAGACGCCCTGCGCGTCCGCTCTGCGCTCCCATGCCGCGCGCGGGCTCGCGGCGAGGAGGGCGGTCGTGACCTCGAGGGCGGCGCGCGCGACGGTCTCGTCGTCCCACGGGAGCGCGACCAGATCGCTCGCGAGCGCTTTGGCTTCGGCGAGCGCCATGCCGCAGGTCACGCCGCGGCGCTCGGCCGCGGTGCTGGTGGCGACGATGTGCGGCTTGCCGCGGGACTCGGTGTAGAGGACGGTCGGGTGGGGCGGGCGAGCGGAGCGCACGGGGCTCTTGCGTCGGTACGCCCGTGTCGTCGTGTCCGCCGCGTCCCTACCGCTGCCGGGCCGCTGCGCCGTTCCGCCCGTAAGCGCGCCGATCGCGAACCGCCCAATGCGGACGCAGGCGATGCGGCAGGGAAAAGCCAACGGGAACCTCCGCGGCGCGCGGGGCGCCGCCTTTCTCGATCATGACGTGCAGGGTGCGCGGCGCCGGCCAGGCGCCGCCGCGGCCGGCGAGCCCGGGGATGAAGCCGGGCCCGCCGGCGAGCGGTCGCACGGCGAGCACCAGCGCGGCGAACGGCGCGCCGGACGGCAGCCTTGCGCTCGTCGGGCCGGGGGCTCGCCGGGCTGCGCCCCGTGAGTGCTCGCCGCGGCGATCCCCCGGCCCTTCCTCGCCGGCCGCCGTCCGGGTTCGCATTCTGATCACCAGCGCCGTGTCCTTGTCCCGCGCGGTCCTCTGGAGCCGGATCGCGACCTGGCGCGCGGGGGCCGGCGCCTGGTCCACGATCACGAGGCCGAACGCGCCGGTCCTCAAGAGGACGTCCGCGCACCACCACGCGCTCTGTCTGGCCTTGGGCCGCACGACCCAGAAGGGGCCGAGGGCGGCGAGGTGCGCGGCGGCCTGCGGCGCGAGGGAGCGCTCGGCGTCCACGATCGCCGCGCCCTCGTCGGCGCGGAGCGTCGTCTCGGCGAGCGCGAGGAGGAGCGCGGTGCCGCCGCTGCCCAGCGGTGCATCGAGCGCGGTGATCTGTCCGCGCGGAACGCCGCCGGGCAGCATGGCGTCGAGCGCCGGCACACCGAACGGGAGCCCGCGGCGGGCGGCGGGGACGAGCCGTTCGAGCCGCTCGGGGAGCAGAAGCTGCAAGCTCGGGGCGCTCATGAGCCATTCCCCTCAGGGTTTATCATACCCGAAGAAACACCGAAGCTCAAGGGGACAAAAAAAGCGGCCTTGGGCTTCTCTGGAGATCGGTTCTCAGAGGTCATCTACGAACCTCGCGCCGGGGAGAACGAGGCGGACAACCCGGGCGTCCCTTTCCGACGGCGGCGCGTCCCCCCGTCTTGCGTCCCGTGCGTACCCCGCGTAGCCTGGCGAGTGTAATCGCAGCGTAACTGCACAAACTGCACGCGGCCGCGCGGTCCCGTGAGGGCTCCTGCCGCGCGCGCGCCGACGCTGCCAGCAAAGCTCCTGCGGGACGCTATGGCGCGGCACGTCGCCATCATCTCGCTGCGTCAGGCGGCGCGCGAGATCGGGCTCAGCCCGAACGCGCTCCGCAACTTCCTGAACGGCGCCGAGCCGCGCACCGCCACGCGCGCCAAAATGGAACGCTGGCTGGCGAGCCGCCGCACGCGGGAACGCGGCCCCGGCGTCGGACGCCTCGTCGAGCTCCTGGGCGAGCTCGGCACCGAGCTCGCCCCCGCCCAGACCGCCGCCCTCGGCCAGCACACCGTGCGCTTCCTCCTCAACGCGTACGAGGCCCGCCGCCTCCCGCCGCCCCGCTGGGTGCGGGAGCTGGCCGACTACTACAAGACGCCGCACCACCGCTCCTGAGCGCGCCGAGTTGACCGGGCGCGACGGCCGAGGGTAAGTTGGGCGTGCAGTTCGTGCAGTTACACCGATACGCGCGCACCGTGACCGACCTTCCCGACAGCGTCCCCGCCCGCCCGCGCGTCCTCGTCGTGGAGGACTACCCGCTGCTCGGCGCCGCCCTCGGCAGGTTCCTCCGGTGGAAAGGCTGCGACGTCGAGGGGGCGGCGGACGGCGCGGAGGGCCTCGAGAAGCTGGCGCGCGACCATTTCGACGCCGTGGTGAGCGACGTCCATATGCCGAAGCTCGACGGGACCGCCTTCTACGACCGCGCCGTGGCGTTGCACCCGTACCTCCGGCGGCGGTTCCTGTTCTGCAGCGCCCTGCCGCCTCCCCCGTCCCTCGTGACGGACCCCGCGGTCCGCTTTTTCGCCAAGCCCTTCGAGCTGAGCGACCTCTGGGCGACACTCAGCGAGATTGTGCGGACACCGCCTCCGCCCGAGGCGTGAGTGGTCCGTCCGTAGCCGAGGACCTCAGACCAGGACGCGGGCTACAGCGGTATCTCCCACTGGACTGCCTCCTGCGTGCCCTTCGTGCGTCGGTTGGTGCGGGCGTCGCCTACTGGGAAGCCGAGCTCGCGTTGCAGACGCGCCACCCGCCGCTCGAGCGCAGCGGCGTACGCCGGGGCGATGAATCCGGCCGCGTCGAACGCCCGCTCGTACTTGGGCAGCAGCGCCGGGAACTCCCGCGCGATCACCGGCAGGAAACGCGCCCTGATCGGCGGGTAGAGCCGGAGTGGCTCGGGGCGTACGAACGCAGCGCCGGCGTCCTTCGCCGCACGCATCAGCGCCCCAAGGTGCCCGACGTCGTCGGTGATTCCCGGCAGCACCGGCGCGAGCATCACGCCGGCATGGAGACCCGCCCGCACGAGCTGCTCCAGCGCCTTGAGGCGTACCGCCGGCATCGGCGTGCGGACTTCGAGCTTGCGGACGAGCAGCGCATCCACGGCGATGAGCGAGATGATCACGGTGAGGCGGCCGCGCTCGGCGAGGCGCCGGAGCACGTCCACGTCGCGCGCGACGAGCGGCGACTTGGTGATGAGGCCGACCTTGAGCCCGTGGAACTGCGCCAGCCGCTCCAGGATCCGCCGCGTGATCTTGAACCGCCGCTCGGCGGGCTGGTAGGGATCGGTCGCCGTGCCGATCACGATCGCGTGGTCGCCCACGCGTGCGGGGTTGAGAGTGAGCGCCACGACGTCCGGCGCTTCGCTCTTGACGAACACTTGTCGTTCAAACGCGTCGTCGGACCACTCGGCGGCGCCGAGCTCGCCTCGGCCGCGGGCGCGCTCGACGACGTAGCGGTGCGCGTAGCGGGCGTAGCAGTAGGTGCAGCCGAACTCGCAGCCGACGTACGGGTTCAGCGACCAGAACCCCATGCCCGTCTGCTGGGGCGAGTTCAGGATGGACTTGATCGGCAACCGGACGAAGCGGGTGCCGCGTCGCCGCTCATCGAGCACCGTCCAACCGGGCCCGGTGGTCGGTGAGACGATCTTGCTCTCCGCCGCCTCGGGCCACCTGACGGCGTGAGCGCCCTCCCTTACCCGCATCTTCCCCACCCGCACCTCGGGCAGTAGCTGCACCCGGAGGCGCTGACCACTCGAGAGCCGCAGTCGGGGCACATAGCCCCCTTCTGTGGAATCTCAATGCTGATAACACGTTCCATGTGTGCCGCCCAGCTTGCTTCGGTGTTTCTTCGGTACGACGTCAATATACGTCGCCGGCGGGGCGGCACAAGGGAGGGCAGCCGGGTCGGAGCCACGCCCCGGTGGCCGAGGCTCCGGGGCGCCACTAAGTTTGGCGGGCCCCTCGCACAGGACAATCCGTGCCGTTCAGCCTGCTGCCGCGCGACGAGGAGTTCTTCGAGCTCTTCGTCGAGGTTGCGCACCGCAGTCATGAAGCCGCCGGGCACCTGGTCGGCGTGTTTGCCGAGCCGGACCGCGCAGCCTACCACGCCGAGCAGATCGAGCGGCTCGAGCACGAGTGTGACCAGTTCACACACGAGGTGGTGAACCGGCTCGACCGCACCTTCATCACGCCGATCGACCGCGAGGACATCTATCGGCTCGCCTCCGACCTCGACGACGTCATCGACGTCATCGACGGGGTGGCGCGCCGGGCGCAGATCTTCCGCGTCGGCCCGGCCCCCGACGGCGTCAAGCAGCTGACCGGGGTGATCGAGCGCGCCGTCGGCTCACTGACGCGCGGCGTCGAGCAGCTCAAGCGGCGGGACGGCGTGATGGAAGCCTGCATCGAGGCGAAGCGGCTTGAGGAGGAGGCCGACGCCATCTACCACACCGCCCTTGGCCGCCTCTTCGACACCGAACAGAACGCCCGCGAGCTCATCAAGTGGAAGGAGATCTACGATAACCTCGAGCGCTGCGTGGACCAGGCGGAAGACGTGGCCAACGTGCTCGAGAGCATCACGATCAAGCACGGCTAGTGGACGGCGCCGTCGTCTTCGTCCTCGCGATCGTTCTGGTCGCGTTCGTCTTCGACTTCATCAACGGTTTCCACGACTCGGCGAACTCCATCGCCACCGTCGTCTCGACGCGCGTCCTGCCGCCGTTCGCTGCGGTGGTGTGGGCGGCCTTCTTCAACTTCGTGGCCGCGTTCGGCTTCGGGACCGCAGTGGCGAAGACGATGGGCAAGGGGCTCATCCACGTCGAGTTCATCGACCCGCAGGTGATCCTCGCGGGCCTGGCGGGCGCGATCGCCTGGGACCTGATCACGTGGTACTACGGCATCCCGTCCTCCTCCTCGCACGCGCTGATGGGCGGGTACGCGGGGGCGGCGATCGCGAAGGCCGGCATCGGGGCCCTCATTCCGGGCGGCTGGATCAAGCCGATCGCGTTCATCTTCCTCTCGCCGCTGGTCGGCTTCGCGTTCGGGTTGCTCATGATGGTCGCGGTGGGATGGACGTTCCGGCGCGCGCACCCGCGCCAGGTGGACACCTGGTTCCGAAGATTGCAGCTCGTCTCGGCGGCGGCGTACAGCCTCGGCCACGGCACCAACGACGCCCAGAAGACGATGGGCATCGTGGTCGGCCTGCTCTTCTCGGCGCAGGTGCTGTTCGCCGATTTCCCGCTGCGGTTCCTGCACGTCACGTCGGTGGACCACATCCCGATGTGGGTCATCCTGTGGGCCCACGCGGCGATCGCGCTGGGCACGCTGGCCGGTGGGTGGCGGATCGTGAAGACGATGGGCCAGCGCATCACGAAGCTGAAGCCCTACGGCGGGTTTTGCGCGGAATCGGCGGGCGCGATGTCGCTGTTCATCGCGTCCCACTTCGGGATCCCCGTCTCCACGACGCACACCATCACTGGCGCGATCAGCGGCGTCGGGGCGACCCAGCGCATCAGCTCCGTGCGGTGGGGCGTGGCGGGCCGCATCGTCTGGGCGTGGATCCTCACGATCCCGCTCTCGGCGGTGATCGCCGCCGTCGCCTACCTCATCGTTCACGCCGTGATGCACTGACGCCGGCCGCGCAGAAGCCGGAGCCTGCCGGCGCCACTCTGCGTTAGCCGGCCCCCGCCTCACCGAAAGCGGGTGGCAGAGCCCCCAAGTCCACCATCTTGGTCGCGCCGTGGTAGCTGGTCGTCGGCGCCTCCGTGAGCGCGGTGAGTTTCTTGAGGTCCGCCGCGATTCGGTTCGCCATCTCCAGGATCGTCTCGACGCCGGCGCGGTCCTCGCCTGAGAGCGCCGCCGCCGTGTGCTTGAGCAACCCGGCCTCTCCGATGATGGCCGCCAGCGCGTTGTTGACCTCGTGGCGGATCGTCACCGCGACCTCTCCGATCGCCGCCAATCGCTCGGCCTTGATCAGGCGGTGGTAGTAGTCGTGGAGCTGCTGCGACAGCCAGCCCACCGCGATCGCCAGAGCGCCGTAGGAGACGTAGATCGGCAGCAGGACTTCGCGATTGACGGGGATCAGATTGAGCTCCAGGACGAGCTGGACGCTGATGTAGAGCACCGTGCCCGCGAGGAGACCCGCCACGGCGCCCAGCATCCCGAAGTGCAGCGACAGGATGAAGGCCGGCGCGAGCGTGGTGAGCCAGGAGATCTCCTTGTAGAACCCCGCGCCGTCGGGCAGCGTCTCGAGGGCCACGACCGGCACGAGGTAGGCGAGGGCGCAGTAGATGGCCCAGCGCTTGGGCAGGGGCGGGCGGTGCGCCATGTGCTCGAAGCCGATCGTCACGATGGTGCGCATCCACCACGGCTTGTTTCGGTCGGAAGCCATCGTCGTCACTCGCTGTGCAGGGTGAGCAGCCTGAGCTCGGTAATCTCCTCGATCGCGTAGCGGACGCCCTCGCGGCCGACGCCGCTGGCCTTGGCGCCGCCGTAGGGCATCCGGTCCACGCGGAAGCTCGGCACGTCGTTGCCCATCACGCCGCCGACCTCGAGCCGATCCCACGCGCGCATGAGCGCCGCCACGTCCCGCGTGAAGACGCCCGCCTGGAGACCGAACGGCGTGTCGTTGACGCGCGCCAGCGCGTCGTCGAAGGCCCGGTACGCGGTCACGGTGGTGACCGGGGCGAAGATCTCCTCGCAGTTCACCTGCTGGTCGGGCCGCGTGCCCGTCAGCACCGTCGGTTCGAGCAGGGTCCCACGGCGCTTTCCACCGATCAGCACGCGTGCCCCGCCGGCGGCTGCCGCGGCGATCCACGATTCGGCGCGCCGGGCCGACTCCTCGCTGATCATCGGACCCACGTCGGTCGCCGGGTCGAGCGGGTCGCCGAGCTTGAGCCTGCCGACCCGCGTCACGAACCGCTCCAGAAACGCGTCGTACACCCGTTCGTGGACCAGGATGCGCTGGACCGAGATGCACGACTGGCCGGCATAGCTGTAGCCGCCCACCGTGCACCGCTCGACGGCCCGCTCGAGGTCGGCGTCCGGCTCCACCACGACGCCGGCGTTCCCGCCGAGCTCGAGGGCGACGCGCTTGGTTCCGGCCGCGGCGCGGATGGCCCAGCCGGCGCGGGCGCTCCCGGTGAAGCTGACCATGCGCACGCGCTGGTCGCGCACCAGGCCTTGAGCCACCTCCAGCTCGCACGGGACCACGTTGACGCCGCCAGCAGGGTACCCCGACGCGGCCACGAGCTCCCCGAGCATCAGGGAGGTCAGTGGGTCCTGCGGCGGTGGCTTGAGGGTGAGCGCCGCGCCGCAGGCGATCGCCGGCGCGATCTTGTGAGCCGCGAGCAGCACCGGAAAATTGAACGGCGTGATGGCCGCGATCGGCGAGAGCGGCACCCGGCGAGTCAGCCCAAGGCGGCCCGTGCCGGCGGGGAGGACGTCGAGCGGGATCACCTCGCCGCCAATGCGCGTCGCCTCCTCCGCCCCGTCGCGGAACACGAAGGCGGCACGATCGATCTCGAGGCCGGCCTGGGTGATCGGTTTGCCCGCCTCGCGCGCCAGCAGGGTCGCGAAGTTCCCGCGCGCGGACTCCAGGCCCTCGGCGATGCGCCGGAGGCAGGCAGCCCGTTCGTAGGCCGGCATCCGACGGCACGCCTCCGCGGCAGCCAGGTTGCTCGCGACGGCCGCGTCCATGTCCCCCGCACTCCCGAGCGGCTGGATCCCCACTTCGGCGCCGTCATACGGCGCGCGGATCGTGGCGGAGGCGCTCGCCGTGCGGTGCTCGTTCGCGATGATCATGTTCCTCGCCTCCGCGGCTGTGCGAGAGCTGCGGCCGTGGCGCTCGGGCGACGGGAGCCGCGCCGGGCCGCGCCCCGTCAGTGCGCCCGCCGCGTTAGTCGCCCACCTGCCGGAAAGCTAACGCGACCCGTGCAAGCGCGGCCTCCAGGTCCTGTGCCGCCAGACCGAAGCCGAGCCGCACGAAGCGGTCCATGCCGAACTGGTCGCCCGGCACGATGAGCACGTCGTGGTCCCGCCGCAGGACTTCCGCGAGCGCCGAGGAGTTCGCCGTCGACCGGTAACGCGCGTAGCAGATGGCTCCCGCGTCGGGTGGCCGGTAGGTGAACTCGCCATCCATCCCGCTCATCCACCGCTCCAGCACGTTCCAGTTGGACCGGATGATCGCGCGGGTGCGTTCGAAGATCTTGCCGCGCGTTGCCGGCGCGAGCGCGAGTGCGGCCAGCGCGTCGCTCATCACCGTGGGGCCGATGGTCGTGTAGTCCTTGCGCGCCCACAGATCGGCGACGTGGGCGGCCGGCGCGACGCACCAGCCGATGCGCAGGCCCGGCAGTCCGTACGCCTTCGAGAGCCCATTCGTGACGATCACGTGCTCGCTGCGCCCCCACAGCGACGGCGTGAGGACGCCTGTTCGCTCCGCGCCCTGGTACACCTCGTCCGAGAGGATCCACGCGCCCGCGGCGTCCGCGCGCGCGACGATCCGGTTCCTCGCCTCGGCCGACAGGGCCGCCCCTGTCGGATTGTTCGGGTTGGTGACGATGACGAGCCTCGTCCCGGCTGCGATGGCCGCGTCAATCTCGGCGAGGTCCGGCTGCCAGCCGTTCTCCTCGCGCAGGCGGAACGGGCGCACCTCGGCGCCGAACGCTCGCGCGAGCCCCCAGGTCTGCATGTAGCTGGGGAGCATGATCGCGACGCCATCGCCCGGCTCGATGAGGCGCCAGCAGTTCAGGTAGTTCGCTTCGGCGCTGCCGTTGGTGACGAGGACGTGATCGAGCGTCGCGCCGGGGTAGTAGGCCGCGATGGCGGCGCGCAGGCGCTCCGAGCCGTTCGACTGCGGGTACCCGAGCGCGAGGTCGAGGATCGGTTCGGCCGCCGCGCCGGCAAGCGCGAGCAGCTCGTGCGCGCGCATGGGGTGCACGCCGCTCTCGGAGAGGTTGAAGCGCACCCGGTGCTCCCAGGTGCTCTGCCAGCGCTCCATCGCGAACGGCTCAAACGACATCGCCCCTCCGGGTGGAGGGGCGATTGTAGCCGGGCCAAGAGCTGCGAGCAAGCCGCGGCTAGGTGCCGGAGCGGATGCGGATCGAGCCGTTGACGCCGCGGATCTCGAGCGTCTTTCCCTCCGCGATGCGCCCGTGCCAGCTCCAGCGGTCGGCCTGCCCTGCCGCCGGGGCGCCGGCCGGGCGCGTGTCCGATGGCGTGAGGAGCGTGTAGTATGCCGCCGCCGCGACCAGGCCTACGATGCCGTACTTCATCGCTCCTCCCGCCTCGGTGCGGCGCCACCGGCGCCGCGCCGGAGATAGATCGTCCCGCTGAACGAGCGCAGTCTGAGCCTCGCGCTGCCTGACCCCTGCGTGAACTCCCACTCCCGGGAGGGACGCCGACCGGGGTTCAGCACGATGGGAAAGTCGGATTCGAAGTCGCCGCTGAAAGTGCTCACGGCGATGGTCGCGTTGAGATTGCCGGCCACGCGCACGGTGACGTCGCCCGAGTGCGCTTCAAACCGGTAGCGGCCGTCGTCGGCGATGCGCCCGCTGAAGAAGATCTCGCCGCTCACCGTCTCGGCGCTCACGTCCCTTCCGTCGATCTCGGCCATCATGATCTCGCCCGACACGGAGTGGGCATTGACGCCCTCCCGCGCGCCCCGCACGGTCACCTCGCCGCTCACGGAGCCGACGTCCAGCGGCCCCCGGACGTCGGAGACGCTCACGTCGCCCGATACGCTCTGCACCGTGACGTCGCCCGCGGCGCAGACGAGCGTCACGCTGCCGGAGACGGAGTTCACGTTCGCTGCGCCGCATACCCCGCCGACGTCCACGTCGGACGAGACGGCATTGAGATCGAGCGCCGTGCCGCCCGGAACGGTCAACGTGTACTCGACCTCCGCGTCGCCGCGGCGCGACAGGGTTCGGACCGAGAGCTGGCCCGGGGATTCGTCAATCTGCACGCGGGCGCGGTCGAACTGCGCCTGGACGCGGATCTGCTGGCGGCCGCCGGCCCGGACGGTGACGCTGCCCGCGATGTTGGACACCGACAGCCGCGTGCCGCTGCGGACGCTGATCGTCGTGTCGAGCCTCTGCGCCGAGAGCGTTCCCGCGCCCAGAGCCAGGGCGCAGACGACGACGGCCGGGTGTGAGAGGCGATCGCAGTTCATGTGCTCCTCAGCTCACCGTCGGCATCAGGGCGGCGCGCCGCAGCACATCGAGCTTGCGATCGAGTGCGCGCTGGAGGTGGCCGTTGAGGTATCCGTTGTCGGGGTCCTGCGCGAGCGCGGACCGCGCTTGGGCGATCGCGGAGTCGATCAATTGGAGGCTCCGCTCGAGGACGTGCACCGTGGCAGTGTCGAGCTGCGGTCGGCGGGTGGCGAGCAGCTGCTCGAGCTGCTGGATCGCCGGCGCATACGACTGCATGGCGTCGTCAGCCGGGCTCGCGACCGGAATCACCTGCACGCCGCCTGCGGGTCCTGAGACGGGGCCCGGCTGGGTGGGCGCGCCGCGCGTGAGCATCACTGCGGTGCCCGCCGAGATCGCCGTGAGCGCCACGGCCGCCGCCAGCTGCGGAACTGAGAAGCTGAACCGGCGGCGGCGCGGCGCGAGGGGCACGACGTCCGTCGCGGCGACCTCGCCGATCCGCGAGGCGATGCCCGCCCACAGGTCGCGCTCCGGCGGCCGGTCGTCGAGCGCCTG
>JACQVG010000028.1 GCA_016209905.1 Gemmatimonadota bacterium | reverse complement strand
TCCAAGAACGACTTGCTTGCCGGCAATTCTCGCGGTTGACAGGCTGCTCGCCGGCGCCCATGTTTGGGCCGGTACCTTCCTGATGGGCCGGCGACGCGGTCGCCGCCGGCCAATGCTTTTCGTGTGTGGGGACTAGGGATGGCCAACCGCCGCTGGACGGTTCTGCTCGTACCGCACGACCCGGGCGCTACCAGGTCCGTCTCCGTCTCGGTCACGGTCCTCAAGCTCGTGGCCGGGATCGTGACCGTCGCCGGGGCGTCCCTTCTGGCCGCGTCGCTCGGCGTGGTGTCGCGCTCCCTGGATGTCACGCGCGCCCAGGAGCTCGAGCGCGCCAACCGCGTGCTTGCCACCGAAGTCGAGCACCTCGGTGAGCGCGTGGGGTCCCTGTCCGACACGCTCTCGCTCATCTCGCGGCGCGACGAGCAGATCCGCCTCGTGGCGGGCCTCGATCCGCTCGACCCGGATGTGCGCCGTGCGGGGATCGGAGGCCCGTCCGGCCTGTGGCCGGATCGCGAGCGCCTTCTCGAGGAGGGGGGCGACGTCGGGCGCGAGGCCTTACAGGTCCACCTCGACCTCGATGCGCTGATCAGGCGTGCCAACCTCCTGGCCGCCTCGTTCCGCCAGGCGTCCGAAAGTCTGACGTCCCACGTGCAGCGGTTGGCGGCCACGCCGTCCATCATGCCGACGTCCGGGTTCCTGACGACCCGCTTCGCGAGCATCCGGTACCACCCCATCCTGCACGAGCGCCGCGCCCACGAAGGGATTGACATCACGGCGCCCTACGGCTCGCCCATCATCGCCCCCGCGGGCGGGCGCGTCGTCAAGGTGGGCTGGGAGAACGGCTACGGGATCTCGGTGCTCATTGACCACGGCTACGGCACGCAGACGAGGTACGCGCACATGTCGCGCAGCGCGGTCCAGGCCGGCCAGATGGTGCGGCGAGGCGACCGTCTGGGCTTCGTCGGCAGCTCCGGGCTATCAACCGGGCCGCACCTCCACTACGAAGTGCTCGTGGGCGGACACGCCACGGACCCGCTCCGGTTCGTCATGCCGAGCGCGATAGCAGATTGACGGGAGGCAGGGAGGAGTAGGGAGCAGAGTTGCAGAGTTGCAGTGGTACGAAGTGACAAGTGCCAAGGAGAGTCGAGACTCCTTGGCACTTGCTCCTTGACACCACTGCCGCCTGCAACTCTGCTGCCTACTGCCAACTGAAAACTAGCGGCGCGCGCTCCCGGGCGTCGCCCTACTATCTGCGAAAATCCACCCTCGGCGCCTCCCGCGCGCCCGGCGTCACGAGCTCGAAGTACTCCCGCGGCCCCTTGCCGATCACCTTGGCCGTCAACACCTGCGGGAAACGGCGGATGTAGGCGTTGTACTCCAGGACCGCGTTGTTGTAGTCCTGGCGCGCCGTCGCGATGCGGTTTTCGGTCCCCTCGAGCTGGTCCTGCAAGGCCCGGAAGTTCTCGTTCGACTTGAGCTCGGGATACGCCTCCGCGATCGCCAGCAGCCGGCCCAGCGCTCCGGTCAGACCCTGGTTCGCCTCCGCCATCTGCTGGAGGTTTCCGCTCTGCACCGCGCCGCCGAGCCGCGCCCGAGCCTCGGAAACCGCCGTGAAGACGGTCTGCTCCTGCTGGGCGAACCCGCGCACCGTCTCGACTAGGTTCGGCACCAGATCCGCCCGGCGCTGAAGCTGCACCTCGATCTGGCTCTTGAAGGCGCTGGCTTGCTCGTCGAAGGTCTGGATGCGGTTGTAGCCGCACCCCGAGAGCGCCAGCGCCGCTGCGGCGATCACCCGTCGCTTCATCCGTTGGTCCCCTGGCCTGCCAGGCCCATTTGATCCACGAACCGTGCCAACCGCTCGATCGCATCCATGTACCGGCCGCCCGCCGGGTCGTACGGAGCCAGCGCCGGCACCTTCCGGCCCGCCAGCCTGCCCAGCACCCAGTCGAATGCCGCGGGGTCCATACCGGCGGCGGCCGCCACCTCGGCAACGAGCGCGGCCGGCTCCGCGGGCGGCACCTTGCCGACTACGCGCGCCACGGCACGGAACAGTACGAAAAAGGTGCCTGCGGAGTTCTCGAGCAGCTCCCCCAGCGCCTTTCCGCTCGGGGCAGCGGCGGCGTATTCGGTTCTGAGGCGCAGGAGCTTGCTCCGGATCTCACGCTCCAGCTCCTGCCTGAGGTCGCTGCGCTCGGTTCGCACGCTCTCGAAAGGATCCCGCCCGCCCAGCAGCCGGTGCGCCTCCCGCATGTCCTCGATCTCGATCGGGAACACGTCCGCGGACGCCAGCCACTCGGATTCCGAGAAGATGAGCGGGGCCGGCTGACCGGTCTTCACCCACGCGGCGATGGCCGGGGCAACGGGCCGGAGCGCCGCCGCCGAGGCGTCGCCGACGATCAGGAGCAGGTTCATGTCCGCTCGTCCCCGCCGCCCCAGAC
>JACQVG010000223.1 GCA_016209905.1 Gemmatimonadota bacterium | reverse complement strand
GGGACGGTCGAGCGCATCGCGGTGCGCTCCGGCGAGCCGATCCCGCGCAACCGGTAGAAACCATGAGCGACGTCGCTGAGCCGAAAGGGCCGAAGGAGCCCAAGCGGGCCAAGGGCGGGCAGGGGGCCAAGCCGCGCCCCGAGGAGGTCCAGGCGCCGCCGGCGCGGGAGCCGGCCGAGCCGGTGCCGCGCGCCAGGCTGGCGATTCACTACGAGCAGCACGTGCGGCCCGCGCTGGCGCAGGGCTTCGGCTTCACCAACCCGCACCAGGTGCCGCGGGTCACCAAGATCGTCCTGAACGTCGGCTTCGGGCAGTCGCAGAAGGCACCCAAGGCGCTCGACGTCATCGTGGCGGAACTGGGCGCGATCGCCGGCCAGAAGGCCGTCGTCACGAGGGCCAAGAAAGCCATCTCGAACTTTTCCTTGCGGGCGGGCATGCCGATCGGAGCGATGGTGACGCTGCGCGGCGCGCGAATGTACGAGTTCCTGGACCGCTTCATCAACGTCGCGGTCCCGCGCGTGCGCGACTTCCGCGGCCTGCCGACCAAGAGCTTCGACGGACGCGGCAACTACACGTTGGGGATCAAGGAGCAGCTGATCTTCCCGGAGATAGACTACGACAAGGTCGAGCGCATCCACGGGATGGACATCACGATCGTGACCAACGCCGAGCGGGACGACGTGGCGCTGGCGCTGCTGCGGGAGATGGGCATGCCCTTCCGCGGCGAGCCGGCGGTGGTCGTGGGCTGACCGGAGGAGAGGGAGGGATGGCCAAGAAGTGTTGGGTCGAGCGGGTGAAGCGGAAGCCGAAATTCCGCTCGCGCGCGGTGAGCCGATGCCAGCGCTGCGGGCGCAAGCGCGCGTACCTGCGCAAGTTCGGACTGTGCCGCATCTGCTTCCGCGATCTCGCGCTGAAGGGCGAGATCCCGGGAGTGCGGAAGAGCAGCTGGTGAGCGCGGAGCGGGAACCCGCGTGACCAAGAGGAGTGAACCGAACCGATGAGCATGACCGATCCCGTCGCAGACATGCTGACGCGTATCCGCAACGCCTGTCTGGCCCGGCATCGCCGGGTCGACATGCCGGTCTCCAAGCTGAAGGTCGAGATCGCGCGGCTGCTGCGCGACAATCACTACATCCAGGAGTTCCAGGTCCTGGATGACGGCCGGCACGGGCTGTTGCGGCTCTACCTCAAGTACCACAGCGGCGACGAGCCCGTCATCCGCGAGCTGCGGCGCGTCTCGACGCCCGGCTTGCGCCGCTACGTCGGCGTGCAGCAGATCCCGCGGGTCCGCAACGGCCTGGGCATGGCGATCCTCTCGACCCCCAAGGGGCTGATGAGCGACCGCGACGCCCGCACGGCGCACCTGGGCGGCGAGCTGCTCGCCGTGGTCTGGTAGGAAGCCCCCGTGTCGCGCATCGGCAGGCGGCCCGTCTCCCTTCCGCCCGGCGTGACCGCTACCGTGACCGGCAGCCGGATCCTCGTCAAGGGGCCCAAGGGCGAGCTGTCGCACCAGCTGCATCCGGAGCTCTCGGCGCGCGTCGAGGAGAGCCGGGTGGTGGTGGAGCGGCCGTCGGACTCGGCCCGGCACAAGGCGCTGCACGGTCTGTCGCGGACGCTGGTGGCGAACATGGTCGAGGGCGTCACCGGGGGGTACTCCAAGCAGCTCGAGATCGTGGGCGTCGGGTACCGCGCGGAGGCGAAGCCGTACGGGCTCGCTTTGCACGTGGGCTTCTCGCACCCCGTGGAGGTGCACGCGCCCCCGGGAATCAGGCTGACGGCGGAGCAGCCCACGGTCGTGAAGGTGGCGGGGAGCGACAAGGCGTTGGTGGGGCAGGTTGCGGCGAACATCCGGGCGCTCCGGCCGCCCGAGCCGTACAAGGGCAAGGGCATCCGCTACAGCGGCGAGACGGTCCGGCGCAAGGCCGGCAAGACGGGAGCGAAGTAGCGTGAGGCGGGTGAGAAAGCCGAAGACGCCGGAGCAGCGCCGCCGGCGTCGCCACGTGCGCGTGCGGTCCAAGGTGCAGGGCACGGCGGAGCGACCGCGGCTGGTGGTGTTCCGATCGCTCAAGCACATCTACGCGCACCTGGTGGACGACACGCGGGGCGCGGTGCTGCTCGGCGTGGCCGACCGGTCGGCGGGGGTCGCCAGGACCGACGGAGGCAAGGTGGCCAAGGGCTTCGCGGTCGGGCTGGTGCTGGCCGAGCGGGCCAAGCAGGCGGGAATCACCCGGGTGGTCTTCGACCGTGCGGGCTATGCCTATCACGGGCGCGTCAAGGCGGTCGCCGACGGTGCGCGCCGAGGCGGACTGGAGTTCTAGAGCATGCCAAGAAATCAGCAGCGGGACGCCCGGCGGGATCGGCGCGAGCGCGACTCCGATCTGGTCGAGAACGTCATCAGCATCAATCGGGTCGCCAAAGTCGTCAAAGGCGGCCGGCGGTTCAGCTTCAACGCGCTGGTCGCCGTCGGCGACGGCAACGGGCACGTCGGCGTCGCGACGGGTAAGGCGAAAGAGGTGAGCGAAGCGGTGCGCAAGGCCGTCGAGGGGGCGCGCCGCTCCATGCTCGCGGTGGCGCGCACCGGCGCCACGATCCCGCACGAGATCACCGGGGTGCGCGGCGCGGGCAAGGTGTTCCTCAAGCCCGCGGCGCCGGGCACCGGCGTCATCGCGGGCGGCCCGGTGCGGGCGGTTCTCGAGTGCGCGGGAATCCGCGACATCCTCACCAAGAGCCTGGGCAGCAACAACCCCAACAACATGGTCCGCGCCACGATGAACGGGCTCAGCCGCCTGGTGACGGCGCGACAGGTCGCGCGGGAGCGGGGCCTGGAGCCCGAGACCCTGGGCTACCGGCCGCGCCAGGACGAGGTCTCCCATGCCGGCTAAGCCGAAGCCCCGCTCACCGGGCCGGCTGCGCGTCAAGCAGGTGCGCAGCGGGATCGGCCGGCCGGCGACTCACCGGCGGACGCTCGCGGCGATCGGCCTCAGGCACCACCAGGACGTGGTCGTGGTGCGCGACACGCCCGCCATGCGCGGCATGCTCTTGCAGGTGCGGCACCTCGTCGAGGTGACGCCCGTCGGGGAGGCGTGATGGAGGCCAAGACCCCCGAGCGCGTCGCCCTGCACAGCCTGAAGCCCCCGGCCGGCTCGACCCACGCCAAGAAGCGCGTGGGCCGCGGGCCGGGCTCCGGCCACGGCAAGACGGCCGGCCGCGGCCACAAGGGGCAGAAAGCCCGCAGCGGCGGGAAGGTGCGCCCCGGTTTCGAGGGCGGCCAGATGCCGCTGGTGCGGCGGGTGCCCAAGCGCGGCTTCACCAACCCGGCGAAGGTGCTGCCGCAGATCGTCAACCTGAAGGCGCTGGCGCGGTTCGCGGGGACCCAGGTGACGGCGGCGGTCCTCGAGGACGCCGGTCTGGTGAGGCACCAAGGCCGCCCCATCAAGCTCCTGGGCGAGGGCGACGCGCCGCAGGGTCTGGTCGTCACGGGGCTCGCCGTGTCGGCGCCCGCGCGGGCCAAGATCGAGGCAGCGGGCGGACGCGTCGAGGCCTGACCGGTGACCGCTCCGCAGCTCCCGAACCCCTTCAAGATCCCGGAGCTCAAGGAGAAGATCCTCTTCACCTTGCTGTGCCTGCTCCTGTACCGGCTGGGCGCGCACATCACGGTGCCGGGCGTGGACGCGCAGGCGACGCTCGACTTCTTCAATCAGGGCAGCCAGACGCTGTTCGGCGTCTACAACCTCTTCGTCGGCGGTGCGCTGTCGAGGGGGACGGTGTTCGCCCTGGGCATCATGCCGTACATCTCGGCGAGCATCTTCTTCCAGATCATGGGGGCCGTCTTCCCCACGATCGAGCGCCTCCAGAAGGAGGAGGAGGGACGGAAGAAGATCACCCAGTGGACGCGGTACCTGACGATCGGGCTGGCGGCGGGCCAGGCGTACGGCATCTCGCTCTTCCTGGAAGGGCTGCAAGGCGCGGTGCTCACCCCGGGCTGGGCATTCCGTCTCACCACCGCGTTCACGCTGACGGTGGGCGGCGTGTTCATCATGTGGCTCGGCGAGCAGATCACCGAGCGGGGGCTCGGCAACGGGATGAGCCTGCTGATCTTCTTCTCGATCATGGAGTCGGCGGTCCCCGCCACCGTCCAGACGGTAGAGTTCCTGCGCACCGGCGCCCTGACCTTCCCCCGCCTGTTCCTGCTGCTGGTCGTGATGGTCGTGGTGGTGTGGTGCACCGTGGCCATCACCGTGGCTGCGCGGCGCATCCCCATCCAGATTCCGCGCAAGGTGATGGGTCGGGGGCGGATCCGCGAAGGACAAAAGTCCTTCATTCCGCTGCGCATCAACTCGGCCGGCGTGATGCCGATCATCTTCGCGCAGTCGATCATCATCGTGCCCGGCACCATGGCGCAGTTCTCGAATCGCCCGTTCCTGCGCGACCTCGCGGAGTACTTCCAGCCGGGCTCATGGGTGTACTACGTGAGCTACACCGCGCTGATCGTGTTCTTCACCTACTTCTACACGGCGATCATCTTCAACCCTGTAGACCTGTCCGAGAACCTGAAGAAGCAGGGCGGGTTCATCCCGGGGGTGAAGCCGGGCTCGCGGACCTCGGAGTACATTGACGCCGTGCTCTCCCGGATCACGCTCCCGGGCTCCCTGTTCCTGACCGCCGTGGCGATCATGCCGCTGGTCCTCCTCGACGTCTTCAACGTGCCGTTTCAGTTCGGCGGCACGGGGCTGCTCATCGTCGTCGGTGTGGCGCTGGACACGGTGCAGCAGATGCAGCAACATATGATCCTGCGGCAGTACGACGGTTTCATGAAGCAGGGGCGGGTGCGGTTCCGGGGGCGGCAGCGGTACATGTAGGCGGACGATGTTCCTCATGATTCTCGGAGCCCCGGGCTCCGGCAAAGGGACGCAGGGCAAGTTGCTGGCGGACCACCTGGCCATCCCCCAGGTCTCCACCGGCGAGGTGCTGCGCGCCGCCGTGACGGACGGCACGCCCCTCGGGCGCGAGGCCAAGGGATACATGGACCAGGGGCTTCTGGTCCCCGACGCGGTGATCCTCGGTCTGATCCGGGAAATCCTCGACTCGGAGGGGGCGGAGGGCGGCGTCCTGATGGACGGATTCCCGCGCACCGTGGCGCAGGCGGAGGCCGTGGACCGGCTGCTGGCCGAGCGCGGGGCGCGCGTGGACCGGGTCGTCCTGCTGGAGGTGCCGGAGGAGGAGCTGGTCCAGCGCCTCCTCGGTCGCGCCGCCAAGGAGGGACGGAGCGACGACAACCTCCAGTCGATCCGGCAGCGGCTCACGGTGTACCTGGAGCAGACGGCGCCGCTCGTCGCGTACTACGAGCGGCAGGGAGTCGTGCGCCGCGTCCCGGGGCAGGGGACGGTGGCCGAGATCGCCGCCCGCGCCAGAGACGCCGCGCGCGCGTGATCACCGTCAAGTCGGAGCGCGAGATCGAGACCATGCGCCGGGCGGGCCGGATCGTAGCCGGCGTGCTCGACCTGGTCCGATCGCGAGCCGTGGCGGGCGCGTCCACGTGGGAGCTGGACCGGCTCGCCGAGGACTTCATTCTGTCACACCAGGGCGCGACGCCGTCGTTCAAGGGGCTGTACGGCTTCCCCGCCACGCTCTGCACGTCAATCAACGCCGAGGTGGTGCACGGGATCCCGTCCAAGACGCGGGTTCTGGAGGCGGGGGACATCGTGAGCGTGGATGTGGGCGTGTGTCTGGGCGGGCTTCACGCCGACAGCGCGATTACGGCCACCGTCGGAGAGGTGGCGCCCGCCACGCGGCGGCTGCTCGGGACGACGCAGCGCGCGCTCGAGGCCGGGATCGCGGTCGCGGGGGCCGGCAACCACGTCGGCGACATCGGCTACGCGGTGCAGCAGGTGGCGGAAGGGGCCGGATTCAGCGTGGTGCGGGAGCTGGTGGGTCACGGCATCGGGGCGCAGTTCCACGAGGAGCCGCAGGTGCCGAACTTCGGTCGTCCGCACCGTGGCGCGCGCCTGATGCCGGGGATGACGCTCGCGATCGAGCCGATGATCAACGCGGGCGGCCCGGAGGTGCGCACGCTGGGCGATCGCTGGACGGTCGTGACGGCCGACGGCTCGCTGTCCGCCCACTTCGAGCATACCGTCGCGATCACGGAGAACGGGGCCAGGATCCTGACGGCGGCGTAGCGGGCCTCGCTCCTGGAGGATCTGGCCCTTGGCAGTTTCGTCCTGGCGTGCGGAGCCCGGCGGACGGGTTGTGAGGGGTAAGGTGAGGGGGAACTGGGTTTGGGTTCTCGTGTCTGGGGCTGGTTCGGGCAGCTGTCTCCGACTTATACAGCGGGTGGGCGCGTGGGGCAGAGCGCCAGCTCGCGTTCCAACGGGTCGCGGTCGCCGCCTATGCCGGTCCTGGGCCGACTTATGCAGTGGGGGGTGGCCTAGCGGAAGGGATGGAGAAGCAGTCTAATTGTTCTTAAAGACACGTTAGGCGCCATAGCCCATCACCCTCCCAACCCCTTACTTCGATGAAGCCACGTATCTCTTTGGTAACGCTCGGTGTAGACGATCTAGAACGCGCCGTGGCCTTTTACCGGGATGGCCTTGGTCTTTCGACGCCCGGAATCGTGGGCAAAGAGTTCGAGCACGGTGCCGTGGCCTTCTTCGACCTTGAAGGCGGCCTCAAGCTTGCCCTGTGGGAGCGGCGCAACATCGCCCACGACACAAGCCTGCCCGTGGCGCCTCGGAGCCCTACCGATCTCACCATCGGTCACAATGTCGCCAGCAAAGCGGCCGTGGACTCCGTCATGGCCCAGGCTCGCAAAGCCGGGGCCATTGTTGTCAAGAGCGCCGCCGATACGTTCTGGGGCGGCTACGCCGGCTACTTCCAGGACCCGGATGGCCATCTCTGGGAGGTGGCGTGGAATCCCAGTTGGCCGGTGCCAGCCTAGCCATGCACCATGGCGCCTAACTGCGGGTTGATGCTGCCGGCGCGGCCGCCGAAAGGGCCACGGCCGCCGCCGCCGTTTCCGTGTGGCCGCCAGTTTCGGGTAGCCAGGGGGTTGCCGTCGGTCGCGGGGGCGGTTACAAGAGGCATCGGAGCGGCCGCCGTTCGATCCGGCCGCAGTATATGCGGCCGGCGGCCGCGCCGCAGCTTAGCCGGGGCGTTAGGCGGCTGGCGACACAAGGAGGAATACGTGTGGTTCAAACATCGAGCTTGGATACCTGTCGCGTGGCTCTTCTGTCTCGGGAACCTTATCTCCGTCTGGTTCGCCGCTCGGCCGGCTGAGCCTTGGCATGCGACAGTCCACGCGTTACTGGCGGTGCTGTTTGGTCTCGGGGCACAACGCCTTGGGTTGCGGAAGAAACCCACCGCTGACGCAGACGTGGAGGGGAGGTTGGGGGAACTCGAAGCACGGCTTGCCGACCCAGACAAGTTGCAGGGGGTGGAAGGCCGGCTTTCCGAGCTGGAGGAGCGCCTCGACTTTACTGAGCGAGCATTGGTGGACGTCCGAACTCGCGCTCAACTCCCGCCCAAAGAGTGAACCGTGCGTTGCGGTGGGGTCGAGCGCTTTCCTGAGGCTGGCACTCGGGTTATACTACTAGTATGAAGACCGCAATATCGTTGCCGGACGACCTGTTTCGCGCCGCCGAGCGACAGGCGAAGCGAGCGCAGAAGTCCCGCAGCCAACTCTATGCAGAGGCGCTGGCCGAATACCTGGCGCGCCATGGCCCGGACGAGGTCACGGACGCCATGAACCGGGTGGTCGAGCGACTCGGTGAGCCGGGCCCCGAGCCATTCCTTGCCCGTGCGGCGCGGCAGGTATTCGAGCGCACCGAGGGGTAGAGGTCGCGCAGGCGGAAGTCTGGTGGGCGGAACTGCCGGAGCCCGCCGGGTCCGGTCCGGGATTTCGGCGCCCGGTGGTGGTGGTTCAGGGGAACCCCTTGAATCGGAGCCGGCTCGCCACCGTCGTCTGCGTCCCGCTCACGCGCAACCTGACCTGGGCCGAGGCGCCGGGGAACACGCTGCTGCCGGCAGAGGCGACGGGCCTGCCCAAGGACTCGGTGGCGAATGCCGCCCAAGTCATCACCATCGATCGGTCCTTTCTTGGCGAGCGCGTCGGGCGACTCGGGCCGAAGCAGTTCGCTCAGATTCTGCACGGCATCGATGTGGTACTCGGCCGATGAGCCGGCTAACGGGGCGATGACGCGGCGCGGGATCCGCCGCTCAGTACCTCCAGCTCAGCGTGTCCACCCCCGGCGGCAGCGGTCCGCGCCGCATCTCGTCGAGGATCCGCGGGATGAACATCTGATGATAGCGCAGCCGTGACAGCGCGTTGGGCCGCGTGTGGTCCCCATTCCAGCAGTGCTCGGCGCGGTCGCCGTAGTCCACCTCGGCGTCCGCGGGTGGGTTGGTGGCCGACCGCAGGAGCTCCTCCACCAGGTACACGGCGTTGTTGAGGTAGTAGTTGTCCATGTCGCCCACGTAGATGTGGAGCTTGCCGCGCAGCTTGGGCCCGAGCGTCGCCCAGTCGCGGCGCAGGATGTAGGACAGGTCGTAGTGCTCGCGCCAGTACTCGGCCACCCGCCGGTTGATGGTCCCGGTGCGCTTGTCCCAGATCCGCGCCGGGTAGCCGTCGGGGCCCACCGGCGAATAGACCGCCTCCCAGATGTCCCACTGGTCACCCGAGCGGCTTCTGGTGCCGAGCACCAGCTCGCGATGGTTCATCTGCTCGAGGGTGGTCGCCACGTGGCCCAGCCAGTTGCGCGTGCCCGGCCGGGGCGTGCCCTTCCAGCGGCCGGTCACGTAGTACGCGTTGGTGTCCTCGTAGATGTTCACCACCGTGTAGGCGCGGAAGTCTATGGGATCGGGGCAGGCGATCCAGGCGCCGTTGAACTGGTCCGGATAGAACACCTGTACGGCCATCGCCTCCCAGCCGCCCGTCGAGCCGCCGTAGGTGAAGCGCGCCCAACCCTGGCCGATGCCCCGGAACCGGCGCTCGATCTCCGGGATCAGCTCGTACATGATCGCGTCGCCGTAGGGGCCGTTGTTGGCCGAGTTCACGGCGTACGAGTCGTCGTAGTACGGGGTGGGGTGCTGGATCTCGACCGCCAGCACCCGCGGGAAGTCGGGCCCGGTCCAGTCCTGGTAGAGCTGCCAGGCGGCCCGGTCCTGGATGCGGTTGTAGCAGTCGAGCCGGAAGCGCTCGGCGTACTGGCACGGGACCGCGGTGTCGGGCGGTGTTTCGCGCCACCCGCCGATGGTCGCCGGAAAGTGCCCGTGGAAGATCACCAGCGGGTAGCGAGCGTTGGGGTGCTCGTCGAAGCCGTGGGGCAGCAGGACGTGCGCGCCCAGGAATACGGGACGGCCCCAGAACTCGGTGAGGCGGC
>JACQVG010000222.1 GCA_016209905.1 Gemmatimonadota bacterium | reverse complement strand
GTGCTGGTCGCGGTGGCGGTGAACCAGAGCAAGCGCGCGGTGCGGCGCCACTTCGAGAAGCACCCCGCGCCGGGGCCGGTGCTGTGGGATAGCGAGGGCCGCGCCGTGCGCGCGTTCCAGGCGCCATCGACGTCGTACGTGCTCGTGCTGGATCGAAGCGGGCGGGTGGTGTACACCGGTATCGGCACGGACCAGAAGATCGAGGAGGCGGTTGCGCGGGTGCTCGGCAAGTAACGGCAAGAATCGGCACAACAAAAACCGGCACTCGAACTTCGGCACTCGAACTTCGGCACTCGAACTTCGGCACTCGAACTTCGGCACTCGAACTTCGGCACTTCGGGCGCTGAGCGTAGTGCCGCTTCTCAAGTGCCGGTTCTCGAGTGCCGATTCTTATGTGCCGGTTTTGATGTGCCGATTCTAATGTGCCGGTTTTAGAAGTTTAGGGCTCCCCTGCCGCTTCCACCGGCAAAAGCTTCTTCACCGCCTCCCCGAGCTCTTTGTAGGCCATCGGATCGATCTCCCGGAACGGCACCGCGCGGTAGGCGATCTTCCCGTCCGGCCCGACCACGAACAGGTTCCGGTTCGTGAGCCCCGGCCGGCTGGCCAGCGCGCCGTACATCTTTCCGACCCCGGTGTCCTGGTCGCTCGCGAAGAGATGGGGGAACTCCTCGTCGCGCGCCCAGGAGGCCAATTCCTCCACCGGGTCGGCGCTGATCGCGATCACGACTACGCCCCGTCCGCTGTTGAAGATCTCGGCGTACTGATCCCGGTACGCCCGCATCTGGATCGTTCAGCCCCGGGTTCGTGCCTTGAAGAAGAAGGCGAGCACGACCGCCTTCCCCTTGAAGTCGCTGAGCCGCACGGGCTCCTTCAGCACGCCGAAGCGGGTGGCGCCGGGCAGCACGAAGTCCGGCGCGGTCGCGCCGACCTCGAGTGGCGGGGACGACGCCGGCGTCGCCTGCTGCGGCGGCGTCTGCGCCAGAGCGGGTGCGGCCGCAAACGCCAGGAGCCCCGCGAGTGCCATCGAAGATGTTCGCATGCTGATGCTCCGGAAGAAGTCCGAACGGCTAGTCGCCGCGCGCGGGCGCGAAGTCGGTTTCCGGCTGGCGTGGCTCCGGCGCCTCGGCGGCCGGCGCCCCGGGCGGCGGTGCGCGGCCTGCGGCGCTGGCCGCGCCCGCCACACCGAGCACACCGGCCAGGTTCAGCGAGTCGGCCAGGGCCGATGGCACCACCATCAGCGAGCCGCGCTTCACGATGCTCTCGTAGAGCATGTTCATCGCGCGCAGGTTGAGCGCCACGGGATTACTGCTGTAGCGCTCGGCCGCCTCCACGAACTTGGAGGCGATCTCGGTCTCCGCGGTGCCCAGGATGATGCGGGCCTGCCGCTCCCGCTCCGCCTGAGCCTGCCGCGACATCGCCTCCTCCAGCGCCTTGGGAATGACCACGTCCCGGATCTCGACCGACTGCACCTGGATTCCCCAATCGTGCATCTTGCGGTCGAGCGTCTCTTGCAGCCCCCGGCCCAGCTCCTTGCGCGTCTGGATCAGCTCGGCCAGGTCGTGCTTGCCGATCGCATCGCGCAGCGCGGTCTGCGCCGCGAGCACGACCGCCAGCTGGTAGTCCTGCACCTCGAGCGCCGCGCGCTCGGCGTCGTAGACCACCCAGAAGGCAATGGCGTCCACGTCGACGGGGACCGTGTCTTTGGTCAGGCACGACTCCGCGCCGAACGCCGTCGTGCGGATGCGCTGGTCGATATGGTAGCTCACGCGGTCGATGACCGGAACGACGGTGAAGAACCCGGGGCCGCGCAGCCCGCGGTACCGGCCCAGCCGGAGCACGACCGCCTTCTCCCACTGGTCCGCGTACTTGATCGTGGAGCCGAGCAGCAGCGACGCGACCGCGCCCGCGCCCACGGCGAACCAGGCCGGCAGCGCCAGGATCAGCCCGCCGGCGACGGCGCCGCCACCCAGCAACCCCGCGATCAGGGCGGGCGCGGGGTAGCGCGTGTCGTTCGGCCGGGCGGGGGTCACGCCGCTCTGCCGTCGTTCGGGGTCGGCGCTCCGAATCGTGGGAACGAACGCGGTCATCGTGCGGGCCGGGTCACGGGTTCGCGTCGTCGGCCGCGGATCTCGCGGCCCGAAGCTCGTCCAGGG
>JACQVG010000221.1 GCA_016209905.1 Gemmatimonadota bacterium | reverse complement strand
GCCGGGGTCCATACGAGACCCGGGGATCGAGCCAGGCGTAGGCGACGTCAGCGAGCAGGTTGCCCAGCATCGTGAGCACCGCGCCCATGGTCGCCGTCGCCATCAGCAGCGGGTAGTCGCGGCCGGCCACCGCTTCGACCGCCAGCCGCCCCATCCCCGGCCAGGCGAAGATGGTCTCCACGACGGTGGCCCCGCCGAGCAGGACGGGCAGCGAGAGGCCGTAGAGGGTCACGATCGGGATGAGGGCGTTGCGCACCGCGTGTCGGAGCAGCACGCTCCTCTCGCGGGTGCCCCGTGCCCGCGCGGCCAGCACGTACGGCTCGCCCAGCACCTCGAGCAGCCGGCCCCGCATGTAGCGGGCGGTGCCGGCTGCGGACGTGAGCCCCAGCACGGCGACCGGCAGCGCGAGGTGCCACAGGCGGTCGAGCGCCCTGCCCGGCCACGGCAGCAGCTCGGAGTCGAGCGAGCGCGCCAGCGACGTCGGGAACCAGCCCAGCTCCAGGGAGAAGACGAGCACGAGCATTAACGCGAGCCAGAAGCCCGGGATCGTGTAGACCACGAGCGAGCCGGCCGTCACCGCCCGGTCGAGCAGCGAGTGGCGCCGCGCGGCCGACACGATGCCGAGGCCGAGCCCGATCAGCGCGTCGAGCACCAGCGCCAGGACCGTGAGCTGCAGCGTGTACGGGATCGCTTCCGCCAAGAGGTCGCGCACCGGCCGGTGGTAGCGGAACGACTCGCCCAGGTCGCCGCGGGCGACGCTGCCCAGCCACTTCACGTACTGGACGTGGAGCGGCCGATCGAGGCCGTAGCGCTGCCGGATGAGCCGGGCGACCTCGGGGTCGAGCTGCCGGTCGCGCTGGGCCTCGACGTAGACGGCGACCGGGTCGCCGGGCGCGAGGCGCATCACGAAGAACGTGACGGTGACGATCCCGAGCAGGAGCGGGACCGCCTGAACGAGCCGCTTGAGTACGTACCGCAGCATCAGGGCCCGATGATCGGTGTGCGCCTCGGGGCCGTCAAGGTACGGGCGGGCCGTACGCCTGTCTCTCGCGCAGATGGCCCTCTCGGGCGCGGGCGGATAGCTTAGGCTCGACCCATCCCCCACCCTAACACGAGGAGGCAGTGATGTCCTTCAACCTCAAGGCACTCGCCGTCACGATCGCCATCGCCACCGGGGGAAGCTTCCTGGTGGTCGGCCTGCTGAACCTCGCCTTTCCGGGTTACGGCGTCGCGTTCCTGCAGCTGGGAGCGTCCCTCTACCCCGGCTACCACGGCCCGGACGGCTTCGGATCGGTGATCGTGGTGACGCTGTACGGACTGGTGGACGGAGCGGTGTCGGGTGCGATCCTGGGTTGGCTGTACAACAGGGTCGCGGGTCAGAGAGCGAGCGCCGCCTGAGCAGCCACCGGCGAGGCGGCCTGCCGGAACCGGTCGCCGGCCGAGAGGACGACGGTCCCGAAGGCGAGCGCGAGGATCGCCCGCCGGCTACGTCTTCGGGATCGCCTTGTTCGGATCCACGAACGGCTTGGGCACGACGGTGGCGCCGCGGTCACCGACCCCGGGAATCGCGACCACGAGCGGCGTGCCGAGCGCGGCGTGCGCGACCTCTACCATCGCGTAGCCGATGTTTATTTCGAGCCGCGGCGAGTAGATCGCCGAGGTGACGTGGCCGACCACCCGGCCGGCCGCGAGCGCGGGCCACCTGGTCGCGTTGAACTCGATCCGGGCCCCTTCGATCTCCACGCCGACGAGCTTCCGACTCACCCCTGCGGCTTTGATCCGCCGCAGCGCGTCCCGCCCGATGTAGTCGGCCTCCTTGCCCTCGTCCACGAGCCGCTCCAGCCCCACCTCGTAGACGTTGTTGTCCAGGGTGATGTCCGCGCCCCAGTTCAGGATCCCGGCCTCGATGCGGCGGATGTCGGACGGGCCGGTGGGCCGGATGTGGTGCGGCCTGCCGGCTTCCATGACGCGCTCCCACAGCTCCTCGCCCCGGCTGCCGTCGCGCAGGTAGATCTCGTATCCCACCTCACCCGTCCACCCGGTGCGCGTCACCACGACGGGAATGCCGTCCAGCGTGGTCTCGAGGAAGTGGTAGTAGGAGAGCCCGAGCACGCGGTCGCCGAACAGGGCCTGCACCACAGGCTTGGCCTTGGGCCCCTGTACCTGGAGCGGCGAGACGTCGGGCTCGATGATCTGAACGTCCAGGCCGCAGCCCCGCGCGACGCCCCGCGCCCAGAGGAGCACGTCGCTGTCGGCCAGGGCCAGCCAAAAGTGGTTCTCGCCCAGGCGCAGCAGGACGGGGTCGTTGACGATGCCGCCGTCCTGCGCGGTGATGACCACGTACTTCCCCTGGCCGACGGCGCACCGGGCGAGGTCCCGCGGGGTGAGCGTGTTGGTGAACGTGAACGCGTCGGGCCCCATGATCTCCACCTGCCGCTCCACCGCCACGTCCCACAGGGTGACGTGGTTGATCAGGTGCCAGTACTCCTCCTCGAGGTCAGCGAAGCGGATGGGGAAGAGCATATGGTTGTAGACGGTGTAGCCCTTCGCACCGTAGCGCTGAGTGGCCTCGAAGAAGGGCGTGCGGCGCAGCCGGGCGCCGCACTGGACGGCCGACATGTCGAAGGGGACAGGCATGCCCCGCATCCTTTCCGGGGATTTCGCGTGTGGAGGTGCGGCGAGAAACGCCGGAAAGCTGCGGGCCGACCCGCGTCCGCCGCAAGCGCCGGGTGGCGGCGCATCGGGCGCCCGTGCTTTGCGGACGTGCACCGGCGCGGATACAATAGCACTCATGGTCACCACCGGCGGGCCGCTGCCCGGAGCCGATCTCGTGGAAGAGGGCCTCCGGGCTCTCGCGCTGGGCGAGGAGAGTGTCGAGGCGCTGGTGGTGCGGATCGGCGCCCCTCGGCTTCGGGCGCTGGGCTGCCCGGTTCCCGAATCGGCCGGCGATCGTGCGCCGGAGCACCTGCTGTACGAGCGGTTGGCGGCCGCAGACCCGGATGCGGCGCACGCGCGCTACAACGCCTTGATCCGCCGGCTGGTGAGCTTCGAGCGCGCGCTCGCATGCGCGCGCTAGCCGACGCGGAGCGCATCCGCCGGTTCATGGCCGCGCTGGCGCGCAGCACCGAGGCCGACGCCCGCGTCTACTTCACGGGCGGCGCCACGGCCGTCCTCCTCGGCTGGCGCCCGACGACCATAGACGTGGACCTCAAGCTCGTTCCCGAGCACGACGCGCTGCTGCGCGCGGTTCCGCGGCTCAAGGAAGAGCTCCACCTCAACGTCGAGCTCGCCTCACCCACCGACTTCATCCCGGTGGCGCCTGGCTGGGAAGACCGAAGTCCGTTCGTCGAACGGATCGGCCGAGTTTCGTACCACCACTTCGATCTGTACGCGCAGGCGCTGGCGAAGGTCGAGCGGGGCCACGCGCAGGATCTCGCCGACGTGTCGGAGCTGGTCGCCCGCGGGCTGGTCGAGCCGAAGCAGGCGCTGGGCTACTTCGAGAGTATCGAGCCCGAGTTGTACCGGTACCCCGCCATCCACCCGCCGGCGTTCCGGCGCGCGGCGCAGGACGCGTTCGGGGGGACGGCCGGCTGATCAGCGCCTCGCGACAGGCCCGGCTCACCGGAAGGCCGGCCACCACCCGCCGAGGCGCTGACCATGGATTGACGCCGCGCCTCGACGCGAGAATGCTATCCCGACACCGAGAGCACCAGCAGCTGCTGTCTCGACCCGGCTTCCGCGCCGAGGTACGCGTAGTCGATGTTCACCCCGGCGTCGCCGGCCCCGGCATGACCGCGTCGAGCCAGACGCGGACCGAGTCGCTGAGGATTTCGAGCAGCGCGGCGTCACGGGTGCGAACGTGTTCCCCCGCCAACCACACCAGACGCTTGGGCTCGCGCGCAGCTCGGTAGAGCCGCTCCACGGCGTCCCTTGGGATCCATTGGTCGTCCACCGCACCCACGACGAGCAAGGGACGCGGCGCGACGGCGGCGGCGGTCCGCGTGGGTTCGACCGGGGCCAGCGCGCGACCGAACGCCTGCGCGGTGAGCCGACGCAGCGGAGACCACGGCACGCTCTCCCTGAGGTTGGCCTCGAACAGCCGCGCGAGGTCGCCGCCGCCGTAGAGGAGGGCGACCGCCCGCGGGCGCGGGTCCCGAGCGGCCCACGCCGCCACGAGCGGAACGCCGAGGCTGGCGCCGATGGCCGCCAGCCGGCCGGTGTCCGCCTCGGGCCGGCCCGAAAGATACGACGCCGCGATGCCCATTGCTTCGGGCGTGGCGAGGACCTCGGCACGGATCCACGGTAGCTCGGCGAAGAATCGCAGCCCGCGCCGCCGCACCCGCTCCGCCCACGGGTAGTCGCAGGAGATCGCCAGGCCGGCAAAGGTCGAGTCGAGGTAGAGCGCCGCCCGCCGTCCGGTTCGCCGGCCTCCCGCGACGAGGAGAGTGCGGAAACGTTCGCCGGGCGAGCGCGCCGCAGGGACGCGCACCAGGCAGTCCAGACGCCGGCCGGCGGTCGTGCCGAGGGCGACCCTCTCAACCGTGTACCGCGCGCTGGGGGAGGAGTCGGGCCTCGACTCGGCGGTGGCGAGCGCTCCGTAGCGAACCGGACGGCCGCCGGCCAGCCAGACAGCCGTCGCCGCGGCGAGAAGGGCCGCGGCCGAGACTGCCCGGCCTGCCGAGACCAGCGATCGGCCAGGACGAGGCGCAGCTCGCCAGTCCACGGAGCGGAGCGCCCCTCGCGAGACCGAATCAGAGCTTGGCAACCGCCGCTCAGAGGTCGCGGGGCACGAGGCGGGGGCTGCCGCGGATCTCGACCGCTCCGAAGTGCCGGAGATCGAGCGTCGCTATTGCTTGGGCCCGGAGGCGCTCGGCCACGGCGATCACCACCGCATCCACCAGGCCGAGCTCCAGGCCCCGATGTCGCCGGCACAGCTCGCGGGCGCGCTCAAGGTCTGCCTCGTCGCCCCACTCCACCGCATAGCGCCCCTCCGCGAGATCCTCGAGAAAGGCCAGCTCGAGCTTGGCGCCCAGGTGCGCGAGGAGCAGGTAGTCCACTTCGGGTAGGACTGCCCATGGCAGCACCCACGCGTCGCTCGCCTGCTCGAAGAGCCGCTTGAGGGTCGTGTGGTGACGGTCGTCCGCGTCAATGAGGGCGAGCACGGCGCCGGTGTCGGCGACGATCACGAGGAGCCGCCCATGCCCCCGAGCAGGTGCTCCGCTCGCTCGCCCAGATCGCGGCGGCCGCTCCGGCCTGCGCCGAGGCTCCGGGGACGCCGGGTCGGGGCATGGCGCCTCGCGTATTCCGCCACGGCCTCGCGGACCAGCTCGGCGGCGGGCCGGCGCTGCGCCCGTGCGAGTCGCTGGAGCTTTTGGTAGGCGTCGCGATCGAGATAGACCGTCGTCTTAGCAGGCCTCATATGGTTACCATATACGGCACACCGGCCGCTGTCAACCGGCCGTGTCACCACCACTCCCCGAGGCGGCGCCAACTTCCGCGCCGGATTTCCGTGCCGTAGTCTTGAAGCCGCCCCGATGCTCAAGACCACGCCGTTCCACCCGCGCACCTCCGCCCTGTGCGCCAGTCACGCCTGGCGCCGCTGGGCCGGCTACGTGGTGGCCAGCTCCTACGAGCTCCTGCACGAGCGGGAGTACCACGCCATCAGGAGCTCGGCCGCGCTGCTCGACGTCTCGCCGCTCTACAAGTACCTGGTGCAGGGGCCCGACGCCGCGCGGCTCCTGGATCGCGTCGTGACGCGGGACGTGGCCCGCTCGAAGGTCGGCCAGGTGCTCTACACGCCCTGGTGCGACGCCGCGGGAAAGGTGCTCGACGACGGCACGAT
>JACQVG010000021.1 GCA_016209905.1 Gemmatimonadota bacterium | reverse complement strand
GTCGAGCAACCACCAGAACCTCTCGTAATCCTCTATCTTGCGGTCGTCGACGTGGCTCGTGACCTCGACCTCGAGGAACTCCAGTACAAGAACCGGGTGGTTCGAGGCGTGCTCGGGCTCCTCGTCGCGTAGTTTCCATGCGTCTGGTACGGAGCGCACCTCACGGGCCATTTGGATGATCTCGTCGACCTCGTCCAAGTCCGGATCGGAGTGGTGCCATTGGGGAGCGGAGAGCTGCTCTACAAGCGCCTCCCGCCAGCTTCCGCGTTGCCAGCTGTGATCGCGGCAGGCGCGCTCGACTAGGCGTGTGTGCAAGGTGTCTGACTTGGACAGAGGAATCACCCCCTAGGCGGTGAACGCGTGTGCCTAACTTGTATTGGACCCGCAGACGGCCACTCCGGCCTGCGGGCCAACCAGCAAAAACACTACGCTTCGCAGCCTAAACCGGCAACCTTGCAAGCCCCGGCGCTGCTAGGATGTCTGCCGGGCTCTCCACCCCCCTCCCGCCCCGATGGAGCACATGAGTGTAAACCATCGTCGTCGATACGTCCCGGTGGCCCAACAGCTCCTGGACCGTGCGAATGTCGTACCCGGCCTCCAGCAGATGCGTGGCAAAGCTGTGCCGCTTATGCCGAGCGCGGCATAACCGGCATAATCCGACAGTCGGCATAATGCCGTAGCGTATGACACGTCGCCCGCTTTCCGATGCCACTCGCCCGCACCGCCTCCACCATCGCCCGCTAGACCGCCGACTCGTGGAGATGATGGCGGCGAATCTGCCCCGTCGCCCGGGCCCGCGGGACGGGACCCAACCCCGCGAGCGGGCGCCCCAACATCTCCCGGTACAGAAACAGCAGCGCCGCCAACGCCGGCCCCTGGGTTGACGCCGCCACCCGGCGCTCTACGCTCAGGTGCGTAAGAAACCCTACAACCTCCCGCTCCCCCAACTCCTCCGGGTACCGCAGCCCCTGAAATCGCACGAACCGTCGGCCCCAGGACACATACGCCTCCTCCGTGCGCGGGCTGAAATGCCGCAAGCGCAGATTGGCCCGCAAGGAATGCAGGAGTTTCGTCTTCTGCTGCACAAGACCCCGAGCGGCTGAGTAAGTCCTTGATGTCCTTCGTGGGGTTCGGATCCGCCTCGTCCTCCCCGGCATCATCGGGACCACGTCGTCGCCCACGCCGAGACTGTGCGCATCGTCCTCCTCAAAAACCTCCGTGACCCGGGCGAGATTCTTGCGGACAGCCAGTCTTGCGGACAGCTTGATACTCTCATGGTACGCCTCGCCCACGCCCTGCTCGTTCTCGCCCCCGCCTTCGCCCAGGCCCAGGCGCCGCCGACCTGCACGCTGCCACGGACGCGCACGGTCGAGCAGGTGGACGACTACCACGGGACGCTGGTCCGGGACCCGTACCGCTGGCTCGAGGACCCCGACGCGCCCGAGACCAGGGCGTGGGTCGAGGCGGAGAACTGCGTCACATTCGCGTACCTGGCGCAGATCGCCGAGCGGACCGAGATCCGCGAGCGGCTGACCCGGCTCTGGAACTACGAGCGCTACGGCGTGCCGAGCCGCCAGGGCGGGCGCTATGTGTTCGCGAAGAACGACGGCCTCCAGAACCAGTCCGTTTACTACTGGCAGCCTTCGCTCGACGCGCAGCCGCGACAGCTCATTGATCCCAACCGGCTCTCGACCGACGGCACGGTGGCCCTCACCTCGTGGGACGTCTCCGACGACGGCCGCTACTTCGGCTACGGCACCGCGTCGGGCGGCTCGGATTGGAACGAGCTCCACGTCCGCGAGATCGACACCGGCCGCGACCTCGCCGATCAGCTGCGGTGGATCAAGTTCTCCGGCCTCTCCTGGACGCACGACAACGCCGGTTTCTTCTACAGCCGCTACCCGGAGCCCCAGGGCAACGCGCTCCAGGCGGTGGTCCGCAACCAGAAGCTCTACTACCACCGCCTCGGCACGGACCAGGCGGCCGACCTCTTGGTCTACGAGCGTCCCGATCACCCCGACTGGGGCATCGGCGGCGGGGTTACGGAAGACGGGCGCTACCTGATCATCGGCGTCTCGCTCGGCACCGATTCGCGGAACCGCGTCTACTACCTCGACCTCGGCGATGCGCGCCGGCCGCGCGTCCAGGGCGAGGTCGTCACGCTGCTCGACGACTTCGACGCGCGCTACGACTTCGTCGGCAACGTCGGGCCGGTCTTCTACTTCTTCACCAACCAGGGCGCCCCGCGCGGCCGCCTCATCGCGATCGACACGAGAAACCCGGCGCGCAGCGGCTGGCGGGAGATCGTCCCCCAGGCCGAGCACGTTCTGACGCGCGTGGCGCTGGTCGGGGGCCGTCTCGTCGCGAACTACCTCGAGGACGCCCACAGCCGGCTCACGGTCTTCACGACCGACGGGCAGCGAGTCGCCGACGTCCCGCTCCCCACCCTCGGCGCCGTGTCGGGGCTGAGCGGGCGGGCGGACAGTCCGGAGCTGTTCTACGCCTTCACGTCCTTCCTGTACCCGACGACCATCTTTCGCTACGACGTGGTGAGCGGTGCGGGCTCGGTCTGGAGAACCCCGCGGCTCGATTTCGACGCGAGTCGCTTCGAGACGCGGCAGGTCTTCTACCGCAGCCGGGACGGCACGCGCGTCCCGATGTTCCTCACCTCCCGCCGCGGCCTCGCCCGCGACAGCGCGAACCCCACCTACCTCACCGCCTACGGCGGGTTCGACATCAGCACCCTGCCGTCGTTCTCGGTTGCAAGCCTGGTCTGGCTCGAGATGGGCGGGATCCTCGCCGTGCCGAACATCCGGGGCGGCGGCGAGTACGGCGAGGAGTGGCACCGCGCGGGGATGCACGAGCGCAAGCAGAACGTCTTCGACGACTTCATCGCCGCCGCGGAGTACCTCATCCGCGAGGGCTACACGCGACCGGCGCGGCTGGCGATCGCCGGCGGCTCCAACGGCGGCCTCCTGGTCGGCGCGGTGCTGAACCAGCGGCCCGAGCTGTTCGGCGCGGCGCTGCCCGCGGTGGGCGTGATGGACATGCTGCGTTTCCAGCGCTTCACGATCGGGTGGGCGTGGGTCACCGAGTACGGTTCAGCCGACAGCGTGAACCAGTTCCCGTACCTGTACCGCTACTCGCCGCTGCACAACGTCCGTGCCGGCACGCATTATCCCGCCGTGCTCGCGACCACCGCCGATCACGACGATCGGGTCGTGCCCGGCCACTCGTTCAAGTACACGGCGGCGTTGCAGGCGGCGCAGGCGGGCCCCGCGCCGATCCTGATCCGCATCGAGACGCGGGCCGGCCACGGCGCCGGCACGCCGATCAGCAAGGTGATCCAGCAGACGGCCGACCGGTGGGCGTTCCTGGTGAGGAATCTCGGGATGAGTCGCTCGGGGCCGTAGCTCGGCGCCACGCCGACC
>JACQVG010000218.1 GCA_016209905.1 Gemmatimonadota bacterium | reverse complement strand
GCGATCACGTCGGCCATCTCCGTGCCTTCGAAGCGCGGGAGGGCGAAGCCGAGCTGGCGCATCCGGGCCGACATGACGAAGGAGTGATTCCACAGCACGCCCGCGATCTCGGAGACCCGCAGCCGCAGGGTCGAGGCGCGTAGGTCCGGGCCGTACGCCGTGCCCCGCCCCGATTCGCCGTGGCATCGTCTGCACCCCTTGGTCGCGAACAGTCGGCTGCCGCGCTCCGGGTCGGGGGGCTGAAGGAAGACGGCCTGGCGATTCCGGAGCGTCGAGACGCGACGGATGTAGGCCTGGATGTCCGCCATCTCGCGCCCGGCGAAGGTCGGCGTCGGGACGCCCTGCGCGCGCTGCGTCGCCTGCATCACCGGCCCGCGGTTCCACATCCCCTGGGCGAGCATGATGGGCGCCACGTACCGGGCGTAGCCGTCCAGCGGCGGCGCAACGCGGCCCCCGACCCCGCCGACACGGTGACACGTGGCGCACCGCTTCTCGCGGAACCAGCGCTCGCCCAGCGCGGGGTCGCCCGGCTCGTCGAACAGCTTGATGTAGTAGAGGTAGCTGATGACGTCGGCCAGCTCGGCATCCGTCAGCGTCGGCCACCGGAAGCCGCTGCGACGCACCGTCTCGATCATGCCCGGGGTGTGGTTCCAGAACAGACCCGCCAGCTGCTGCATGCTGCGGCCCGCGCCCGCCGTCGCGAAATCGGGGCCGAATCTGCCGCCGTTGCCCCAGATGGCATGGCAGCGCACGCAGCCGCGCTCGGTGAAGATGCGGCGCCCGATGCTCGGGTCTCCGCGGCCCGTGACCCGCGTGGCCGGCGACTGCGCGCGCCCCACGCTCCCCCAGGTCGCGAGCGCCAGCACGAGCGACAGTCGGCGGAGCGACCGGTTCCGGGGCGCCATCAGTCCGCCGCAGCGGGCTCCGGCGGGAGGTACCCGGCGACCCGTTCGGAGACCTCGCGCACCGAAGCTTCCCGTCCTTCCCGCATTTCCCAGATGGAGATGATCGGGAAGAACTTCGTCGCGACCATGTAGAGGAGGATGAAGCCGGAGAACGTCGCGGCCAGGATCGAGAGTTCGACCCACGACGGGAAGTAGCGCGCGGCCGCCTCGAACTCGAAGCGCGGGTTGACCGACGTCGGGACCACGATGTTGAACCGCTCCAGCCACATGCCGATCACCACCGCGACGCTCGCCACGAGCGTGCCACGGGGCGTGCGCGTCGCCTTGCGCCACATGAGCCCGAGCGGAACGACGAAGCAGCACAGCACCATGGTCCAGAACGGCACGGCGAAGGGCCCCCACACCTTGGCCCAGAACGTGCGCATCTCCGCGGGCTCCGCTCCGTAGAAGGCCGTGAGGTACTCCGCCACGGTGAAGTAGAACCACAGCAGGCTGAACAGCAGCAGCAGCCGGCCCATGTAGTCGAAGTGGATCGGGCGGAAATAGTCGTGGAGGCCGTACACCCGACGGAGCACCACCATCGCGATCAGCAGCGCGGCGATCCCCGAGTAGATCGCCCCCATGACGAAGTACGGTCCGAAAATCGTCGAGTGCCACATCGGCCGCAGCGTCATCGCGAAGATCCAGCCGATGACGGTGTGCACGGAGACGGCGATCGGGATGACGACGATTGCCAGCACGCCGATGACGCGCTCGAGGCGGGCCCGCTGATCCGGCGTGTCGCCGTATCCCGCCGCCAGGAACCGGTAGAACCGCGGCGCCTTGATCCCGGCGTCGCGGATGATGGCCAGGTCCGGCAGCATCGGCAGATAGAGATAAATCGTGCTGGCGGCGAAATAGAGCCCGATGCTGATGACGTCCCACAGCAAGGGCGAGCGAAGCTGCGCATTGGTGAAAACGTTCAACAGGCGGTCCGGGCGGCCGAGATCGATGATGGGTTGGATCGCCCCGAAGCCGATCACGAGCACCGTGATGAACTCGGCCGATCGCGTGATCGAGCGCCGCCACTCGGCCTTGCTGATGCGCAGAATCGCCGAGATCAGGGTTCCGGCATGGCTGATGCCGATGAAGAACACGAAGTCGATGATGTAGATCCCCCAGTACTCCGGCTGGTTGAGCCCGGTGCGTCCGAGCCCGAACCGGAACTGGAGGACGTACGCCACGACGCCCCACAGGGTGATCGCGCCGAGCAACGCCGCCGCGAGATAAAAGCGCCACGTGGTCTCGACCAGGGGCGCCAGCAGCGTCCGCGCATCCTGGGGGAGCGCGCGAAACCTGGCTGCGGCGGCGGGGCCCACGTCACTGCCTCGGCGTCAGGTAGTAGACCTTCGGCGCGGTGCCGAGATCTTCCATCAGTCGCATCGCCCGCGGATCGTGCCTCAGCTCGTTCACCCGGTGCCGCACGTTGTCGAGGTCGCCGAAGACGATGGCCTGGGTCGGGCAGACCTCGGCGCACGCCGGCTGATAGTCGGACTCGCGCAGCTCCCGCCCCTCGGCCCGAGCGTCCTCGCGGGCCTTCTGCAACCGGTGGTGGCAAAAGGTGCATTTCTCGATCACGCCCTTGGGCCGCACGGAGACGTCGGGGTTCAAGTGCGCGCGCTCCGACGCGGGCCACGTCGGCTCGTACCAGTTGAAGTACTTGACCGTGTACGGGCAGGCGTTCGCGCAGTACCGACAGCCGATGCACCGCGGGTAGATCTGGCCGACGATGCCCTCGGGGCTGATATAGGTTGCGGCCACGGGGCACACCTTGACGCACGGAGGGTTGTCGCAGTGCATGCACGGCCGCGGGACGAAGCGGAGGCGGTTGTCGGGGAACTCCCCATGCACTTCGGTCATCACCTTCATCCAGCTGATCGCTCGCCCCATTGCCGCCTGATCGGGCGACGCGGTGGCCACGTTGTTCTCGCTCTTGCAGGCGACCTCGCACGCCGCGCAGCCGGTGCAGCGGTCCAGGTCGATCACCATGCCCCAGCGCGGCATCGCGGGGCCCGCCTTCAGGTCCGCTCGAGGCGGACGAAGGTGGTGCACCAGGAGGCGAGCGCGGTCAGGGGATCGCTCGCGCCGTCCAGGAGCCGCAGCGGGTTGGCCGGGACCCCGTCGGGGTGCCGCAGGCCGTATGGTGCGTTGACGACGTCGCGCGCGGCGCCGGCGAAGTGCTTGACCTGCGCCTGGTAGCGCCCACGGCTCGACACGACCCAGACCAAGTCGCCGTCGGCCAGCCCCAGCGCCCCTGCCGTGGCCGGATTCACCTCGATCCACGGGACCCAGTGGACGTCAGGGAATGTCGTGGGTCGCTCGGCGACCCACGGAACGAGGCCGACGGTGCCGGAGGCCAGCGTGGAGACGCGGTACGGATTCAGGCGCAGCGGGAACCGCGCCGATGCGCCGTCCTCGTCGGGCGGCGCGAACCGATACAGTCCCAGCCGTCGGTCGCCCTGCTCGAGCTGTCGGACGAGTTGCGCCGGCATGAGGTCAATCCTGCCGCTCGCCGAGCGGCCGAACCGGGCCGGGTCGGTGTCGTCGTAGAACGGATCCGTCCAGCCTCCCCGCTCGACGAGCGCGCTCCAAAACGGCTCGAACTCCGGGGCGGCCGCCAGCCACCACCCTCTCTCCTCCATCTGCCGCTGATGCTCCGACTCGAACTCGTCCCCGAACGGCATGCCGCGTCGAGCCTCGAAGGGGCCGCGGGCCCGCGCCTTGAGCAGGGACTGGAAATCGGCATAGGGAAGGCTGGCGCCGATCGAGCCCCCGAGGGTCCTGGCCAGCGCCAGCACCACGTCGCCCGTAGCCTGAGTGCCTGGCGGCGGCGCCACCAAGGGCTGCACGAGACCCCAGGTCGGGTATGGGTACGATGCCGGGCTCGGCGCGTCCTGCCAGCGCTCGGGAGGCAGCAGGTCGGGCACCACGAGATCGGCGTGCCGAGCCGTCTCGTCCAGGAACGGCGAGAAACTGACGACGAACGGCACCCGGCCGAGCGCGGCAGCCCAGGTCTCGGGGTTGGCGGCGGCGGCGAGCGGATTGCTGTAGTAGAGCAGCAGGGCGGCGAGGGGGGACGGTTCGGCGGCGACGATCGCCTCGGCGAGCCGCTCGGCGCCCGGACCTCCGAACGCCGCCGGCACCGCGATCGGTCCTTGGGCCAGTCCGCGCCGCGCCACGGCGTCCACCGCCGCCGGCACGAGGGGCGCTAGCGGCGGATCATCGCTGATGAGCACGCCGCCGGACCGGTTGACGCTCCCCATCAGGACGTTGAGGCTGTGGACCGCCAGGGCAGCGGGCAGGCCATCGGGAGCATGAGTGACGTCGGCGCCGCAAACGGCGAGCGCCGGGGCGGCATCGGCAAACGCCTTCGCCAGCCCGACGATGCGCTCCACGGGCACCCCGGTCTCGGCCGACACTTCCTCCGTTCGGTAGTGGCGCAGGACGATCGAGCGATAGCCGTCGTGCCGCGTGCCGCCGGCGTCGGTCCAATCTTCATAGCCGGCGACGTGCCCCGCGAGGAACTCGGCGTTGACCCGTTCCTCCTTGATGAGCACGTAGGCGATGCCGAGCGCGAGGATTGCGTGGCTGCGCGGCCGCACGCCGACCCACTCGTGCGTGCGGGACGCGGTGCGCGAAAAACGGGTATCCACCTGAACGAATCGTGGATGGCTGCGTCTCCCGTCGCCCGGCCGGCCGAAGGCGACG
>JACQVG010000225.1 GCA_016209905.1 Gemmatimonadota bacterium | reverse complement strand
GGCGGGGCGCGGCCCGGCGGGGGGACGGGTGGTCGTGCAGACGCGTCAGCCAACGCACCCGGCCGTCGCGTTCGCCGCCCGGCACGACGTGGCGGGCTTCGTGCGAGCCGAGCTCGCGGCGCGGCGCCACCCTCCCTACCCGCCGCACGTGCACCTCGCCTGCGGTGAGGTGAACGGGCCCGTGGAGCGGGCGGTCGCCGAGGCGGCGCTGCGGCTGGCGGACTGGCTTCGCGCCCTGTTCGACGCGCGGCCGGCGGCCCGCGCGACCCTGTTGGGCCCGGCGCCATGTCCCATCGGGCGGGTGCGCGGCCGGTGGCGCTGGCATCTCCTCCTCAAGTCGCCCGACCCGGCGCGGCTCACCCGGCTGCTTCGCTACACCGCCGCGCGCGCTCCGGTGCGTCGGGGCGTCCGGCTCACGCTCGACCGCGATCCGGTGTCGCTGCTGTAGGCGCTGTAGGCGCCGTGAGGGGGTCATCGCCGGGCCGGGCGGCGCCGGCGGCTCTTCATCTTTTCGACGCTTCAACGTATTTTTGCGCCGCCATGGCGCTCCGGGCTCCGTTGCCGCCCCCGTCCGGGCGGGTTCGCTCCTGATCGCGCCCACCGTGCTGCGGGCGAGCGATCCGGCCGATGGGGAGCGTCCCCGCGGCCGGATTCTCGTTCGAGGTGGGCCGGCGGCCGGGCGGAGGCCGCAGCGGTGACCGAGGGCGACGGAATCCAGCGGCTCCTCCGGGTGATCGGCGAGCGGATGCCGCGCGAGGAGGTGGAGGCTGTGTACGCCTTCCCCGCGGTGCGCCGCGAGGGGCGGGAGTACGGCGTGGCGGTCGTGAGCCGGCTTGGTCCGGGCGACCGGCGCCGAGTCTACCGGGCGCGGTACGTCGTCCAGCTGGCGGGGCAGGAGCGGGGCCGGGCGGAGCTGTTGATCGAGGAGACGGCCGAAGCGCCGGCGGCGTTGATTCCCGAGGTCATCGAGGGCGTGCGCCGGCGGGCGGACGAGGCGGGCGAGGCGGAGCTGGTGGATCTGTCGGCGTGGAAGGCGGGCGATGACGGCGCGTCCCGGCGGGAGTGAGGGCGGTCAAGGATCGCCGGCGCCGGCGTTCCTCGAGGCGTTCCGCCGCTATCTGCGCGAGCACAATCTTCCGGTCACATCGCAGCGCGAACAGGTCGCGGACGTGATCCTCGGCGCCCAGGGCCACCTCTCGGTCGAGGACATCGAGCGGACGCTGCGCGAGCGTGGGACGCACGTGGGGAAGGCGACCGTCTACCGCACCCTCGACCTGCTCGCCCGGTGCGGCATGATCACGGAGCGGGACTTCGGCGAGGGATTCAGGCGCTACGAGCGCGTGCCCGGCCACCCGCACCACGAGCACCTGATCTGCGTCCGCTGCGGCAAGGTCGTGGAATTCCGCAACGAGCGCCTGGAGCGGATGAAGGCGATGATCGCGGAGGAGTACGGGTTCCAGCACCACCATCACCGGCTGGAAATCTACGGCACCTGTCGGGAGTGCCAGCTGCGCGACGGCGTGGCGCCGGTGTCCTCCCCACCACCCGGCCCGAGGTAGCGCGGTGCTCAATCCGATGAGTCTCATCCCCACCAAGGTCTTCTTGACGCACGGGGTCGGCCGCCACAAGGAGCGACTGACCAGCTTCGAGATGGCGCTTCGGGACGCGGGGATCGAGAAATACAACCTGGTGCGGGTCAGCTCGATATTCCCTCCGCACTGCAAGCTGGTGTCGCGGCAGGACGGGGTAGCGCTGCTGCACCCGGGGCAGGTGGTCTTCACGGTGCTGGCCGAGATGGCGACCAATGAGCCGAGCCGCATGGTCGTGGCCTCCATCGGCCTGGCCGTCCCGTCGGACGCCAACCACTACGGATACATCTCGGAGCACCACTCCTACGGCCAGAAGGAGCAGGTGGCGGGCGACTACGCCGAGGATCTCGCCGCGTCCATGCTGGCCACGACGCTGGGCGTACCGTTCGATCCCAACCAGGCGTGGGACGAGAGGCGCGAGGCGTACCTGATGTCGGGTGACATCGTCAAGACGCGCAACGTGACCCAGTCGGCCGAGTGCGGGCCCGATGGCCTGTGGACGACCGTGGTGGCGGCATGTGTGTGGGTGGCGTTCAACGCGTCGGGGGTGAGTGAGGCGCCGCCGCAGTGAGCGAGGCGCCGCCGCGCAACTTCCTCGGGCTCGCGCCGGCCGATGCCGATCCGAAGACGGCGGGCGTCCTGATCCTCCCCGTTCCCTACGAGGCGACTACCAGCTATCAGGGTGGCGCGCGAAACGGCCCGCGGGCTATCCTGGACGCTTCGCGGGCCGTGGAGCTGTACGACCACGAGCTGGACGACGAGCCGTACCGGGTCGGCGTGGCGACCCTGCCGGAGGTTTGCCTTTCGGCCGCCGGACCGCAGGCGGCGCTGGCCGAGCTCGGGCAAGAGTATGCGCGCCTCGTGAGCGACGGCCGGTTCGTGATCATGCTGGGGGGCGAGCACAGCATCAGCGGGCCGGCGATCCTCGAGCATGCGGCGCGGGGCGCGAGCCGGCTCTCGGTGCTCCAGCTGGACGCGCACGCCGACCTGCGTGACGAGTGGGAGGGCACGCCCTTCTCGCACGCGTGCGTGATGCGCCGTGTGCTGGACGAGGTGATCCTGGTCCAGGTCGGCATCCGCGCCCTCAGCATCGAGGAGCGGGCGCTGATGCGGAGCCGGGAGATCACGGCCGTCTTCGCCGAAGAAATAACTGCGGGCGAACGGTGGATGGACCGCGTCCTCGCCGCGCTCGGTGCGGAGGTCTACGTGACCGTCGACGTGGACTACTTCGACCCGTCGCTGGTGCCGGCCGCGGGCACGCCGGAGCCCGGCGGGGGAACCTGGTACCCCACCTTGCGCTTACTCAGGAGACTGTTCGCGGAGAAGCGCGTGGTGGCCGCAGACGTCGTGGAGCTGGCGCCCATTCCGGGCATGGCGGCGCCGGACTTCCTCGTCGCCAAGCTCGTCTACAAGCTGATCGGGTACTGGAAGCACGGTCGGCGAACGGGCAGCAGGAGCGCCCGGAAGGGCTGAACCGTGGCGGTCGCCTTCCTCGCCGGCCTGTTATCGTTCCTCTCGCCGTGCGTGCTGCCGCTCGTGCCGAGCTACCTCTCGTACGTCACCGGCATGCGGGGCGCGGCCGAGATGCGGGTCCAGCGCCGCCTCGCCCTCGCGCATGCCGCGCTGTTCGTCGCCGGGTTCTCGCTCATCTTCGTCGTGCTCGGCGCGACCGCGACCGTGTTCGGCCGCCTCCTGAACGTCTACCAGCACTGGCTGGAGCGCGCGGGCGGGGCGCTCATCATTCTCTTCGGCCTCTACACGCTGGGCGCCTTCCGGCTGGCCTTCCTGGCGCGTGAGGCCCGCTGGCAGCTCGGCGACAAGCCGATCGGATTCCTGGGATCGGTGCTGGCCGGCGTCGCGTTCGGCGCCGGCTGGACGCCGTGCATCGGGCCGATCCTGGCCTCGATCCTCCTCTACACTTCCTCCCAGTCGGACCTGGGACGCGGGATCGCCCTGCTGTCCACCTATTCGCTCGGCCTCGCGGTCCCGTTCCTCCTGGCCGCCTACGCCCTCGATGCCTTCCTGCGATGGTTCCAGGGCTTCCGTCGCTACGTCCGATACGTCGAGACCGTGGCTGGCGTGCTGCTCGTCGCGGTGGGTGTGCTGCTCATGACGGGCACCTTCACGCTGCTCTCGAGCTGGCTGCAGGGATTGACGCCGGAGTTCATCAGGTCTCGGCTCTGAGCGGGCGGTCGCGGCTCACTCCGCCGCCTGGGACCGCTTGATCGAGGCGTCCGGCACGCCCGTGCCCTGAGGCTCGGCGTCACCAACGCTCACCACGCACCGGCCCTCGCACTCGGGTCGACCGCCTTCCCCGGGCCGCAGCGAGCACGCGCCAAGCGTCGGCGCCGCGCGGCCGCCCGGCACGATCAAGCGCACCCGTGCCTCCACGCCGTGCACGGGGCACAGCACGCGCAGGGTGAGCGCCGCCGGCTGGGGCGGCTCCTCGACCTGGCCCGCCACTTCGGCGGAGCGATCCTCGAGCATGCGTCGGACCACTCGGTGCATCCAGAGCAGGCAGGCCAGCGAGACCGCGAACAGGAACATCCAGTTGGTCGTCCAGATGCCGGTCCCGGCGAGCAGGTAGCCGAAGAGAATCGGCCCGACGAACCCGCCCAGAGCGCCGATGACGCCGACGATTCCGCCCACCGTGCCCACGTCGCGCGGAAAGTAGGTGGGGATGTGCTTGTACACCGCGGCGTTCCCGATCCCCATGAAGACCCCTAACGCCATCACCAGCGCGGTGAACACCCACATATTGGCTTGGAAATAGATCCGCGTGACCCCGCGGGCCAGGAGCTGCCGCTTCGCCACGCGGTCTCCGGGCTGCACCACGGGCTCATGCCAGACGGCGGTCGTGGGCCAGATGAGCGTGCCCTCCGTGCGCGGCTCCCTCGCTTCGATGCGTCGCAGAGGGTGCCGGACCCCGTCCACCTCGATGGCCTCCTCCGTCACCCGCCGGACCGTTCCCGCCCTGGCCGCGCTCACCCCCTCGCCCGGTGAGCGGATGTCCATTCGGGGCACGACGAGCAGCAACGTGCCGACGGTGCAGCCGCCCAGAACCCAGTACATCACGGCACGGGCGCCAAAGCGGTCCGAGAGCCATCCGCCGAGGGCCCGGATCGCTCCCGAGGGGAGCGTGAAGACCGACGAGAACAGGCCGGCCGCGGCGACGCTCAGCCCGTACACGTTGACGTAGTAGGGAATCAGCCACTGCGCGAGGGCCACGAAGCTGCCGAAGGTCAGGAAATAGTACAGGCCGAAGCGCCACACGCGGACGACCGCGAGCGGCGCGAGACGTTGGCGCAGCGTGCGCCGCGCCGGATCGTCGGGCTTCCTCGGAAAGGTGGCCAGCCAGAACAGCGCGGTCGTCACGACGAGCGCAAGCGCGTAGAGCCGCGGCAGAACCCGCCATCGGTCGAGGTCGGCGCCGGCGTGGGTGAGACCGACCAGCAGGCCCGGGGCGACGATCGCGGTGATCGCCGCGCCCGTGTTCCCGGCACCGAAGATCCCCAGCGCCGTCCCCTGCCGCTTCTCGGGGAACCACACGGCCGTGTACGCGATGCCTACCGCGAAGGAGGCGCCGGCGAACCCGAAGCCGAGCCCGCCCAAGAAGAGGTCCCAAAAGCCGTCGGCGAAGCTCACGAGGAACACGGACAGAGACGCGAACAGCATGATGGCGGCGAAGACTGGCCGACCGCCGTACCGGTCGGTGAGCATGCCGGCGGGCAGGCGGAACAGCGCGCCCGTGAGCACGGGGATCCCGATCAGCCACCCCATTTGCGACTTGGTGAACGAGTAGACCTGCTGGTCCACAAGAAACGTCACGAGCACCCCGTACATCGTCCACACGGCGAAGCACACGGTGAACGCCACCGTGTTGGCCGACAGGACGCTGATGGCTTTGGCGCGCGTCGTCATGGTGTTCGTGGGTGCGGCCCGCCGGTGCCGCCGGGCGATGCCGCTAGAGGCTCCGGGGTCTCCGGTTCCAGATGACCACCTGATACGGCCGCCAGAGGTAGGTGATCGGCACCGTCACCAGGTGCACCAGCCGGGTGAACGGGAACAGGGCGATGATGACGAAGCCGCCGAGCAGATGGGCCTTGACCGGCCAGGGGAGCGCGGTGACGTACTGAATCTGGGGATCGAGCTTGAGCAGCGACGCCAGCCACGGCACCGCGGTGTGGAGGTACCAGTCCGACCCCCAGCGGTAGGCCAAAGCCACCCAGAAGCCCAGCGCCACCTGGAGGAGGAGAGCCGCCAGCATCACCCAGTCCATCGCGGAGGTGACGACGCGGACGCGGGCGTGGCGCAGGCGCCGCACGATCAGCGTCGAGAGCCCGAGGATCGAGAGCAGCGCCAGGGCGAGCCCGGTCACCTCCAAAACGTACAGCCGCACCGGGGCCGCAATCAGGGCGGCCCACGCGGAGGGGAACAGCGCCGCCAAGAGATGCGCCAACAGGATGAGCAGGATGCCGTAGTGCCAGGACGCTGAGCCCCAGAACAGGGTCCGGCTCTCGAGAAACTGGGACGAGAAGCTGGAGTACGAGAAGGGGTCGCTGCGGTAGCGATGCACTCCCGCCAGTACGGCCAGCACGGTCGCGAGATAGGGCAGGACGACGAAGAGCACGGTGTCACTCATGACCGCACCGTCCCCGCCCCCCGTCGGGAGCGCGGCCGACCTCTTGCAGCTGGTGCCGCAGCACGAGCTCGAGAGCGTGCAGCACCCGGCGATACGGGTTTGCGAGTCGCTCCCCCTGCTGCGCGCCTTCAGCCTCGCGGGGCTCTTCGCCTGCGGCGCCGTGGCCTCCAGCTCCGCTCCCGCCCAGGATCTTCGCCAGCGCGGGCAGCAAGGCTTCGCCGATGAGTTCCTCGGCGGGTTCGGCGTCGTCGCGTGCGGCGAGGTAGCGCAGCAACGGGGCAAGATGGTCCGGCAGCTCCCCTCCGGTGTCCACGCCCCGGGCCCGATAGCGCTCTTTCAGTTCCAGCATGAAGGCGCTGCGCTCGTAACGCTCTCCGAAGAGATGGTGGCCCACGTAGGGGCAAAACGACGCGCCCAGATCGAAGGCGCCGGTGTAGATCTCCTCTACGCGCCCGAGCGGCGTCGCCCGCAGCCACGTGGTGAACTCGCGGAGCAGCCCGGCTGCTTCGGGGTGTGCCGGCGAGACCAGCGCTTCGCACTCTTGCGCGGTCTCCGCCAGGTCGGGCCCCGGGTAGTCCAGGAGGTCGGCGAACAAACGGTACGTGCGCCGGGAGGCGGCGGCATCGGTCATCCTCACCACCTCCGCTCGGCCGTGTGCCGGAACCCGAACCCGGCCTCGGGCTTGTGGCTGGACGGGCTCAACGTCTGCTCGACGGCCGTCTCCCGGGCCATGGGTGGAACGACGAACCGCTCCTCGAAGGTGGGGAGCGAGGTCAGCCGGAAGATGGCTTCGGCCTCCTCGGGGTCCGTGTCTCCGAGGCGCAGGGCGAGCTGCACCTCCGCATCGGGCACGTCCCTGACGCTCCGGGAGCGCATGTAGATCCGCACGGCGATGAGTTTGCGGTAGACGGCCGCCGTCACCTCTTCGTCGCCTGCCGCGAACATTCTCGCCAGGTACCGGAGCGGCATCCGCGCTCGTTCCAGCGAGCTGAGCAGCGGCACGAGCCCTTCCGCGCGCGCGCCGGCGACCTCGTAGCGGCCCTCCTGCGCCGTCGCCAGCACCGGCAGCATCGGCGGCACGTAGAACAGCATGGGCAGGGTCCGGAACTCGGGGTGCAGGGGCAGGGCCAGCTTCCACTGCTTGACGAACCGGTAGACCGGCGACTTCCGAGCCGACTCGATCACGGCCTCGTCGAGGCCGCCGGCCCTCGCCGCGGCGATGACTGCCGGATCGTCGGGATCCTGGATGAGAGCCCGCTGCGCCTCGACCAGCTCCGCGTCGGGGGCGGCGGCCGCCGCTTGGAGGCGATCGGCGTCGTAGAGCAGCAAGCCCAGATATCGAATGCGCCCCACGCAGGAGTGGAAGCACGCCGGCGCCTGGCCGGTCTCGAGGCGCGGGTAGCACAAGATGCATTTCTCGGACTTGCCGGTGGCCCAGTTGAAGTAGGTCTTCTTGTAGGGACAGCCCGAGATGCACATGCGCCAGGCTCGGCACTTCTCCTGGCTGATGAGCACGATGCCGTCCTCACCCCGCTTGTAGATCGCGCCCGCCGGGCATGCCGCCACGCAGCCGGGGTTGAGGCAGTGATTGCAGATGCGCGGCAGGTAAAAGAAGACCATCCGCTCCAGCTCGTTCAGCTGCTGCCGCTCGTCGTCGCTCAGGACGCCGAGGTTCGGGTCGTTGCGCGCGTAGACCGGGGAGCCGCCCAGGTCGTCGTCCCAGTTGGGCCCGGCCTCGATCTCCATGGGCGTGCCGGTGCTCAAGGAGATCGCGCGGGCGGTGGGCAGATCGTCGCCCTCGGGCGCGCTGAAGAGGCTCTCGTAGTCGTAGGTCCACGGC
>JACQVG010000220.1 GCA_016209905.1 Gemmatimonadota bacterium | reverse complement strand
GGAGAGCGCCAATCGCCGCGCCGCGTCGGGCCCCGTCATCCCGGGCATGACCACGTCGGTCACCAGGAGGTGGATCGGGCCGTCCCACCGGGCGGCGACATCGAGCGCCTCGTCGCCGGACGCCGCCGTGAGCACCGTGTACCCCTTGGCCTGGAGGGTCCGGCGGAGGAGCTTGAGGACGCCCGCTTCGTCCTCGGCCGCCAGGATCGTTTCCGTCCCGCGGGCCGGCGCCTCCGCGGTCGGCCGTCGCGGCTCCGGCGCGAGCACCTGCGCCACTCGCGGCAGGTACATCCTGAACGTCGTGCCTCGCCCGAGCTCGCTCTGGGTGAGGATGTAGCCGCCGCTCTGCTTGACGATGCCGTAAACGGTGGAGAGGCCCAGGCCGGTGCCCTTGCCCCGTTCCTTGGTGGTGAAGAACGGCTCGAAGAGGTGGGTCTGGGTGTCGGGGTCCATCCCGGTGCCGGTGTCGCTCACGGCCAGCACCACATACGGACCCGGGGCGGCGGCCGGGAGCTCGTGGAGGTTGGTCTCCCCGAGCACGGCGTTGGCCGTCTCGATGGTGAGCTCGCCTCCCGCGGGCATCGCGTCGCGCGCGTTGACGACCAGGTTGGCGATGACCTGCTCGAACTGGCCCGGGTCCGCGCGCACGGCCCCGAGATTCGGCGCCAACACCGTGCGCAGCACGATGTGCTCTCCGATCAGGCGCCGCAGCAGCTTGTCCATGTTTGCCACCAGGGCGTTCAGGTCGAGCCCCCGCGGCTGCAGCACCTGCCGGCGGCTGAACGCGAGCAGCCGCTGCGTGAGATCGGCCGCCCGCACGGCCGCCGTGCGGATTTCCTCCACGTCCTCCCGCTGCGGATGCCCCGAAACGAGGGCGTCCAGGAGGGCATCGGTGGAGCCGAGGATCGCCGTCAGCAGGTTGTTGAAGTCGTGTGCGATGCCTCCGGCCAGCCGCCCAACGGCCTCGATCCGCTGGGACTGACGGAGGCGCTGCTCGAGGGTGCGCTGCTCGGTGACGTCCTCGGCGAAGACCTCGTAGCAGGCAACCTCGCCGTCCGGCCCCCGGACCGACCGCCCGGTCAGCCGCACCGTCACGATCCGGCCGTCCTTCCGCTTCCATGCGGTCTCCGCCGTGGTCTCGTCTCGCTCCCGCGCGAGGGCCAGAATGCGGGCCAGCTCCGCGGAGTCGGTGTAGACGTCGCGGGCGACATCGAGCGCCAGCAGCTCGCGCTCCGATGCGTAGCCGAGCATGGACACCAGCGCCGGGTTCACCGTGAGGAAACGGCCGTCCGGCGTCGCCCGGTAGATGCCGTGCACGGCATGCTCGACCAGCGCGCGATAGCTCGCCTCCGAATCGCGCAGGGCGTCCTCGGCGCGCTTCCGCTCGATCGCCATCGCGACCTGGGTGGAGACGAACTGGAGCAGGCCGATCTCCGCGTCACCGTACCGCACGCCCTCGGAGTACGTCTGCACCACGAGCGCGCCGAAGGTCCGGCCGCCGGCCTTGAGCGGGACGCCGAGCCAGTCCACGGACGGCGCGCCGATCAGCTCGACCTCGCCGATGCGCTCCAGGTCGCGGAACACGTCGGGGCTGGCGAGCAGCGGCCGGCCCGTGCGGATCACGTACTCGGTGAGCCCCTTGCCCGGCTTCTTGGGCGGGAACGCGTCGTCGTGCTCGTCCACGAAGTAGGGGAAGCTGATGAGGTCCGTCGCGGCCTCATAGAGCGCGAGGTAGAAGTTCCTCGCCGGCATCAGCTCGCCGACGATGTCGTGGATGGCCTGGTACAGCTCCCGGAGGTTGCGGGTGGAGTGAACGGCCTCGGAGATCCGATAGCTCGCGTTCTGGATGACCTCGGCGCGCTTGCGCCGCGTGACGTCCCGGGTGATGCCGAGGAGGGAGGTCACCCAGCCGTCCGGGCCGCGGAGCGGAACCGCGTGGGTCTCGAGCCACCGCCTCGCGCCCTTGAGCGCGACGATCTCGAACTCGAGCGTGCCCTCGCCGCCGGCGAACACGCGCCGGCAGAGGTCCGCGAACGCGTCGCGGTAGGCTGGCGCGACGATCGGCGCCACGGGGCGGTCGCGCACTTGCTCCAGCGACTCCGCCTCGATCATGGCGAGGCCGGCCGGGTTCATGTCGAGCAGCCGGCCGTCGGCGTCGAGGAGCTTCACGCACTCCGGCTCGGCCTCGAAGATGGCGCGAAACCGGCTCTCGGCGTCGCGGGCAGACTCGACGGAGTCGGCCCACGATGGTGCGGTCGGAGCCCGCCCGGTGGCGGGTGGCTTTCGACCGGCGCGCTTGCGCCGCTTGCCGGCTCGGGGCTTGTCGTGGTCCTTCATCGCGTTCCCGCTCGCTGGTTCGACGATACCGCCGAGGCGCCAAGGTCGCCAGGGCGCCCGAGGACGATCCCGTCAGCTCTCGGGTGCGGCGTACGCCTCCAGCACCGTACGGTACGTCTCGAACAGCACCGGCGGAGCCTGGACCTTCCTCCCCTCCAGCATCGCGCGGACCATCAGCGCGTTCGCCGGCCCCTTCCCCTCGTAATGATTGTTCGATATGACGTACACGTCCCGGACGCCGTCCGCGGCGGCCAGCGCCCGGATGCGCCGCACCCAGGGCTCGAGCTCCTCGGCCGTGTAGAGATAGTTGTAGCGCTGCGCGGCGTCGTCGCTGGTCGCGAACCACTGGTCGTAGTTTCGCCCGTGAAAGCGGACGTATCCCACGACTCCGCTGGCATGCGCGGTGGCCGGAAGCGACCTGCCGATCACCGGCTGATCGATGTTCGCGAAACCGAACCCGAATTCCCGCAGCGTGGCGAGATGCTCCGGCTTGTCCCAGGCTCCGTGGCGCACCTCCACGACGACGGGCCAGGGGCGGAAGTCGTCCGCCAGCCGCGCGAGGAGCTCGCGGCTCCCGGCTCCGGGCTTGAAGGACCAGGGGAACTGGGCGAGGAGCGGTCCGAGCCGTCCTTCCTGTTGCAGCACGTCGAGCCCGGCCGTGACCTGCCGCACCTCGTCCGCCGTCCACGCCTCCGCCGGCCTCCCCCGCGCGGCCGTGCTCTCGTGCGTGAACCGGCGCCACAGCTTCACGGCGAACGCGAAGCCGGGATTGTGCCCGACCCGCCGCGCCCACGAGGCGAACGTTTTCGCGGGCTGAGGGCGGTAGAACGTCGAATTGATCTCGATCGTGTCGAAGTACGTGGCCAGGTACGCGAGCGCGTCGAAGCGGGCCGGCACGTCGGCCGGGTAGACGTGGCCCGGCGAGTCGGGATACGACCACCCGGCCGGACCGGTCCGGATCAACGGCCCGCGGCCCCGACGATGCGGCGCCGGATCTCCGGATCCCACTCGGGCCGCGCGGCGGCGTTCGCCACGTCCAGCCCGATGTAGAAGACCATCCGGACGATCCGTGCCTCCTTCTCGGCGTGGATCCTGTCCACCGTGTCGGAGGGGCGATGGTAGTCGGCGTGGACGCCGTTGAAGAAGAAGAGAATCGGCACCCCCCTCCGCGCGAAAGTGTAGTGGTCCGAACGAGAGTAGTAGTTCTCCTGCGGCCAGAGGTCGTCGGTCAGTGAAAGGTGGAGCTCGGGGTGCTCGCCGGCCACGCGGTTCGCCACCTCTCCCAGCGTGGAATGGTGCTTGCCGATCACCGCGATGGTGTCCCGCCCGTTCCGGCCGATCATGTCCAGATTGATGTCCGCGACCGTGTTGGCGAGCGGCAGGGCGGGGTGCTCGGCGTAGTACCGGCTCCCCCACAGCCCCCTCTCCTCGCCGGACACGGTCATGAAGACCATCGAGCGCCGTGGCCGCGGGAAGAGCGCGGCGTAGGCCTCGGCCAGCTCGATGACACCGGCCGTGCCGGAGGCGTTGTCGTCGGCGCCGTTGTAAACGGAGTCGCCGTCCACGGCCCGGCCCACGCCGAGGTGATCCATGTGGGCGGTGAAGAACACGTACTCGCGGCGCAGGTCGGGGTCGCTGCCCTCGAGGATTCCGATCACGTTGGGAGCGGCTGTTTCGCTCTGCACCGTACGGCGGACGCTGATCGCGCCGGTCACGCCGGCCAGGGCGCGCACGCCCCGGGCGCCCGGGGCCCGCAGGGTGGCCAGGTCTTCGCCGGCGGCCCCGAGCACCGCGGCCGCCGTGCTGTCGCGCACCTCGAAGACCGGAATGGGCAGCTGGCCGGCAGCGGTGAGGCCGGCCACTTCAGTCCGGGGCCTGAGCGCCGCGGCGGCGAGGGCCGCGAACTGCCGCGCGGGCCGGTTCGACACGCGGATCCACGCGCGCGCGCCGGCGGCGGCGCCCCGAACGATGATCGGCGCGAGGATCTGCTGCGGGATCTGGGTTGGCGGCAGCACGTGCAGGACGACCGCGCCGCGCAGCGCCACCTCGCCGAAGGGGCGCACGGTGTCCGGCGGGAGTCCGTAGAAAAGCACCACCGGTCCGCTCACCGGAGCGCCCGGCAGTGACCCGGCGACGAGCGCCGCGTCGCGGCCGACCATCCAGTGTCCGTGCGCTCCACGACCGCTCGCCATCACGAACGATGCGGCGTCAATCTGCGTAACGCGGATGGTGTAGCGCTGCATGAAGCTGCCCGAGTCCCCGCCCGGCCGCAGGCCGAAGCGACGGAACTCGCCGGCGACGTAAGCCGCCACCTCCTCCAGCTCGGGGCTCGGCGTTCTCCGTCCTCGCATCGAATCGTCGGCGAGGACGCCGATGCGGTGCCGCACGTCGGCTTCGGTGATGGTCTGGACGGCTCGCCGCACGGCCGCGCTGTCGCCGCCGCTTCTCAGGGTCTGTGCCCACAGCGGCGCGGCCGCTGCGAGGGCGATCAGGGCGGCTGGGACGGCGGCGCTTCCGGGCATGATCACCTGCCTAGAGGGGATCGCGGGGTGTGTGAGGCCGACGGACCGCCCGGGTGTCCGGCGCGAGCGGCCGCGTCGAAGTATCGGGCCGGGGACGAGCCCGGCGGAAGGGTGCTACGAACCGGTGCGGCGGGAAGCTCCCGCTTTCATCCTCGGGCGCGGGAGCGGACTGCGCTACGGCCGCCGCCGCACCAGGGCGGGACGGGAGGCGGGGGCGCTGGGCCTGGGCTCCGGGCGCGGCGCCGCGCGCGGCTCGGGCCGCGGCTCGGGCCGGGAGATCGCTCTGGGCTCGGGGCGCGGCTCGGCCCTCGGCTCGGGCCGGGAGACGGCGCGGGGTTCCGCCCTCGGCTCGGCCCGCGGCTCCGGACGGGCGACCGCGCGGGGCTCGGGGCGCCGATCCGGCTGGGGAAACGCCCGAGCCGGTTCCCTGACGCGCTCATGCCCCTCCGCACCCCGTCTTGCGGGCGGCTGGGGATCGCCGGGTCCGGCCGGGTTGGTCACGGCGCGCCTTCGTGTCTCCGGCCGACCGCTCTTGCCTCCCATGGGCCCCGGCGCATCGCCGGAGGGTCCCACCGTCCGCCGTCCACCCGCGCCGCCGACCACGGGCGGCCTTTCGGCCCGCGACACGCCGGGCGACCGGCCGTCCCCCGGTACCACGCGGCGCCCCGGAACGCCGACGCTCCCGACGCCGCCCAGATCCTGGCCGCGCACTCCGCGGTCGGCCGGCCGGCCCGCGTCCGCCTCGGTGCGGCGGTCGCGGTAGGCGATCGGCGGCTGACTAAGGTCGTCGCGGGGCTTGAAGACGTAGCGGCTCTGCCGCTGCGGCGGCCGCACATAGACGACCCGCGTCCCGCCATAGTAGCGCGTCGGGTACCAGTAGCTCGGGTAGAAATAGTACGGGTCGCTGTACACGAACAGCGTGAACCGCGGGCAGTAATAGGAGTACGGATTCCAGTACGAGAAGCCCACGTGGGCATGGCAGTCGTAGCAGACGAAACGCGGGTAATCGTAGCGCCGCTCCACGTAGTAGGGGAGGAGGTGAGTGTCGAAGTCGGCGTAGTCCTCCGGGAGAACCAGCCGCACCAGCTCGTGGAGGGAGGTGGACGGGTCGCCGTGGATGCGGCCGTCATCCGCCGCGCTGAGGTCCCAGTGGTCGGAATCAATGAACGCGTCGTAGATGAACGGATCGCTGGCGGCGACGCCGAACACGTAGCCCACGCCGTCAGAGTCGTCCACCACGAAGGCGTGATGCCGGTCGGCGCCCGCCACGTCGTAGGTGCGGCCTCCCCGGGCGAGATTGTCTTCCCACGGCTGCCGGGGGAACAGCACCCGGACCCGGCCGTCGGTATCCACCCTGAGGATCGTCACGTAGGCATCCCGCTCGGTACGGAAATAGACTCGCACCCGCTCGCCGCGGCGGTACACCTCGCCGTGCGACGTCCAGACCCGAATCGCCGGCGGCTCGGCTCGCGCCGGCCGCCACGGCGGAGTCCGGGCTGGCGAATCGTCCGCGCCCGAGGGGAGCGCGAACACGGCGAGCGAAGCGATGGTGCTGGCGACGCGCCACATCGGGGCCTCCAGACCGCTGCTGTCGCCACTCTGGGGGAGCACGGACCGTGCCAGCCAACGAGAGCTACTCAACCCACAGCTTTTCAACCACTTGGCTTGATTCGCCGTCGCCGTCTAGCTTTCGGCATGTCCTGTTTCTGTGACAGCGCGTGGCTGCGGCCGTAGGCGTGAGCCGGCTCGACCTCCTCGATCCCCGCGAGGTGGCGGCGCTGGGCGGTATCGAAGTCGTGGCGCGGGGCGTGGTGGAGGGATTCCTCGCCGGGCTGCACCACTCGCCCTACCGCGGCTTCTCCGTGGAGTTCGCCGAGCACCGGCCCTACCAGCCCGGCGACGAGCTGCGCTATTTGGACTGGAAGATCCTGGGCCGTCGCGACCGCCTCTACGTGAAACAGTATGAGGAGGAGACGAACCTGCGCGCGACGCTCGTGCTCGACGTCTCGCGCTCCATGGCTTGGGTCGGCAGTCCCGAGCGCTGGCTCTCCAAGTTCGACTATGCCACCCGCCTTGCGGCCGCGCTGGCGCTGATCCTGCTGCGCCAGCGCGACGCGACCGGGCTGATCGCCTTCGACGACGAGGTGCGCGCGCTCGTCCCGCCGCGGGTGCGGCCCGGGCAGTGGTTTCTCCTGGTCCGCGAGCTCACGGCCCTGGATCCCCGGGGCGGCACGGCCGCCGAAACGGCGCTCCGCCGGGTCACCGACCTGCTCAGGCGCAGGGGGATGGTGCTGTTCCTCTCCGATCTGTTGGTGAATCGTGATCTGGTCCTGCACGCGCTGCACTACCTGAGACACCGTGGACATCACGTCACGGTGTTCCACCTGATGGACCCGGCGGAAGTCGAGCTGTCGGGACAGGCCGAGGCGCGCTACGTGGACCCGGAAACGGGTGAGAGCGTTGTCGCCTCGGCGCGCGACCTCAGGCGCGAGTACCGCGCCACGGTGGACCGTGCCGTGGCGGGGTGGCGCCGCGCCTGCCGGTCGAGCGGCATCGGCTACCATCGTATTACCACGGAGACGCCGTTCGGCCACGCGCTGCGCCGCGCGGCGGAGGGCCGGGCCCGCTTGGGCTGATGTTCTTCCTCTCACCGCTGGCGCTCCTCGGTCTCGGTGCGGCCCTCGTCCCACCGTTCCTGCATCTCATGAAGCGGCGGCTGCCGCCCGAGGTCGTCTTCCCGGCGGTGCGGTACCTGCGGCAGACCGAGCGCGAGGCGGAGCGGGCCATCCGGCTGCGCCATGTGCTCCTGATGGCCCTGCGGATGCTCGCGGTGGCGCTGGTCGCCCTCGCCGCGGCGCGGCCGGTGGTGCCGAGGAGCATGGGGGCCCTGCATGAGCCGACGGCGCTGGCGCTGGTGCTCGACCACTCGCTGTCCGCCGGCGCGATTGTCGGCGGCGCGCGTCTCTTCGACGACCTCGCGACCCGCGCGCGCGAGACGCTGCGCGCGGCGCAGCCCGGCGACGCGCTCTGGCTGATCGGCGCCGACGGGCTGCCCCGCCGCGGCGCGCCGGCCGAACTCCTCGAGGCCGTCGCCGCCCTGGGGCCGGAGGCGAGGCGCCTGGACCTCGCGGCGAGCGTGGGAACGGCGGCGCGCGTCATCGCGACGGCGGGCTATGCGCGGGGCGAGATTCACGTGCTGACGGACTTGCAGGCAACGGCGTTCGGGCCGCGGGACGCGAGAGGGGACAGTGCGGCGGCCGGACTGCCGGTCGTCTTCTACCACCCGGCGGTGGAGCCGCCGGAGAACCTTGCGGTGGTCGAGGCGCGGGCGCAGCCCGGAATGTGGCTGGCGGGAAGCGGCGGGGGCGGCGGGGGCGGCGGGGGCGGCGGCGGCGGTGTGGCGGTGCGGATCGGGGGGGCGCCCGCTCGGAGCGGCGCACGGGTGTCCGCCGCCCTCACCGTGGGTGGCCGCGCCGGCGGTCGCGCGCTCGTCTCCCCGGGCGACGAGGTGGTCCTGGCCGCGCCGGCCGCAGACCCCGGGTGGCGCGGCGGTGAAGTCACTCTCGACGCGGACGAGCTGCGTGCCGACGACCATCGTCCCCTCGCGGTGCGCGTCGTCGCGCCGGCCGCGGTGAAGGTGGACCCGCGAGCCGACCTCGGCCGCTTCGCCGGCGAGGCGCTGGCGGCGCTCGGCGCGGCGGGCCACATCCGGCTCGGCGTCGCGGGCGGGGTTTGGCTCGGTCACGCGCCGCCCGGCGGGCCGGCGGTCGTCTTTCCGCCGGCCGACACGGTCCAGCTCGGAGCGGTGAATCGCGCCCTCGCGGCGTTCGGCGTCGGGTGGCGGTTCGGCGCGCGCGTCGAGCGAGAGGATACGGTTCTCGCGCCCGAGATTCCTGAGCTTTCGGGCGCGCGCGTCGGCCGCCGCTATCGCCTCGAACCGGCCGGCGACGGAGCGGAAAGCGCGCGCGCCGTCCTGGCCCGCGCGGGCCGGGATCCCTGGGTGGTGCGAGACGGGCAGGTCGTCCTGCTCGCGAGCCGGATGGTGCCGGAGGAGACCGCGCTGCCGCTGACCGGCGCGTTCGTGCCGTTCATGGGCGCGCTCGTCAACCGGATCGCGCGGGGCGAGGCCGGCCTGATCGAGGCCGCGCCGGGCGACCCGGTGTCCCTTCCCGGGCGCGTGACGGCCGTCGCGCTCGCCCCCGATTCGGCGTGGACGGTGCCCGGCGGCGCAGTCGTGCCGGCACCGGAGACGCCCGGACTCTACGCCTTGCTCTCGGGGCCGGACACGATCGGCATGCTGGTCGTCGCCCCGGACGCGCGGGAGTCCAACCTCACTCGCGCGGCTGCGGACCGGTTGCGCGCGGCGTTCCCCGGCGCGCGGGTGACCGTCACGTCGAACCCGCGCGAGTACGCGACGCTTCGGTTCCGCGGGTCGGGCCGCAGCGAGCTCACCGGTGGCCTCCTGGCGGTCGCCCTCGCCCTTCTCCTGGCGGAGGCCGCGCTGGCCGCCGGCGGCCCCCGGCGGAGGGGTTGAGCGGTGCCGCTGCCACGACTGCTCGCGGCGTTCGGCGCGCTGTCGGAGTTCCGCGACCTCGCCGAGCTGCTACGCCGTCCCCACGCCACGGCGTCACTGGGCCCGCTCGCGGGCTCCTCCGGTGCCGTCCTGGTCGCGGCGCTCGCCGAGGCGCAGCCCTCGCAGCTCCTCGTCGTCGTCGCGACCACGCCGGGCGACGCGGAGCGGTGGCTCGCCGACCTCGCCGTGCTGGTGCCGGAGGAGCGTCTCGCGCTCTACCCGCAGCGCGAAGGGCTCGGCGAGGAGGAGCAGCACGTCGAGATCGCGGGCGAGCGCGTGGAGACGCTGGAGCGCCTTGCCCGGGGCGCGATGAGCGTGCTGGTCACGACGGCGAGAGCGACGGCGGAGCGGACGCTGATACCGGCGGCGCTCGCTGAAGCGCGGCTCGAGCTGGCGGCCGACGTGCCGTTCCGGGACGCCATCCGCGGGCTCGAACGGCTGGGCTACGCGCGCGTGCCGCAGGTCTCGGACGTCGCGCAGTTCGCGGTGCGCGGCGGCATCGTGGACGTGTACGGCTTCGGAATGGCGCAGCCGGCGAGGGCCGAGTTCTGGGGCGACGAACTGGTGGGCCTCCGGGCCTTCGATCTCGCCGCCCAGCGCTCGACCGGGGCGCTGGAGCGCGTCACGCTGCTGCCGGCCGACCATCGCGCCGCCCTTGCGGGGCGCGCGGGCACCGTCCGCCGCTCGCTACTGGACCTCGTCCCTGCCGGCGCGCTCCTGGTCGAGGAGCGGCCGGACCGGCAGGGCGCCGAGGTCGGCCGCGCCTGGGACGAAGCCGAGCACCATGCCGAGGTGGCGCGTCGCCTTGGCGAAGAGGTGCCGCCGCGCGGGGACCTCCTGCTGGCCCCGGACGCGTGGCGCGCGGCCTGCGCCGCGTTCGCCCGGCTCGCCCTCGGAGTGCCCGAGGCCTCGCACTCGCTGCCCGTGGCGTCGCCGCCCGAGATCGCGCGCCAGCTCCACCGGCTCCACCCGGCGGACGGGAGCCAGACGCTCGTCCTGTGCGACAACGAGGGCCAGCTCGAGCGCCTCGAGGAGTTGCTGGTCGAGGGCGGGGGTGCGTTGCCCGAGGGGCTGGTCCTCGCGGTCGGCGCGCTGGACGGGGGGTTCGCGCTGCCCGGTCTCACGGTGCTCTCCGATCACGAGATCTTCCGGCGCGCGCGCCGCATCCGGCGGCCGCGGCGGTACCGGCAGGCCCCGGCCGGTCTCTCCGGCGCGCTGGAGACGGGCGGCATCGTCGTCCACCTCGAGCACGGGATCGGGATCTACAGGGGGATCCGGTCCATCGCGGTGCAGGACGCGACGATCGAGGTCGCGGTGGTCGAGTACGAGGGAGGCGATCTTCTCCACGTACCGCTGTACCGGATCGATCAACTCGAGCCGTACCGGGGCGTCGGAGGGGACGGCGCGGAGGCGCCGCCACCCAAGCTGCACCGACTCGGCGGCGGCCGATGGAGGCGGCAGCGGGCGCAGGCGGAGGAGGCGGTGCGCCGGATGGCGGCGGAGCTCCTCGACCTCTATGCCCGTCGTCGGGCGACCGCGGGGTTCGCGGCGCCGGCCGACACGCGGTGGCAGAAGGAGCTCGAATCGTCCTTCCTTTATGAGGACACGCCGGACCAGCGGAAAGCGACGGCCGAGGTGAAGGCCGACATGGAGCGACCGCAGCCGATGGATCGGTTGGTGGTCGGCGACGTGGGCTACGGTAAGACGGAGATCGCGGTGCGCGCGGCGTTCAAGGCGATCCAGGCCGGCAAGCAGGTGGCGGTGCTCGCTCCCACGACCATCCTGGTGGAGCAGCACGGCCGTACCTTCGCCGAGCGGCTGGCCGACTACCCCGTCCGGCTGGCGACGCTGTCGCGTTTGCGCACCCCGAGTGAGCAGCGCGCGGCGCTGGCGGACCTCGCGGCGGGAGCGCTCGACATCGTCATCGGGACGCACCGCGTCCTCTCGTCCGACGTGGTCTTCCGCGATCTCGGGCTGGTGATCGTGGACGAGGAGCACCGCTTCGGCGTCGAGCACAAGGAGCGGCTCAAGAAACTGCGCCTCACCGTGGACGTGCTGACCCTCACCGCCACGCCGATCCCGCGCACGCTCCAGCTCTCGCTCGCGGGGCTGCGGGACCTGACCCTCATCGAGACGCCGCCTCGCGACCGCTCGCCGGTCGTCACCTTCGTGGAACCGTGGGATGACGGGCTCATCGAGGAGGCGATCGCGCGGGAGCTGGACCGCGGGGGCCAGGTCTACGTGGTGCACAACCGCATCGAGACCCTCGAGACGGTGGCCGAGCGCATCCGCCGCCTCGCCCCGGGCGCCACCGTGGACCTGGCGCACGGGGCCATGCGGGCGCGGGCGCTGGAGGACGTCATGCGCCGCTTCGTCGCCGGCGACCTCGCCATCCTCTGCTCCACGATGATCGTGGAGTCGGGGCTCGACGTGGCCAACGCGAACACCATGGTGGTGCACCAGGCGCAGCAGTTCGGGCTGGCGCAGCTCTACCAGCTGCGGGGCCGGGTCGGCCGGAGCCACCGTCGCGCGTACTGCTACCTCATCGTGCCCGACGATGTGGACGCGGAAGCGGAGGCGCGGCTCGAGACGCTGGCGCACCACACCGAGCTCGGCTCGGGGTACCGAATCGCGGTCAGGGACCTCGAGCTCCGGGGGGCGGGCAACCTGCTCGGGGCGGAGCAGACGGGCTTCGCGCTCTCGGTGGGGGTGGACGTGTACCTGCGGCTGCTCGAGGAGACGGTGCGCGCGATCAGGGGCGAGGGGGGCGCGCTGTCGTTCGCGCCGCCGGAGGTCGTCCTCGACCGGGGGGCCTATCTGCCGGACGACTACGTGGCGGACGACGCCGCCAAGCTCGACCTGTACCGTCGGCTGGCGCGGAGCCGGACGCCAGGCGAGATTGAGACTTTGCGGGAGGAAATGGCCGACCGGTTCGGCCGTCTTCCCGCCGAGGCCGAGGCGCTCGTGGCGCTCACCCAGCTCCGGGTGGCGGGCGCGCGTCTCGGCCTCGAAACGGTGGTGGCGCGGGGGAACGAGGCGCGCCTGACGTTCAGGGCCGGCGCCACGCCACGCCTTGCCCGGCTCACCGCTGCGATGGACGAGGTCCAGTTCGCCGCCGAGGTCCGCCGGGCGACGCCGCTCGTCCTGCGGCTGGAGCGTCTCGGCGGGATGCCCCTGCTCGCCGGCCTGGTGCGCGCCCTCTCGCGCGCCGCGTCCGACTCTATCTGATCGGGAGACTGCATGATTCGCCGCTTGGCGGTGCTCGCGCTCGTGACCCTCGCCGGCTGCTCCGGCTTCCGCGACGCGCTGACCGCCCACCCGGACGTGGCGGCGCGCGCGGCCGACCGGCAACTCACGGTGGACCACCTGGCCCAGATGATCGGCCCGGCGCGCTCGGTGCCGCTCAGCCGCGAGGTCATGGACCGCGTCTCCGAGCTGTGGGTGGACTACCAGCTCCTCGCCCAGGCGGTGGCCGGAGGCGACAGTCTGCTCGATAGCGCGACCGTCATGGAAGCCAGCTGGCCCCTCATCGTGCAGCGGCTGGCGGACCATCTGCACGACTCCCTCGTCGCCGCGCGATCCACGCTGACGGACCGGGAGCTCGACAGCGCCTTCGGCGCGGGCGACTACCGCTGGCTGCACCATGTGCTCGTGGCGGCTCGCGGCGATTCCACGGCAGGGGGGAAGGCGGCCAAGCGCCGGGTAGCGGAGGGGTACCTGGGGCAGCTCAGACGGGGCGCCGACTTCTCGGGGTTGGCGCGCCGGGTCTCGGAGGATCCCGGCTCGGCCCCGGCCGGCGGCTCGCTCGGCCTGGTGGCGCGCGGGGCGATGGTGAAGCCGTTCGAGGACGCGGCGTGGGCGCTGCGGCCGGGCCAGGTGTCGGAGGTCGTCGAGACGCCCTTCGGCTACCATATCATTTGGCGGCCGGCGCTCGAGGCGGTGCGCGACAGCTTCCGGGTGCAGTTCAGCGGCGCCCTCGCCCAGCGACTCGACTCGATCCTGTTCGACAGCCTGACGCATCGGACGGACATCCGGGTGCGCCGCTCGGCGCCGGCGCTCGTGCGCGCGGCGGCCGAGGACATTCGGTCGGCCGAAGGCGGCTCGCGCGTCATGGCCGTCTATCGCGGCGGCCGTCTGCGCGAGCGCGACCTCGCGCGCTGGCTCCAGGCCTTCCCCCCCCAGGCACGCGCCATGGTCTTGGAGGCTCCCGACTCGACGCTGCGGGAGTTCATCCGCAGCATCGTTCGCAACCACATGCTCCTGCGCACGGCGGAGGAGCGGGGGATTCGACTCACCGCGGCCGATGTCGAAGAGATTCAGAGCCGGTACCGCGGCGAGCTCTCGCGGCTGCTCGGTACATTGAGCGTCTCCCCCGAGTCGTTGGCAGGCGCCGGCTCCGAGGAGCGCCGCGCGCTGGCCGCGCAGCGGGTGGACGCCTATTTCGCGGCGATCACCGCGAGCCCGCCGCAGCGGCCGTTCCTGGAGGTGCCGCCCTTCCTTGCCGACGTGCTGCGCTCGCGGTTCGCGTGGAGCGTCGCGCCGGCGGGGATCGGTCGCGCGCTCGAGCGAGCGCGGCAGATCCGCGGGCCGGAGCCGCCGCCGGCGCCGCCGGCTCCCTCGGCGCCGCGGGTGACGCCTGCGCCGGGCGGCCCGCCCATCGGCGCCCCGCCTCCGGCCTCCGGCCCGGCTCCGGTGCGACCGGGGCGGTAAGGTGCGCCGCTTCGGAGCCCCGGTAGCGCTGGCGCTGGCCGTCGCGGCCGCGCCCGCGCCGCTGCGCGCCCAGGACGTCCCGGAACTGGTGGACCGCATCGTCGCGGTCGTCGGAGAACGCGCGATTCTCCTGTCCGAGATTGACGAGGAGATCCTCCAGCAGCAGGCCCAGGGGCTCCAGGTGCCGGAGGACTCGGCCGGTCGCGCCGCGCTGCGGCGGCAGGTGCTGGAGCGCCTGATTGACGACGAAGTGCTGTATCAGCGCGCCCGGCGTGACACGACCGTCACCGTCACCGACGCGGAAGTGCAGAGCGGCGTGGAGGAGCAGGTGCGGCGCGTTCGCGCCCGGTTCAGCAGCGACGCGGAGTTCCGCGCCCAGCTGCAGACGGCGGGCTGGGGGACGCCGGAAGAGTACCGCCGCTGGTTCGCGGAGCAGCAGCGGCGCTCGGAGTATCAGCGGCGTTTCCTCGACCGGCAGCGGCAGGAGGGCAAGCTTCGCCCGGGCACCGTGTCGGAGGAGGAGCTGCGTCGCGCCTTCGAGGAAGCGCAGCGCCAGCCCGGAGGCGTCAGGCAGCGCCCGCCCACGATCTCCTACCGGCAGATCGTCGTCACGCCCCGCCCGACGGATGCGGCGCGCCAGGCCGCGCGCGTCCGGGCCGAGTCCGCGCTCGCGGAGCTGCAGCGCGGCGCCGATTTCGCGACCCTCGCGCGGCGCCTGTCGGACGACGCGACGACCCGGGAGTTGGGCGGCGACCTCAACTGGTTCCGGCGCGGCACGATGGTCCGGGAATTCGAGGAGGTCGCCTTCCGTCTGCGGCCGGGGCAGGCCTCGCCCATCGTGCCGACCGCGTTCGGCTATCACATCATCCAGGTGGACCGCGTGCAGCCGGCCGAGATCAAGGCGCGGCACATCCTGTTCATGCCTGCCGTCGCCGAGGCCGAGCTGGCCGCGGCTCGGCGCACGGCGGACTCGATCGCGGTGCTCCTGAGCGCGGGAGCGGCGGGCTTCGACTCGCTGGCCGCCCTCTACGGCGACACCGCCGCGCCGCGCACTGTCGGGCCGGTGGAACGGAGCCAGCTCCCGGCTCCCTACCGCGACGCCTTCGAGGGCGCGGCCGTGGGACAGGTCATCGCCCCCTTCGCCGTCAACCCCGAGACGCCGGCGCGTAGCCAGTACGTCGTCGCCGAGCTCACCGACGCGCAGCCGGAGCGCCCGTTCCGGTTCGAGGAAGTGCGCGACCAGATCCGCCAAAACCTCCAGCAGGAGCGGGCGATCCGTGAGCTCCTCGCCTCGCTGCGCCGCCAGACGTACGTAGACATCAGGTTGTAGAGTTGCAGAGTTGCAGGGTTGCAGGGGGAGCAGAGTTGCAGAGTTGCAGGGGTGGACAGGCTACAGTGAGAAGGGCGTCCGCATCGTCATTCCCCGTCTAGCGATCACGACCGGCGACCCCAGGGGCATCGGCGCCGAGGTCGTGGCGGCGGCGCTGTCGGTGCCCGGTGTCCGCACGGTCGTCGTCGGCCCCGACGATGTCGTGGCCGGCATGCGGGCGGAGCGCGTCGTCGGGGTGGGCGCGTGGGCGGGCGGCGGCGATGAGCCCCTTGCGCGGGCGGGCCGCCTGACGGGTCGCGCCGTGGAGGCGGCGGTGGGGCTGTGGCGCGACGGCGAGGTGGACGCGATCGTGACCGGGCCCGGCGACAAGCGCGCGCTGAACGCCGCCGGCTACCGCTACCCCGGACATACCGAGATGCTGCGCGACCTCTTGGGCGCGCCGCAGGTGGCGATGATGCTGGCCTCCGAGCGGCTGCGCGTGGTGCTCGTCACGACGCATCTGCCGCTGCGCGACGCGCTCGCCATCCTCACGGCCGAGCGGATCGTCGCGATCGGCGAGATCGCGCGGCGCAGTCTCAGGGAGTGGTTCGGGCTGGAGCAGCCGCGGCTCGCGCTGTGTGCGTTGAACCCGCACGCGGGAGAGGGAGGGCTGTTCGGGCACGAGGAGGAGCAGTCGCTGGCGCCCGCGGCGCGAACGCTCGGCATCGCGGGCCCGCTTCCGGCGGACACGGTTTTCGTGCGCGCCATGCGCGGCGAGTTCGACGCCGTGCTCGCCCCCTATCACGACGTCGGGATGACGGCGATCAAGGTCGCGTCCTTCGGCCGCGCGGTGAACGTGACGCTCGGCCTCCCCGTCCCGCGCACGGCACCGGACCACGGCACCGCGCTGGACATCGCCGGCAAGGGGATCGCCGACCCGTCCTCGATGCGGGAGGCGGTGGCGGTGGCGGCGGCGATCGTGCGCCGGCTGCGGGAGGGCGCGCTCAGCCGGCCCTGAAGCGGGTTTCCGCGACGCGCCGGCCGTCCATCGCGCTGATCTCGAACACGCCGCCCTTCACCGGCACCCGGTCGCCCACCTTCGGCAGCCGGCCGAGCGCCCCGAAGAGGTACCCGCCCAGGGTCGTGTAGTCGTCGCTCCTGAGGATCAGGCCGCAGCGCTCGTTCACCTCAGCCAGGCTCGCGGCCCCCGCCAGCGTCGTGGTTCCCGCCGAGACCGGCGGCAGCTTGCGTCCCGGCCGGTCGTACTCGTCCTCGATCTGCCCCACGATCTCCTCGAGCAGGTCTTCCATCGTCACCAGCCCGGCCGTGCCGCCGAATTCGTCGAGCACGATGACCATGTGCACCTTGAGGAGCTTCATGTCGGCGAGCACGTCCTCGACCTCGCGCGAGCCGGGCACGAAGTGCGCGGGCCGCAGCATCGCCTCCAGGCTCGGGGGTGGGCCCGGCCGCCGCAGCGCGGCGAGGATGTCCTTGGCGTGCACGATGCCGGCGATGTCGTCGAGCGAGGCGCGATGGACGGGATAGCGCGAGCGGCCCGCAGCGGCGATCCGGTCGGCAGCCTCGGCGAGCGGCTCGTCCACCGGAAGCGCGACCATCTCGGTCCGCGGCGTCATCACCTCGCGCGCGTTCTTCTCCGAGAACTCGAACACGCCTGTGAGAAGGCGGGCGTCGGCCTTTTCGAGGCGCCCCGCCTGCTGGCTCTGCTCGACCAGCATCCGGATCTCCTCGGGCGAGTGAACCCGCTCGTACTCGCCGCGCTGCCGCAGCCGGAACAGCCGCAGCGTGGCGTTGGCGGTGCCGTTGAGCGCCCAGATGAACGGGTTGGTCGCGATGGTGAACAGGATCAGCGGGCCCGTCACCCAGCGGCTGGTCATCTCGGGGTAGAGCAAGGCCAGCGCCTTGGGGGTCAGCTCGCCCAGCACGATGTGCAGAAAGGTGATGAACGCGAACGCGATGGTCCCGGCCGCGCCGTGAGTGGCGATCTGGTCGAACGGCGGCGCCAGTCCCTCGAACAGAACCGAGATGGTGCGGGCCACGGCCGGCTCGCCGACCCAGCCCAGGCCGAGGCTCGCCAGCGTGATGCCGAGTTGCGTCCCGGAGATGTACCTGTCGAGGGAGTGCAGAGCGCGGCGGACCAGCTTGGCTTTTGCATCGCCCCGCCGTATCATGGCCTCGATGCGCGTGCGCCGCGACGCGACCAGCGCGAACTCGGCCGCGACGAAGAAGGCGTTCGCGAGCACGAGCAGGAGGACGACGCCCAGCCGGGCGACTACCGAGCCGAAGGACGCATCGGGCATGGGATTGGCAAACTACACGGCGCCCTCGTGATCCGCATCCGGACGGCCGGGTGAGCGCGCCGCCCTGCGTGCACCGTCCCGAGCGGACGCGGAGCGGGCGCTCGCTCGGCTGGGCGCTCGGCCTCACGCTGCTCTTCATGGTGGTCGAGGTGGTGGGCGGGCTCCTCTCCGGCTCGCTCGCCCTCCTCGCCGACGCCGGTCACATGCTGAGCGACGCCGGAGCCCTCGCGCTCTCCCTGTTCGCCGCGTGGATCGCCCGCCGGCCGGCTTCGGGCGGCCGGACCTACGGGTACTACCGGGTGGAGATCCTCGCGGCGCTGGCGAACGGCGCCCTGCTGGTCGCGGTGACCTCCGCCATCGTGCTGGAGGCGATTCAGCGCTTGCGTACGCCGCACTCCGTGCGGCCCGATCTCCTCCTTTTGGTGGCCTCACTCGGTCTCGTCGCCAACCTGGTGGCGCTGGCCCTCCTCCATCGGGCGAAGGGCGAGAGCCTCAACCTGCGCGGCGCCTACCTCCACGTGCTGAGCGACGTGGCGGGCTCCGTGGGGGCGATCGCGGCCGGAGCGGTGATCCTCGCGACCGGATGGATCGCGGCCGACCCCATCATCTCGATCGGGCTCGCGCTGCTGCTCCTGGTCGGCGCGGCGCGGGTGGTGTGGCTGTCGGTCGAGGTACTGCTCGAAGCGGCGCCGCGCCACGTCTCCGTCCCGGAGCTCGAGGCGGCGATCGCCGCGGTGCCGAGCGTGCGCGGCGTGCACGACCTGCACGTCTGGACGGTGAGCAGCGGGATCGTGGCGATGAGCGGACACGCCACGGTGCCGGACCCCGCCGCGCACCAGGCCGCGCTCGAGGAGATCACCCGCCGGGTGCGGGGGTTCGGCATCCAGCACGTGACGGTGCAGCTCGAGAAGGCGAGCCTCTGCGAATAGGGCGGGGCACGTAATCTCACGGCTCTCGCCCGCGATCTTGGACTCTCCGAGCGATTTCGTTTCCGGCCTTGTGTTGGGAGCCGAGCCCCCCTAGCTTGCCGCACGCCCGACACCCGATCTCCAATCCCGACCTTACGCCCTCGCTTCGCCGTGCCGATTCGCAACGTCGCCATCATCGCCCACGTGGACCACGGCAAGACGACGCTCGTGGACCAGATGCTGCGTCAGGCCGGCGTCTTCCGCGACGGCCAGCAGGTGCTGGAGCGCGTGCTGGATTCCAACCCGCTGGAGCGCGAGCGGGGCATCACGATTCTCGCCAAGAACACCTCCGTGCGGTGGCGCGACACCAAGATCAACATCGTTGACACGCCGGGGCACGCCGACTTCGGGGGGGAGGTCGAGCGGATCCTCGGCATGGTGAACGGCGTCCTGATCCTGGTGGACGCGGCCGAGGGGCCGATGCCGCAGACGCGCTTCGTGACGCGCAAGGCGCTGGCGGCGGGGCTCACGCCGATCGTGGTGATCAACAAGATCGACCGGCAGGACGCCGAGCCGCTGCGGGTGCATGACGAGGTGCTGGAGCTCTTCCTCGACCTCGAGGCCTCGGCGGAGCAGATGGACGCGCCCTTCCTCTATGCATCGGGCCGCTATGGGGTCGCGTTCCGGCGGCTGCCGGCCGGTTGGTCGGCGGGCGCCCGCCCCCGGGGCCCGGCCGGCGACGTTGCGGAGTGGACCGGGGGCGCGGACCTCGTGCCGCTCTTCGAGGCGATCCTGGAGTCGGTGCCGCCGCCCGTGGCCCGGGACGGGGCGTTTCAGATGCTGGTCTCGACCATTGATCACTCGCCTTACATGGGCCGCATCGCGATCGGCCGGATCGAGCGCGGGACGATTCGCGTGGGGGAGACCGTCGCGCTGCTGCCGGCGGGCGAGCCCGGACCGCTCGCGGAGGGAGCGTTCGCGCGGGCGAAGGTGGCCGAGCTCCACGGCTTCGAAGGGCTGGCGCGGGTCCGGCTCGAGGCGGCCGGAGCGGGGGAGATCGTCGCGCTGTCGGGCATCGAGGGCGTCGAGATCGGCCAGACTCTCGCCGATCCGGAGGTGCCCGAGCGGCTCGGCGGGATCGCGGTGGAGGAGCCGACCATCGCCGTGGACTTTCTGGTCAACACCGGCCCGTTCGCGGGGCGGGACGGAAAGTTCGTGACGAGTCGGCAGCTTGGGGAGCGCCTGTTTCGCGAGACCGAGAAGAACGTCGCGCTCGGGGTCGAAGCGACCGACAGTCCCGACACCTTCTCCGTGTCGGGGCGCGGGGAGCTGCACCTGGCCATCCTGATGGAGACGATGCGGCGCGAGGGGTACGAGTTCCTGGTGTCGCGGCCGCGGGTGATCACCCGTGAGGGGCCGGGCGGCGTCCTGCTCGAGCCCTACGAGGAGTTGCTGACCGACGTGCGCGAGGAGCACGTGGGGATCGTGATGGAGAAGCTGGGGCCGCGGCGGGCCGAGCTAAGGGAGATGCGCAACCCCGGGCTGGGGACGGTGCGGATGGCGTTCCGGATCCCGGCGCGCGGGCTCTTCGGCTACCGCTCGGACTTCCTCACCGACACGCGGGGGACCGGGGTGATGCATCACCGTTACCTCGAGTACGGACCGTGGGCGGGCCCGCTCGAGGGGCGGACGCGGGGCGTTATGGTGAGCATGGTGGCCGGGGGAGCGGTGGCGTACGCGCTGTTCAACTTGCAGCAGCGGGGCGTGTTGTTCGTGGGTCCCGGGGAGCCGACCTACGAGGGGATGGTGGTGGGGGAGCACTGCCGGCCGGGAGACCTGGACGTGAACCCGGCCAAGGGGAAGAGACTCACCAACGTGCGGGCGTCGGGATCGGACGAGCACGTCTTGCTTGAACCGCCGCGCCCGATTACCCTGGAACTCGCTCTCGAGTACATCGAGGATGACGAGCTCATCGAAGTGACGCCCCGGGTGGTGCGACTCCGCAAGCGCGCCCTCCGGCAGTCGGAGCGGAAGAAGCTGATTCGGGCGGCGCGCGCGGCCGCCGAGTAGGAACGGACGTTGATTCAGGCTCCAACCCTTTCTGGAGAGGGCACGATGAACCGGTGGAGGGCGTCGGAGTTGCGCGCCACGCTCCGCGGGCGCCGCGGCGACGACGAGGACGACGAGATCGGCGGTCTGGACGACTTCGAGGAAGACGACGAATTCGAGGACGAGGGCCTGGACGACGAGGAGGAGGACGAAGAGCCGGGCGAGGACGAGGAGGACGACGACTTCGAGGACTACGACGAGGAGTTCGACGACGATGGCGTGCCGCGGCGCGGCGGCCGGCCGCGTCGGGCGTGGGAGGAGTAGGGCCGGGGCGGGGACGGGGCGGCGGTGCTTGGACGATGAAGCTGTGGGGCCTGTAGCTCAGGTGGTTAGAGCGCACGCCTGATAAGCGTGAGGTCGGTGGTTCAACTCCACCCAGGCCCATTCGGCAGTCAGCAGACGCACAGACGGGCAGGGGGCGCCCCGCTCGAGGTTGCGACCTCGGGCGGGGCGCGGTGCATTCGTCGGCACCGGTGGCGCGAGGATTTGCCTATGCCCCCGGCCGAGCGTACGC
>JACQVG010000212.1 GCA_016209905.1 Gemmatimonadota bacterium | reverse complement strand
GTCAGCTTCAGCTTGCCGAGCCCGCGCTGCTCGTCGTCCAGCGCGCGCTGGACGAGCATGCGAAGATGCTCCTCGCGAAGCGGCTCCAGCACGAAGACACGGCAGCGCGACAGGAGCGCGCCCGTGATCTCGAACGACGGGTTTTCGGTCGTGGCCCCGATGAGGGCGATCGTCCCCTGCTCGACGTGCGGCAGGAAGGCGTCCTGCTGCGCCCGGTTGAAGCGATGGATCTCGTCGCAGAAAAGGATCGTGCGCCAGCCGTGGTGCGCGAGACGGTCCGCCGCCTCCCGGATAATCTCCCTCACGCGCGGCACTCCCTCGGTGACCGCGCTGAAGGGAACGAACTCGCGGTCTGTGTACCGGGCGATCAGGTAGGCCAACGTCGTCTTCCCAGAGCCCGGCGGCCCCCAGAAGATCATCGAGCCGACTTCGCCGCGGCGAATCAGCTCACCGAGCGCCTTGCCCGGACCCAGCAGCTGCTCCTGGCCGAGGAACTCCTCCATCGTGCGCGGGCGCATCCGCGCGGCCAGCGGCTGCGCGCCCGGCGGTGGGGCGAAGAGGCTCGGCTCCCGCACCCTCACCCTAGCACCCTCTCCAGCAACTCCTGCGAGAAGACGAAGGCCCCCGCGCCCGCGAAGAAAGCGACCGGGAGTCCCCACCCCGGCTTGGCCTGAAACTCGGGCACCAGGTTCGACGCCCCGACGTAGATCGTCACGCCCGCCGCGAGGGCGAGCCCGTACGTTTGGAGCACGTCCGCGCGCGCGGTGGCGAGGACGCCGAGTATCGTGGCCACGCCGAGCAGCGCGGCCGCTGCGTAGCCGCGCCGAGCCGTTCCCCCCGAGGCGATCACCAGGCTCGACACGGTGACCCCCTCGGGGAGCTTGTGGAGGAAGATAGCGACGAAGAAGAGGACGCCAAGCGACTTGCTGACCAGAAACCCCGATGCGATGGCCACGCCGTCGAAGAACGTGTGCAGCAGGAGGCCGACCAGCGCCGCGCCGGAGGCCTTGGCCGAGATCTCGTGCGTCTCCTCGCCGAAGTGGAAGTGAGGCGTCAGGGTGTGCTGCGAGAGGTGCACCAGCAGGTAGCCGAGCAGGATGACCGGAGCCGCGGCCGCCGGGTCTTTGGCGAGCGCTTCAGGCACGGCCGCGACCATCGCCAGGGCGAGCATGAAGCCCGCCCCGAACGCGACGAAGAGCTCGATGACGCGCAGCCCGAAGCGTGCGCTCCGCGCGACCGCCAGCGCCCCGATCAGGTTGGCGAGGGCCGCGAGCACGCCGAAGGCCAAGGCCGGACCGCTCGTCACGACAGCTCTTTGGCACGCGCCAGCAACTGGTCCTTGGTGTTGCGCGACGGCTCGTCCAACACCTCCTCGAGGAGACGGCGCAGGACGTTCCCCATCGCGCGCCCCGGCACCAGCCCCGCCGCGGCCAGATCGTCCCCCGTCACGGCGAGCTCGTGCACGGTGAGAGGATCGCCGGACGCCAGCACCACATCCACGGCCGCGAGCAGATCGGCGCGCCGCTCCCGCGGCTCCGACGCGGCGATCACATCTCGGGCCACCGCCCGGTGCTCTACCAGCCACCGCCTCACCTCGCGCGAGGAGCCGGGAGCGGGGAGCGGCGTCATGAGACCGGCGACGACCTCCCGCGCCCGCGCGGCGTCCTTGTTCGAGAACCGCAGGCGGCGCGCGGCAGCCTCGGCGGCTTCGGGGCCCGCCCCCGCGTACCGGAACGCGGCCGCCGTCAGGAGCACCGGATCGCGGGAAGCGACAGCGTCGAGACGCTCCCCCACCGCCTCGTCGAGTCCTGCCAGCTCCGGCCACACCTCGCCCAGCACGCCCGCGCGGCGCCACAGCCCTACTCCGACGGACGGGGTGCTCGACGCGAGCATCTTGAGCCACTCGTCGCGCACGCGCTCGCGCGACAGGTTCGCGACATCGGACGCGGCGTCCCGAAGCGCCGCCCAGGTGGGGGGGTGGATGCTGAAGTCGAATGCGGCGGCGAACCTTAGGCCGCGCAGCACGCGGAGCCGATCTTCCAGAAACCGTGTGGGCGGGTCGCCCACCGCGCGCAGCAGGCGCGCGCCGATGTCCTCACGGCCGCCGAATGGGTCCCGGACCTCGCCGCTGGCCGGATGCACCGCGATCGCGTTGATGGTGAAGTCCCGACGGGCCAGATCCTCGTCCAGCGACACGCCGAACGCCACCACGGCGCGCCGGCCGTCGGTCGCGACGTCGCGCCGGAAGGTTGTGACCTCGTGGGCCGTGCCGTGACGATCGAGCACCGCCACCGTGCCGTGCTCGATGCCGATGGGAACGGTGCGCTCGAACAGCGCCCGCACCTGCTCCGGCAGGGCCGACGTGGCGATGTCGAAGTCCGCGGCCCCCGCGCCCGCCACGCGGCGCGGCAGCAGCCGCTCCATCATCACGTCGCGCACCGCTCCGCCCACAAACCACGCCTCGTGCCCTGCCGCGAGCAGCCGCGACGCGATCTCTCGGGTCGGCGCGGGGATCCGCTCTAGCGGAAAGACCTCAGCCACGCAGGTCAATCACCGCAGCGCACGCGGCCAGCCCGGCCGGCCTTGCGCTCGGGCGGCGGCAGGGACGCACCGGGCTGCGCCCCGTGAGTGCTCGCCACGGCGCGCCCCCGCCGCCAGCCCTCGCCGGCCGGCCGCGCTCATGCGAGCCCCTGCTCCACCTGGGAACACACGTAATGGTCAATGGCCAGTTGGATCTCCTGGGCGTGCGCCGTGTCATCCGTCGGCACGACAATCGCCAAGTCAACCAGGGAGGCCAGCCGCCCCCCGCCCTTGGCGAGCAGACCGACGGTGGTCACCCCGGCCGCCTTCCCCGCCTCCGCGGCTCGGAGCAGGTTGGGGGAATTGCCGGTGGTCGAGACGAGCACCAGGAGGTCGCCCGGCTTGGCGAGCGCCTCGACCTGGCGCGCGAAGATCTCCTCGAAGCCGATGTCGTTGCCCGCCGCGGTCAGCAGCGAAGAATCGGTCGAGAGCGCCAGCGCCGCGACCGCCTTCCTGCGCACGGGCCGATACCGCACCACATACTCCGTGGCGATGTGCTGCGCGTGGGCCGCGCTGCCCCCATTGCCGGCGATGAACAGCGTGCCGCCGGCCCCCAGCGCCCGCTCGACGAGTTCCAGGTAGCGGCGCAGGGGCCCGGTCAGCTCGGCGCCGCAGCGCTCCGCCAGACGGCCCAGCTCCTCGAAGTGGCCCAGCGTCACGCCTCTTTTCCTCCGATCACGAACTCCTTGAGCGTCGAATACCACCCGCGGCGAATTCGCAGCCGCGGAACCGGCTCCGGCCGGCCGTCGGTGAGGATCGCGTGGGGATTGCCCGTCGCCAACAGCTCGGCCTGGACCCGACCGCCGTTCGACTCGAGCCATTCGACCGCCGTGCGGACCGAGCGCTGGTCGCCGTGGTTGTCGCTGGCGACGATGGCGGCGCAG
>JACQVG010000217.1 GCA_016209905.1 Gemmatimonadota bacterium | reverse complement strand
GCGGAGCTGTACCGGCTGGAGCAGGTGCGCTCGAAGCTCAAGGCGCTGCCCTCCTTCGGGCCGCCGCGCGATCGCTGGCCCGCGATCGCGCTCGTCGCGGGTCGCGCGCGCCGCCGCCGCTCGGTCCAGGTCGCGGTCGGACTCGCTACGGCGGCGGCGCTCTCAGGACTCGCCGTCGTCTCGCTTCACCGGGCGCCTCCCGGCGGGTTGCCCCAGGACCGGCCGGCCCTCAGGAACGCGATGGCGCGGTCCTCGGCGCTGGAGCAGACCTTGAAGGCGCTGGCCCCGGAGGCGCGCGTGCTCAGTGGCGAGGCGGCCAGCGCGGTGGCGGATCTGGAGGATCACCTCTCAGCGGTGGACGCCGCGCTGGGTGACCCGGACGCATGGCGGGCCGAGCCGGATCGCGTGGTCGAGCTCTGGCAGCAGCGAGCGGGGATCCTCTCGGCGCTCGTCGACGTGCACACGACGCGGGTCGCGGTCGCCGGTCTGTGACTCGCCGCTGGTTCAACTTCTCGACCGAAGGAGATGGAGCGATGCGACGGCTGTGCTGGCTGACGATTCTCGCGGCGGTGGCCGCTCCCCTGGCGGCACAGGAGACTCCCCGGGCCGATCGGGATCGTGACCGAGGAGCGCGCGACCGCACGTTTTCCTTCTCGTTCGGTCCCGAAGACTTCCAGGTGGGCATAGGTCGCGGCCGCCTGGGGGTGCTCGTGGATCTCACACCCGATCCGGCGCGGGACTCCGTCGGCGCGCGCGTGGCCGGGGTGACTCCCGGCGGCCCCGCCGACCGCTCGGGCGTGCGGACGGGCGATCTGATCGTGCGGCTGAACGGTACCCGGTTGGCTCCGGCGACCGGCCAGCCCCGCGACGAGAACGAGGACGAGCAGTCGCGACCCGGGATGAGGCTCATCCGGCTGGCCTCCCGCCTCGACGGGGGCGACACCGTACGGCTCGAGCTTCGGCGCGACAACCGGCCGATCACCGTCACCCTCGTCGCGCAGGAGTCCGACGTGGATCGGATGGTCCGTCGCTTCGAGAGGGTGCGCGAGCTCGTGCCGGGGGAGGTTCAGCGGCGAGTCCCTCGGACGCTGGGCCGCGTGCAAGTCATGGCCTTCGGCAGTCGCGCGCTCGCGGACCTCGAGCTGGTGCGTGTGAACCCCGGTTTGGCGGAGTACTTCGGCACGTCGGAAGGGCTGCTGGTCGTGGATGGCCCGAGCGACTCGTTACTGGGTCTGCGTTCGGGCGACGTCATTCTCTCCATCGGCGGGCGACGGCCGACCAGCCCGGCGCAGGCGATGCGGATCCTCTCGACGTACGAGCCGGGGGAAGTCGTGCAGTTCGAGATCATGCGCCAGAAGCGGCGGACGACCATCAACGGTCGCATGCCGGAGGACTCGCGGGAGACGTGGCGGGTGCGGCCGAACGGCTTCGAGATCGAGGTCGAGCCGTCGCTGCGGCACTGGGTGCTTCCTCACGTGCCGCTGCCGCCGGGGACGCCCCGGCTGCTCAGAATCGAGGGAGAGGTCTGACGCAGCGTTGTCGCGCTAGCGTCCGGTTCCGAACAGCATCGCGTTCTGCAGCAGCCGATAGGTAGAGCGCCAAAACAGTCGGTACACCGGGCTGTCGGCGAAGAGCACGACGTGGCCGCTGCCGACGTTCTCGACGGCCGCCCATGCCGTGCTTCTGAGCAGCCGTTCGGTATTGCCGGGCCAGACGAACCCGGACAGCAGCAGGCTGTCGCCCGTGAAGGCCAGCGGGTTCGCGCCCGAACGCGAGGGGCGGAAGAACTGGTCTCCGTTCATCATGACGGGGAGCTGGTCGCGCTCGTAGCCGAAAGTCAGCCAGTGACTCCGGTCGAGCGTCGCCCGAAAGATGGCCCCCGGCACCGGAAGCGGCGCACCCTCCGAGGCGGTGGCCGAGACGAGCGGCGGCCCCGGCCGCTGCTCGGTTGCGAGCGACGTGTCCCGCACCGCCGCCGAGTCGCGCCTGGCGGAGTCCGCCTCGGAGCCCACGACGCGCACCGAGGTCCAGTTCACGTCCTTGCGCATCGTGAAGCGCGCGCCGCCCCGCCAGCCGATGAACACGCCGCCGCGCTCTATCCACGCCCTGAGGCGCTGCACGCCGGCGCTCCCGAGCTGATCTTCATATCGCCCCGGGGAGCCGTGCGGGAACACGAGCACGTTGTATTCGTCGAGGCGGCGCATCGAGCCGAGTGCCTCGACGCGCACGGGCGTGAACGGCACTCCCAGAACCCGTTCAAGGAAATACCACAGCGCTCCGTACTCCGTCGCGGAGACCCCTTCGCCCGCGGCCACGACGATGCGCGGCGTCCTGAGTGACACCACGTCCTCCCCGCCGATTCCCATCGTGCCGCTGTCCGCGAACGCCGACTGGACGGGCGTCACCTCGACGCCGAAGCGTCTGGCCCAGGGCCCGATGCTGTCGTGGAGCGACTCGGCGTTCCGCTCCACGCGCACGACGAAGCTCCCGCGCGGATAGGTGCCCCCGCCGGCGCGTACCGGCCGGGTCGCCACGGCCACGCGGTAGCCGCCGGTGAGGAGCGCCATCGCGAGAGCGCCGGCGCCGTTCCGGTCGTTGGGGAAGAGGTACGCCGATCGCGCGCGCACCGCCCCCGGAACGCCGCCGACGGGAGCGAGCGCCGCGGCCGCGTCGCCGGCCTCCGGCAGGGCCAGCGCCTGCCCGCTCACGCCGGGCGTGTCCTCGGTCCAGTACGCCTCCACGCCGAAGGTGTAGGGCAGGGACCAGGCCGTGATGTCGTAAAACTGGTACCCCTCCCGGTCGGCGGTCTCCCCGCGCCGCGCGTTTCGCGCGCGGCGCGCGAGCTGCTCGCGGACGAACTCGGCGTCCAGCTCGGCCGAGGGCTCGAGGATCGCCTTGGCGAGCCGTTTCTGCGGCTGGGCCAGGTCCACGACGTAGGCGCCGGCCGGAAAGGTCTGCCGTGCGGCCCGTCCGCCGGTGGCGCCCGCCAGGTAGTCGTGCGCCAGCGGCGACGTGAAGGGCGAGTTCGCGCGGGTCACCTCGATGCCGTTCAGGAGCAGGACCTCCACCAGCTCGGCGGCCCGGCGCGGATCGCCGCCCGGCAGGATGACCACGCGCTTCATCGGCTCGCGCCGAGCCTCCTCCATCCCCGTGCGCCGAAAGTCGTAGTAGTCCCGCAGCCGCTCCGCGCGGTGCCTCGCGGCCGTCTCCACGGTGGCCAGGGAGGCGGTGACGTGCCGAGCGATTCCGTCCCGGAAGGTCACGATGGTGCCGTCGTCCCGCAGCCAGTTGAGGCCGAGGTCGCCGCCGCCGTCGGTCTCGAACGTCATCCCCGTCGCGCCGTTCAGCGCCGGCCACGAGTCCCAGTAGCCGGCGTAGAACAGGTCGAAAATATCGCGCACGTAGTACTGCCAACCGTAGCGGTCGAAGGCCGCCGCGTTGCCGCGGCCGAACGTCTCCATCCAGCGGTTCGACTGCGCCGGCAAGTTCGAGTTGAGCGGCAAGGCCGCGGGCGGAAAGAAGAACTGCGTCGTCTGGCCGTGGTGGTCCACGAAGACCTGCGGGTGCCAGGCCAGGAAGGCCCGCACGATGGCCCGCGTCTCCCGCTGCGTGAGGGCGAGCGCATCCCGGTTGAGGTCGATCTGGTAGTGGTTGTTGTTCGTGCTCATTCCCCAGGGGGCGTCGTGCTCCAGCGCGGCGTTGTCGGGCACCCCGGTCCCGAACGCGTTGTACCAGGCCACGAAGCGCTCATGGCTCTCCGGGTTGTGCGCCGGGTTGATCAGCACAACGGCGCTGCGCAGCATCTCGACCGTCGCAGGCTCGTCGGAGGCCGCGAGCTGATAGAGGACCCCCATCGCCGCTTCGAACGCCGCCGACTCGTTCCCGTCGTTCGCGTAATCGAGCCAGACCGTGATCGGCAGGGTCGCGATGAGCGCGGCCGCATCCGCCGGAGAGACCAGTCGTGGATCGGCGAGCCGCGCGGTCTGGGCCCGGATCTCGTCCAGGCGTCGGATGTTCTCCGGGCTCGAGACGGCCAGCAGGTAGAGAGGGCGCCGTTCCTCCGATCGTCCGTAGCGCGTCAGCCGCACGCGGTCCGGCGCCGCGCGCGCGATCGCGTCAATGACCCGCTCCATGTTGCCGTAGTCGGTGTGAAACTCGCCCGGCTCGTATCCCAGGAGGCTGCTCGGCCTCGGGACTTCGGCACGGTACGGGCCGCGCTCGTAGAAGTCGAAGCGCGCCTGGGCGACTGCGCGCGGGAGGACGAGCGCGGTGACGGCGGCGACGGTTAGTCCAACGCGGGTGGCGGTCATGCGGATTCCGGTTCGGGTCGGCGGGGAAGATACGGAGTGCCGGTGGCGGGCGGAACCGCACCGGCGCTGGCGCTCCCCGCGGCGATCCGCTTGACATATCGTACGCTATATCGTAAGCTATAACGTACGCTATAGCGCACCATGACGTGAACAGGGAGGCTTGCCGTATGTCACGTGACGATTGGAACTTCGGAGACTTCTTCGCGGCCGGATTCGGTCCCCGGTTCTGGGCGTTCTGTGGGCCCGAGGGCCGCCGGCCGGGCCGGGGGCGGCGCCGGCAGCAGATGTTCGAGTCCGGGGAGGTCAAGTACGTGATCCTGCGACTCCTCAAGGAGAAGCCGCGACATGGCTACGAGGTCATCAAGGCGCTCGAGGAGAAGATGGGCGGCTGGTACACCCCGTCCGCCGGCACCGTCTACCCGACGCTCCAGTTGCTCGAGGACCAGGGGCTCGTGCGGGCGGTGGAGACGGAGGGGAAGAAGGTCTATCACATCACGCCGGAGGGAGAGAGCTTCCTCGAGGAGCACCGCGATGTGATTGACGAGATCCTGGACCGGGTGCGCGACGCGGTTCGCGGCTTCACCGGCGGCTCGATGGGCGAGCTGAATCAGGCGTTCGCTCGGCTCGCGGGCCTCGCGTACCGTCACGCATGGCGTGCGGGTCCGGGGGACGAGCGCACCGGGAAGATCGTCGAGATTCTGCGTCGTGCCGGGGAGGAGATCGAAGGGTTGAGGAAGGGGGACGCCGTCGCGTAGGCCGCCCGGCCGCTGCAGCGCCCGGCTCCGGGCGGTCAACCTTGCGGGCTCCCTCGGGCAGCGGCCGAGGGAGCCCGCGACAGCGGTACTCGCCGGTCTACGCCTGCGGTGCGACGGCCTTCCCGCCCATCATCGCGGCGGCGATCGCCCACAGGCCGATCACGAGGTGGATCACGTTGATCCTGACCTCGGCGTGATAGAGGATCAGGTCCTCCCGCACGAAACCGAGCACTCCGAGCGCCAGATAGATGACACCGAAGACGAGAACGAGGTTCTTCGCCAGCCCCTCGTCCGTCTGACCGAAGCCCACCCACGCCAGAACGGCGCCCGTGGCCAGGTGGACCAGCGAATGCTTCTTGCCGAGGTTGATCCCCGCCAGCGTCGGCGTCAGGAAGCCGATCACCCCCAGCAACAGCAGCACCACTCCCACGACCTTCCCATAGAGTTTCGTGTTCACCGCGCGCTCCTTGTGAGGGGGAGTCCGGGGCTCAAAATAGCCGTTTCTGCGCGTCGCGCCAGACGGCCGGCCGTCGCCGGCGCATCCGCCGGCGCTCGCCGGTCCCGGGCGGGTCGCAGGGCTGGCTCGGCGGCGTGAGGCGCGGAACGCCGTCGCGACGGCAACGGGCGGCTCGCGGGCCGCCCGTTGTGCGCCGCCGCGCGGCGGCGATATCCTGAATGGCCATGCGAGCCTGCTTTGCCCTCCTCTTCCGGGCGGCCGCGGTGACCGTCGCGCTCGCCGCGCCGCTTGCCGCCCAGACCGACTCCACGCTGATCCGCCGCGCGCTCCGCCTCCATCGCGAGGTGCCGATGGTGGACGGCCACAACGACCTGCCGTGGGAGATCCGCACCCGCGCGCGCTCGGTGTTCGACAGCGCCGACATCGCGCGGTCGCAGCCCGGCCTCATGACCGACATCCCGCGCCTGCGCGCCGGCGGAGTCGGCGCGCAGTTCTGGTCGGTCTGGGTGCCGGCCGACTCGGCCGGCCGGGGCTCGATGCGGATCGCGACGGAGCAGCTGGACCTGGTGCGCCGGATGGAGGCGCGCTACCCGGAGACGTTCGAGGCGGCGCGCACCGCTGCGGACGTGCTGCACATCCACCGCCGGGGCAAGATCGCGTCGCTGGTTGGCGTCGAAGGGGGACACGCGATCGAGAACTCGCTCGGCGCCCTGCGCCGGTTCTATGACCAGGGCGTGCGGTACATGACGCTGACGTGGAACAACGGGCTCGCCTGGGCCGATGCGGCTGCGGACACGGCCCGGCACAACGGCCTCACGGCGTTCGGTCGGGAGGTTGTGCGCGAGATGAACCGGCTCGGAATGCTGGTGGACATCTCGCACGTCTCGGACTCCGTGATGGCGCAGGTGCTGCGGGACGCCGAGGCGCCGGTGATCTTCTCTCACTCTTCGGCGCGCGCCCTCGCCGACGTGCCGCGCAACGTCCCCGACGCGATTCTGGCGATGCTGCCGCGCAACGGCGGCGTCGTGATGGTCAACTTTTACTGCGCGTTCCTGGACTTGGCGTGGGTGCGCCACAACCGCGAGTCGCGCGTTCGCCAGCAGCAGCTCCGCGCCCAGTTCGGCGCCGACACGGCGGGCTTCAACGCCGCGCGCCGCGCCTGGCAGGTGGCCAACCGCCCGCCGCCGCCGCCGCTCACCGTCGTGGCGGATCACATCGATCACATCCGCCGGGTCGCGGGCATCGATCACGTGGGCTACGGCAGCGATTTCGACGGAATCGATTGTGCCCCCCAGGGGCTCGAGGACGTGGGTGCCTTCCCTCGGCTCACCGCCGAGCTCCTGCGCCGCGGCTACAGCGACGAAGAGGTCCGGAAAGTGATCGGTCTCAACGCGCTCCGAGTGCTTCGCGAGGCTGAGGAGGTGGCGGCGAGGCTCCAGCGCCAGCGCCCGCCGAGCACGGCGACGCTCGCGGGTATGGACAGCGTCGGCACCCGCCGCTGAGAGGGAGCCCAGGCAGCGGTCTCAGCGCCCGGCTAGAAGGCCAACCCCGCGAACCAGTTGAGGTGGTTGGCTGTGAGGGTGCCCTCGGCGTAGGTGGTCTCGAGTCGCCGGAACTCGAATCCCGCGAGCAGTCCCCCGCCCGGCCGCCAGTGGACGTGAGCCGTGTACGCGACGTTTTTGCGGCGGCCGGTGGTAGGCAGATCGGCGTCGTCGGGGTCGTCGAAACCGTACCCGCCGCCCAGCCCCCAGGCGAAGGTGGGACGCAGGTCGAGCTGGACCCAGCCGCCGGTCGTGCGGACCGGAACGCCGCCGAGGCCGAGGTTCTGGCCGATCCCGCCTCCGCCCAGTCCGCCCAGTGCCTGCCCGTCGAAGAACGCCTCGCCGGCGATCGCGACCCTGCGGCCGAGGGCGATCCGCCAATCGGCGGTGAACGCCTTGCTGTGGAGTAGGCTGTCTCCCGTCGTCGCGATCCAGCCGCGGTGGATGCCGAGGCCGATCTCCGTCTCCGCATCCTCCGAGCCCCAGGCAGCGTAGATCCGGCCTTGGGCGGTCGCGCGGCCGCTTTTCTCGGCGCTGTCGGCCTCCGTCAGGAACGCCGGCTGAGGGCTCGGCAGCATCGGCGCCAGAGCCGCACCCTGGACGCCGAAGCGCACGCGACCGCCCGCTTCGAGGGTAAGGCGGACCTGCGGAATCCACAGCCAAAGGTTGCCGCTGCTGGCGAAGGCCGGGAAGCCGCTGCTCGCGAACGAAACCGGGTTGAGGCCCGCGACGAGAGGCGATTCCTGGCCCACCACGAGCCCGACGTGCGGCCAGGTGAGCCTGGCGCTCGCGGTCCGGATCCGGAGCAGGGGATGAGTCCGGCCGCCCCCGCTCGGCTGCTGCCCGCCGTAGAAATCGAGCTCGAGGCCGCCGCTCACCTGCCCTCCGAGAGCGCGCGCTCCCGTGACGGCGAGTCCGAGCCGCGTCTGGCGAATCGCGCCGCCCGCGTGGCTGTTCGGCAGCCCGGAGGTGTCCTGGGCCCCGGCGACGAAGAGCGGGACGTCGGAGTTGACGACCCGTGCGTTGTTGTAGAAGCCGTTGACGAGAATCAGCCCGGAGACCTCGACCGCATTGCGGAGCCGGGACTGCACCTTGGCCTGCGCCTGCTCCTCGAGCTGCCGCTGCAGCCGCTCGATCGCCTCTTCGGCTCGCCGGACCCGCTCGGCCAGGGAGTCGTCCGGGGTCTGGGACACCACGGGGCCCGCGAGCAGCGCGGTGCAGGCGAGCCACGCTGCGGCTCGAGCGAGGGTCGTCACCGTCATCTCCTTGTCGCTGATTCCGTGAGCTTGACGCCGCCGAGGCGCCAAGGCAAACTCGTGCCCATGAGGCCCGTTCGCAATTCCGCGCCGATCTGGCCGGCCATCACCGCGGCGGGGTTGATCCTCGGTGCGGGGCTCGCGGAGCCGTCCGCGGCGCAGGTGAGCGGTCGCGTGTCGGTGAGGGACGCGGGCGGACGGCAGGCCCCCGACCTGGGTGACGCGGTGATCTACCTGGATGGGCGAGGCCCGCGCGGCGCTGCGCCGGCGCGGCCGGAGCTGGCGGTGGACGGCCGGCAGTTCCGGCCCCGGGTGCTGGTCGTGCCGGCGGGAACCACCGTCGCCTTTCCGAACGGCGATCCCTTCAACCACAACGTCTTCTCGCTGAGCGAGCCGAACGCGTTCGACCTCGGGCTTTACGGCCGCGGCGAGACGCGCAGCCGCCGCTTCGCCCGGGCCGGCCTGGTCCGGGTCCACTGCAACATCCACCCGCGAATGAGCGCGTTCATCGTGGTGCGCGACAACGGCTACTACGCGCAGCCGGGAGCCGACGGGAGCTTCACGATTCGGGGCGTGCCGCCGGGCCGCTACGCGCTGCACGTCTGGCACGAGCGCGCGACCGAAGTGACGCAGGAGATCACGGTGCCGGCCGGCGGGCTCGCGGGAGTGGAGGTCGCTCTCGACGCCAGCGGCTACCGCTGGGTGCAGCATCGCAACAAGTACGGTCAGGAGTACGGGTCGGGAAGCCAGCGTGAGCGGTACTAGCGCCCGCGCCCGCCGATTCGGCCTCACCCTCAAGATCTTCGCCGCGACGGCGCTCGTCGTCGCTCTGGTCCTCGGCGGCGCGCTGCTGCTCGCGTCGCTCAGCGCGCGACGCGCCGCCAACGCCGCGCTCGACCGCCGCCTCGCCACGACGGGCGAAGTCGCCCGCGCGTTCATCGAGGCGGAGAACGCCATGCTGGGGCGCGGCGCCGCCGCGGCGGCGCAGGCGCCGACGTTCGTCGCGGCGGTGGTCTCGGGCGACCTCAGCACCGTCTTCGATCAGGCGAAGCAGTACCAGGAGATCCTCCAGGCCGACTACACGCTCATCACCGACGCGCGGGCGGTGCTCAGGGCGCGGACCGACCGGCCGGGTGTCTCGGGAGACACGCTCGGCGGGCCGATTATCGGGCAGGCGCTGGAAGGGCGGCAGGTCGCGGGCTACGTGAACCAGGCGGACCAGCGTCTGTACCTCGCCGTGGGGACCCCGCTCAAGGACCTCGCGTCGGACGTGGTCCAGGCGATGCTGCTGGCGGCGCACCAGGTGACCGACTCGCTGGCCGAGGAGGTCAAGCGGGCGACCGGATCGGAGATCGTCTTCTACCTGATCGACGTCAACCATAGGCCGGTGGTCGTGGCCAGCACCGTGCCGGTCTCTCCCGAGCTCGACAGCGCCATCGCCCGGACCCTGACGGCGGAGGCGATGCGCGGCGACAGCGCCGAGCTGCGCACCGAGGCGCGGATCGGGAACGAGGATCTGGTGGGGTTCAACCGCTTCCTGGTCAATCCCGGGGTCGAGGAGCCCGTCGCCGGGTACCTCGCGCTCCGCTCGCGGGCCGGCGAGCTGGCCGGGTTCCGGCAGCTCCAGCGCACGCTCGTGCTGCTCGCCATCGCGGGACTCCTGCTGGCGCTGGTCGCCTCGTGGCTCGTGGCTCACCAGATCGCGAAGCCCGTCCATGCCCTCGTCGGCGTGACGCGACGCGTCGCCGAGGGCGACTACAGCGCCACCGTGGAGGTCGCGTCGCGGGACGAGATCGGCGAGCTCGCGGCCGCGTTCAGGACCATGGTGGAGGAGCTCAAGGCGAAGCAGCAGCTCGTCGAGTACCTGAGCGCCGGCGGGGGAGGCGCGACGCAGCCGATCTACACGGCCGGCGGCGCCCTGGCTTCGGCGACCATGGCGCGGGCGGTGGCCTCGGGCACCGGTATGCTGGAGGTGGGCGCCACCTTCGGCGGCCGCTATGAGGTCAAGGGCCTGCTCGGCATGGGCGGCATGGGCGTGGTGTACCGCGCCTGGGACACGCAGCTGGGCGAGCCCGTGGCCATCAAGACCTTGAAGAGCGACGCGCTGGCCGCGGAACCCTCGGCCCTGGAGCGCTTCAAGCAGGAGATCCGCCTCGCGCGCAGGATCACGCACCGCAACGTCGTCCGGACGCACGACATCGGCGAGGTGGAGGGGCTGTACTACATCACGATGGAGTTCGTGGAGGGGCAGTCGCTCAAGCGCCTCATCCAGAGCCGCGGCTGCCTGCCGGTCAACGTCGTGCTGACGATCGGCAAGCAGCTCTGCCGCGCGCTCGAGGTCGCGCACGAGCAGGGCGTCATCCATCGCGATATCAAGCCGCAGAACCTCGTCGTCGAGCCGTCGGGAACGCTCAAGGTCATGGACTTCGGGATCGCGCGGCTCGCGGTCCGTTCGGAAGGGATGACACAGGCCGGAATGGCCGTCGGCACGCCCGAGTACATGGCGCCGGAGCAGCTCCTCGGCGACGAAGTGGATTTCCGCGCCGACCTCTATGCCGCCGGCGCTGTGCTCTTCGAGGCGCTGACCGGCCGCACGCCGTTCGTCGCGGAGTCGGCGATCACCATGGTGGCCAAGCAGCTCGAGGAGATCCCGCCGTCGCCGCGAAGCCTGAACGCCGACGTGCCGGAGGAACTGGCGGCACTTGTCCTGCGCACGCTGAACAAGGACCCGAACCAGCGGCCGCGCAGCGCTGCCGAGCTGCACGACGCGCTGGAGGCCGTCGCCCTCTGACGTCGCCCTGCCCGTGAGCGCGGCGGCGATCGAGACCCGGGGGCTCGGCAAGACGTTCGGCTCGGTCCTCGCGCTCCAAGACCTCTCCCTCCGTGTGGAGGAGGGAGAGGTCTTCGGATTCCTGGGCCCCAACGGGGCGGGAAAAACCACCACGATCCGCCTGCTGCTCGGTCTGCTCCGGCCGAGTGCCGGAGTCGCCACGGTGCTCGGCCGTGCCGTCGCGGAGGGGGATGCGCGCTGGCGCGGCGACGTCGGCTACCTGCCGGGCGACGCGCGATTCTGGCCGCGGTTTTCGGGTGAGCGTACGCTCGATTTCCTGGCGTCGCTCCAGCGCCGGCCGCCGCTGCTGCGGCGTACCCTGCTCGAGCGACTCGATCTCGATCGGCACGTGCTGGCGCGACCGGTGCGCACCTACTCCGACGGCATGCGCCGGAAGCTCGCGATCGTGCAGGCGTTGCAGTGCGAGCCGAAGCTCGCGTTGCTCGACGAGCCGACCAAGGGCCTCGACCCGCTCGTGCAGCAGGCATTCTACGGCATCGTGGGCGAGACGCGCCGGCGTGGCGCCACGATCTTCTTCTCCTCGCACGTGCTCTTCGAGGTGCAACGGGTTTGCGACCGCGTCGCGATGCTGCGCGGCGGCCGGCTCATCAGCGTCGGCGACGTGGAGACGCTCCGGCGCATCGAGCGGCGCCGCGTGGTGGCGGAGTTCGCCGAGGACGTGGACCCCGCCGGCCTGGCCCACTTCGGGGAAGTCGGTCCGGCCACCCCGCGCCACGTCGAGCTGCTCGTGAGCCAGGAGGCGCTGCCCGCGCTGGTCGCGCGGCTCGGAATGCTGCCGCTCCTCGACCTGGTGGTCGAGCGGCCCAGCCTGGAAGAGGCATTTCTGGAGCGGTACCGATGAGCGTGCGCACGCTGCTCGGTCACCTGTGGCGTCTACATCGCCTGCCGCTCGCGGTGCTTGCGGCGGGTGCCGCACTCTTCGAGTGGGCCCTGACGCGCGTCGCACCGGATCCGGCGCAGGCGAGCTTCGTGAGCGAATTGCTGCGGCTCTTGCCGCAGCCGGTGCTCAGAATCTTCGGCGATGAGATCGCGGCCAACCTCTCTTCCCGGGGCTTTCTCGGTCTGGGCTACAGGCACCCCTTCCTGCTGCTGATGCTGAGCGTTTGGGTCGTGCGGGTCGCCTCAGGAGCGCTGGCGGGCGAGATCGGGCGGGGGACCATGGACTTGATCGGCGCCAGGCCGGTGGCGCGGTCGCGCCAGGTGGCGGCGGCGCTCGGCGCGCTGCTCGCCGGCCTCACGGTCGTCGCTGCCGCGGCCTGGCTGGGTACGGCGGTCGGTCTCGTCGGCCGCTCGACCCTGGGCGTGGCGGCCGGCGACTACCTCCCCGTCATCGCCGGGTGCTGGCTGCTGTTCGCCGCCTTCAGCGGGGTCGGGCTGGCGGTCTCGGCGGGCGCGAGGGATGCGGGTTCCGCGATCGCGTGGACGTCCGGCTTCATCGCCTTTTCGTTCGTGCTGGAGTACCTCGCGCGGCTGTGGGACCGCATCGGGTCGCTCCGGCCGCTATCGCTCTTCACGTACTACCAGCCGCAGGGTATTCTGCGGAACGGGTTGGCGCCGGGCGACGGGCTGGTCCTGGCGGCCGTGGGGGCCGTCGCGCTCGCGGCGGCCCTCGCCGTGTTTCAGCGGCGGGATCTGTAGGGCGGCCCCGGTGCCTCGCCCGCAGCCCGCCGCCGTCCTCTGAGTAGCTACGGCAGCGCTTCCTTCACCACGAGCACGGCCGCCCCGCGCACGCGACCGCCGCGGAGCCGCTCGAGCGCGTCGTTGGCGCGCACCAGCGCGTAGGGCTCCACCGTCGTCCGCACGCCCGCGGCAGGCGCCAGCGCCAGGAACTCCTCGCCGTCCTTCCGCGTCAGATTCGCGACCGAGCGCACCACGCGCTCGCCCCACAGCAGCTCGTACGGGAAGGCTGGGACGTCGCTCATGTGGATGCCGGCACAGACGACCGTGCCCCCGGGCCTCACCGCGCGCAACGCGACCGGGACGAGCCACCCGACCGGAGCGAAAAGGATCGCCGCGTCGAGCGGTTCCGGCGGCGCCTCATCCGAGGCGCCGGCCCACGCCGCCCCCAGCTCGCGCGCGAAGCGCTGCGCCTCCGCGTCGCCCGGCCGCGTGAAGGCGTAGACCCGGCGTCCCTGGTGGCGGGCGACCTGCGCGACGATGTGCGCCGCCGCGCCGAAACCGAAGATGCCGAGTCGCTCCCCCTGGCCGACGGCCACCAGCGACCGGTAGCCGATGAGCCCGGCGCACAGGAGCGGCGCCGCCTCGAGGTCGGAGTAGGCGTCCGGGAGCCGGAAGCAGAAACGCTCGTCGGCCGCGGCGTACTCCGCGTAACCGCCGTCAATCTGGTAGCCGGTGAACCGGGCACGCTCGCAGAGGTTCTCGCGCCCTTCGCCGCAGTACCGGCATTGGCCGCAGGTCCAGCCGAGCCACGGCACGCCGACGCGCTCGCCCGGCGCGAACCGCTCCACCTCCGCTCCGACCGCGACGATCTCAGCGACGATTTCGTGACCGAGCACGAGAGGCAGCTTGGGGTCGGGGAGCTCGCCGTCGGCGACGTGGAGGTCCGTCCGGCACACCCCGCAGGTGCGGACCTTGAGCAGCACCTGCCGCGGTCCCGGCTCCGGCAGCGCAATGCTGGCCTCCCGGAGCGCCCTGCCGGGGCGATCGAGCAGCATCGCGCGCACGCTCAGCTCACAGCCGGAACAGGTAGGACACCTTCCCGAAAAAGCCGTCCGCCGTGCGCTCGAGATCCCGGCCGAAGGCGAACGCCCGAGGCTCCGCGAGCGAGGCGCCGTAGCCGAGGAAGATGAGCGTCCCCGGGCCGGGCCGGTACGAGAGCAGCCAATCCGCGCGCACCTCGTTGAGGTCGCTCGCCACCGCCACTTCGTCGCCGATCAGAATCGGCCGGCCGACGCGGTCCACGAGCGCGTCCCGTCGCCGCGCGGCGTACTGACCGACGAAGCGGAAAAACACGGCGCGAGTCGCCTGGTACTCGACCTTGAGCCGCGGAATGTCCTCGGTCGAGAATCGGGACCTGTCACGCGCGCGGCTGATCTCGAGCCGCGCGTACTGCACGCCCACCCGGACCTGCCGCGTCGGCCGCCAATCGAGCGAGCCGCCGATGCGCAGCGCCCGTCCCTCGGCCGCTTCGGGAAAGATCGCCTCGGCCCCGTAGCTCGCGTTGACCGAGGCCGTGAAGGTGCGGAAGGTCGGCGTCGTCACCCGGGCGGCGAGGGCGAAGAGGTCGGTGAGCGGGCGCGGCACGCCGAACGGTACCCTGAGCGTTCCACCGGGTCCCGGCACCTCGACCTGATAGGCCTCGTACGGCGCGGCTTCGAACCGGTAGAACTGCCGGCTCGCGCCCCCGCCGACGGACCATCCGCCCCGGAGCGTGGCCGACGGGGTGAGGCCTTCGCTCCCCTCGAGGGAGCCCTCGCGGCCGAAGTCATCGTACCGCCACAGCCGGCGCACGCTGAAGAACGAGCTCAGGGTCTCGAGCAGCGCGCCGCGCCGGCCGTAGATCGTAAGCCGGTTGGAGAGGTGGCCATCCACCACGCCCACGCGGTTGACG
>JACQVG010000210.1 GCA_016209905.1 Gemmatimonadota bacterium | reverse complement strand
GAGATTGCCGTAGCGCGCTGGCCGACCGCGGACCCGCTCACGATCTGAAGAGCCGCATCCTGCCCGGCCTCGACCCGTTCGTCGGCCAGGCTTTCGACCACACCTGCCGCGAGATCCGGAGAGATCTGACTCTCAACGGGAAAGTGAGCTGGACTACGACCGCCTGGGCCGACACTGGGACCGGGAGTTGGAAGTGGACCTGGTAGCCGTGAAGGGCCGGTCGCCGGTGCTGGCGGGTGAGTGCAAATGGTCCCGCAAACCGGTCGGCGAGGACGTGCTGGATGGTCTGCGGCACAAAGCACCGCGACTTGCCGGGTCCGGCCCCCCGCCGTTGCTCGCGCTCTTCCCGCGCGCGGGGTTTACGCCAGCCGTCACCCGACAGCAGAGGGTCGGTGAGCTCGCAATGGTGGATGTTCGGTGCGTGGCGAAGGCAGGAATCGCGCGGACATCGCCCTTGCGGAGCGGCGCCCGGATGGCTACGCTGGCGGAGCTCGTTCCTGCCGGCACCCGGGGCGAAGCGGCTCGTCGATGGACCTGGGAATCGTCGTCCTCTACTATCTCACGGAGCAGACCGAGCCGCTCCTTCCGCTGCACCTGCGGAAGATCGACAGGAACACCCGCGTGCCGTTCGCCATCTACGGCTGTGTGACGCAGGCCTCGGCCGGGGCCCGGACGGTCCTGGAAACGCACCCCCGGATCCGCCTCCGCGAGTGCCCACGCACCGACCTCACCGGCTACGAGGAGCACGCGCACTACCTCGACCACCTGGTCTCAGCGGCGATCGAGGAGGGAGCGACCCACGTCGTGACCCTCCACGTCGACTCGTTCCCCGTGCGCCCCGACTGGGCCGAGACCCTGGCGGGGCGGCTTTCGGACCAGTGCCCTTTCGTGACGCTCGAAGGGCTCCACACGGCCTGCATGATGTTCACCCGGGAGTTCTACCTCCGGTGCCGGCCCCCGTTCCTCCTGTCGGACGCGGAGACCCACCGCCCCGAGTACCGGCGGTACCTCCGCGAGCAAAGCCCCTTCCAGCATTCGGGGATCGGCTACGGGTTTCGCGCCTACCTGGAAGGCCTGACAGGGTCCTTCATGCGCGATTCCACCGCGGCGGCGGAAGAGAACCCGTGCGGGCGGATCTACGACGACCTCGTGTTCCATCTGAAGGGGGCGGTCCGCATCGTCAGCCGGCCGCCCGACGAGTCGGTGCTCGGCGGGTCCGCGTATGCGGCCCTGGTCACGGCGGCCGCCACGGCCGCGAGGGCCGTCCTGCCGCCCAGCGTGCTCAGGGCGATCCGCCGCGGCGTCGGGAGGGCGATTGGGCGTCTGCTTGACGAGCCCCGACGGCAGCTGCGGCTGCGGAGGAATCAGAAGCAGGGTCGTGCGATGCTCGGGGACCTCCTCGCCGATCCGGAGGCCGTGCTGGCCCGTCTGCGCGGCCGCGCTACCCGAGACTAGGACCGCGGCGCTAGAGGTGCGCCAACAACAGCGTGAGCGCCGCGCGCAGCTCAATGGAGATCAGTCCTGGGGTCCGAATCAGTTCTTTGACTTGCCCGAGCGTCGCCCACCGATAGCACTCCGATTCCGGCAGGGCGACGGTCTCGTCCAGCTCGACGACCTCGTATTCGTTTTCGTCCCGGTAGAAGCGTCCGCCCTCCTCCGACTGGCGGCACCGCGCGCGGACGATGGCGCCCTCGTTCCCGTCGATGCGCCGCGACAGCTCCGCCTCCACCGGGTCGTCCTGAGGCCCAACCTGGCCGGGCGGCGCGCACAACGAGCTCGAAAGCTGCACGGCCTCGAGGAAGCCAATCTCGTGACTGGCCTTCAGCAGGAATCGAAGCGTCCCTCCCCGCCTCTGGCACGCCAGCGTTACGCGGCCCGCGCTCGTGCTGTGGACGAGGGGCTGGTCCCACGAGGTCACCTCCCGTCCCAGAGCGACCACGCGGAACTGGCGCACGGCGAATCCGACGTCCTTCCGCTTCTCCCGGATCGCGTCCTTGTCCACGACCCAGTTCCGGAGGTCGGGGATGCCCAGGACCCGCGTCCTCAGCGCGCAGCGGACGCGGAGCCGCGTGAGCCACCGGACCAGCTCGACGAGGGGGCACTCGCCCTTGTCGTCCCGCGCTAGGTACGAATCGCGGAGCGCCGCCCCGAAGCTGCCGCGGGCGTTGCCAGCGAATGGACCGTCCTCGTCCGCCAGGACGGCCCAGTCGAGGCACGCAATCACCGATCGAGCGTCGGTGTTGAGCAGGTTGCTTTCGGCCACGAAGGCCCGCAAGGCCGCGATGCCATACCAACGGAACTGGGAAGGAATGACGAGCTCAGCGTCCGGAGGGAGTTCCAACACCACGTGGCGGTTGTACTTCCCCTGGTAGCGCGTCCCCTCCTCGGATTGCAGCTGGTCCACCAGCACCCGGGCCGATCCTGGCTCGGTGAACCATTCGATGAAGGGGGTAGCCGCTCCCCCGTGGATCTGAAGGTAGTTGGTCTCGGTGGACTGGACCGTGGGGGCCAATTGCATCGCGTGGACATTGCCTGGCTCCACCCGCCCCTGGAACAGCAGCTCCGCGCCGCCGGGGACGCCGCGAACGAGGAAACCGTTGATGGCCGGCCTGGGCTGGAGGAGGATGACCTGCTCGCGGCCATCCAGCCCGGGGTGGTTCGCCTGCGCCGCGAGCCCCGCCACCGAGAAGAACCCTCCCGTCCGGTGTTTCAGGATGCCGTCCTCGAAGAGCCACTCCCGCGACGCGTCGAACGGGATGGGCTCGCATTCGAAAGCGTTCGCCCGGACGACCTCCGCTCGCCAGCGCGTCACCTCTTCCACGAACGTCGGGAGCGACATATGCACCCCCCAGGCTGCGGCGATGCCAACTCGGCCACCATCCTGGCGAGGAGGAACATTCCGGTCATCATCCGGTTGCGCCAGCCGCTGTCCCGCTCCAGGAGATCCCGCCTGATCCGCTACTTGGAGAGGCGAATCTCGGTCTCGAGAGCGATGAGCCGCCGCTCGAGGCCGCCCCCACGAGACCCCACATCCGACGGCGAGGGCCGGGCAGCCGAGTCATGCGCTCGTGGCTCACGCGCGGTTGCGACGGGGGCCAGGGAGAGTCCTCCGGTCAGCTTAGACGCCGACCCGGAGGAGCGCGTGGCGCGGCCCGGCTTGCTGCGGGATGGGTGAGCCATATCCACCCCAACACGGCGGGCCTGAAGCCGGTGAAGTCCCCGAGATGCTCACGCAGGATCCGCCCGACCAGGGCCGTCGGCGCCGTGTTGAGGACGACCAGGTCCACCTCGTCGGTCCCGAGGTGCGCGGTGGCCACACCCATGGCCTCGAGCCGCCCATCCATCGGGGCCACGGTTTCATCAAGGTAAACGGCTACATCCAAGTCGCTCAGGGGCCGGATGCGTCCACCCACCGCCCCGCCGAACAGGTAGGCGAAGACGACACCGGAGCACCCTTCCAGCGCCTGGCCGAGCGTCTTGAGCCGCTCCGGCCCGCGGGGCTTCGTGCTTTCCTGCTCACTTCCCACTTCCCACCACTGCAACTCTGCAACTCTGCCCACCACTGCAACTCTGCAACGCTGATCACTGGGTCATTCCCACCTGCTCCAGCATGAAGGCGTAGTCGCGCGGCGCCAGACTGTCGTACGGCGAGTACTGGATCATGTAGTCGTGCTCGGCCGCGGCGCTTACGACGGGCTAGACGCTCGTCAGCAGTAAGACCAGGCTCAGGGCGAGGGCGGAGCGCATGCGGTCAAAAGGGGACGCGGGCGCTACCGCGCGCCCTGCGCCAGCGCCTGCACCACCGTGGCGGCGAGCTGTCGGCTCATCTGGGCGTAGATCTTCGCCACGTCCTGCGGCGAGAGGCCGACGACCACCACGCGACGCCCCCGCGGCAGCGGGAAGCGGCTGGTGAGCACCTGCGCCGCGCTGCCGACCTGCTGGGTCGTATCCGACGCGCTCACGAGCGCGATCCCCATGCGGGCCTCGTACGCCTGGGCCGGCCTGCCCTCCTCCTGGGCGGGGCTCGGCGGGAGGAAACGCGCCACCACGCGAGCGTAGAGCGCCGGCTCGGCGTTCTCCGCCGACAGCAGTTGCGCGGCGCCCCGGCTGCTGAAGGCTCCTCCCCCGAACTCGCGGTCCCTGAGCGCCGCGAGCTCGCCGAGCACCTCGCGGGATTCCAGGACGGCGAGGGCACGCGAGCTGGCGATGGCGGTCTGCACGATCTCGGTCAGGAGCGCGGGCTGCACCTGGATCTCGCCGCGCACCTCCACCCGCTGGACCTGCACGAGCCGCCGCGCCGTCCCGCTCTCGCCCGCGGTCGCGGGGGCGTGAAACCGCCCGCCGGCGAGCGGCCGCACGGGCGCACCGATCGGCAGCGCGTCCGCGGTCGTGCCGGAGTGGCGAACGATTCTGAGGCGCGCCGCCGGCTCCTCCACCCGCCCCAGCGACTGCCGGCCGCCCGGGTCCCGCACCTCCTCGCCGTCGGTCCACAGCGTGACGATGCCTCCTACCGGCAGCGTGCCGCTCCCGGTCACGGCCAGCCCCACGCTTCCGTCCGCACGTACCTCCCGCACCGTCCCCTCGGCGATGACGGGGGCGTATTCCGCCGCGACGCGGCGACCGATTTCGGCCATCGAGCGCTGCAGCAGGTTGCGGTAGCTCACCGAGAGGTCGAGCTCCCGCTCTCCCGCCCGAACCCGTTCCTGCTGCGTGCCCTCGACATAGGTCGCGTAGAAAATCTGTCCGTTGCGGACGTCGTAGAAGCTCAGGTCCACGCCGACCTTGAGGATGTAGTACGTCGCGCCGTCGGGGCCGATGTCGGACAGGGCGTCGGCGCGCGAGATGGCCGCGCGCACCACGAAGTCGGGGATGATGCGCTGGCCCGCGATGTCGCCGGCGCGGCCCGTCGCCAGCTCGAGCCGCTCCTGCTCGCCGGCCAGCCCTCCCGCCGCCACGGGCGGGAGGAAGTTCAGGCCCGGCGCCGCTTCGGCGAGGCTCTCGTGCAGCCAGTAGATCAGCGTCGCCTGCGGAAGCACGTACTCGCGCTGGACCAATTCGCTCCGCTGCTCGACGCCGGCCACCATGTGCGAGAACCCGTCGCCCCCCGCGGTGCGATTCAGGCCGGGGCTCGAGGCCGTGAGCCCGACCCAATTGCGGGCCGGATTATCGGCGAGGGGCCTCGTGGTGACGGCGAAGTTGCGCTGCACCTGCTCGACGCGGGCGATCCCGACGGTCTGAGCGGAGGAGTCGCGGACCTCCAGCCGCGCTCCCTCGCGCAGGCCCGCCGCGCGCCCGGCGGCCAGCGCGAGCCGCCCGTCGGCCAGCTGCTGCACCACGCGCGCCGAGACGCCGGGGCGATAGCGGTCGCGCAGGCGTGAGACCAGTTCCCGCACCGTGCCGGCCAGCGTCGCGGTGAAAGCGCCGAGCGCCTCGGGCGGCGTGAGAGCGGCGCCGGCGTCCTTGCGGATGTTGGTGCTGCCCGTCAGCTCCTGGATATGGTAGACCTCGCCTGTCGCGGGATTGAAGAACTCGAGCATCACGGTGGTGCTGACGAGGTGCTCGGTGGTGAGCGCCTTGTCCACGCGCTCGATGTCGGCCCGGGTGACGAAGGCGCGGGCCGCGATGCGCTGCGACAGCTCGCCGCGGGCGACGAGCCCGGTATCGGCATCCAAGGGGAGCATCTCAAGCGCGGGGACCGCGCCGAGCGCGGCTTGGAGCGCACCGCGCTGCGATGCCTCGTTGAAAACCTGGAGGAAACGGGGGTCGGTCAGGCCGCCCTTCGCCGCCTGGAGAACGCGGAAGGAGAGGAGCTGGCAGCGCACGCGGTCGGCCGGCTCCTGCGCGGCGAGGCGCGCCGCTAAGACGATCGCGAGTAGCGGGCTCAGGCGGGTTCCGGTCGCTCGCCGCTAGATGGCGCTCAGGTCAATCGGCCGCGGCGGATCGCTGCGCGCCGTGGCCTCCGACACCTGCACCGCCTGGTTGGCGGCCCGCGCCTGGAGGGCCGCGTTCCGGATCGCCGAGCCGAGCCGCTGCTGCTGGGGGATGGCGTTCACGATCGCCGGGAGGTCCTCGGTCGCCGCCCTGCGCAGCCGATTGAAGTGGACCAGCTGGGCCGGATCGTTGGCGATGTTCTGCGCCGCCGCCTGCGCCTCCCCGACCAGGCGCCGCGCCTCGTCGAGCGCGAAGGCGTCCATGAGCAGGGCGAGCGCGGAGTTGAAACCGACGTTGGTGACGGTCCTGGACTGGGCGTCGGAGAGCCGCGTCTGCTCGTAGCGCCGCTCGGCGGTCGCCTGCTCGAGCCGGGTGGCGTGGTCCTGCGCGTTGAGCTGCACCCGGTTCTCGCCGCCGCGCTGCTCCAGGGAGTCGACCGAGGCGAGCTCGCGCCGGATCTCCGCGCGACGCTCCTGCGTGGCCACGACCGACTCCATCACGTAGGAGGCCTTGAAGAGGAGGAACGTCGCCTTGTCGAAGAGCGTCCGAGTGGTGTCGATGCGGTAGAGCAGCATTTGGATCTCGTACGAGGGCCCCGAGCTCACCCGCTCGACGGTACGGCGCAGGCGTCCGATCTGCGCCTCCCCCGGGCGCGCGAGCAACCCGAGCCCGCCCACCAGCGCGACGCCGAGCGCCGCGCCACGAATCGCGCTTGCCATCAGCGACTCCTTTCCCGCCTACTGGCGGACTGCAAATACGATTTCGTTGCCCCGCTGGTTCCGGATGTCCAGCGTTCCGAACGCGGGGATCTGCTGCGCCGCGTCGAAAATCTCGCCCATCAGTTCGTCGCGGGGGCGCATGAACATCACCTCGATCCGGATCCGCCGGTTCGACACGTCGAGCTGGGTCTGGCGCGCCGAGGTCACTCCTTCGACACCCTGCACGGCCTGCAGGAAGGACCGCGCCTGCGCGAAGCCCGAGAATCCGACCAGCTCGATGATGTAGAGCTCGCCCCGCGAGGCGCGGTCACGCGCCGCGCGCGTGAGCTGCGGGATGAGCCGCTCGGCGGCGACCTGCGACACCCGCACCGCGGCGCGCTGACGCGCCACGAGCGGGTCGGAGGCCTGCGCCGCGCTCTCGACCGTGCCGCTCGCCAGGAGCCGGCCGGACGAGGCGTCGATGGCGCGGTACATCATCATCGAGCGCCGGGATTCGAGACCGCTGGCGTCGCGTCCCGAGTTGATGACGGTGGTCGCTCCGACCAGGACGAGCTGCGCGTGGAAGCGCTCGTTGGCCCGCCGGGCGAACTCGGCGAGCTGGTCGCCCTGCTTGATCAGATCGGCGGTGAACCCGGGGATGTCGGCCCTGAGCTGCGCCACCGTGCTCTGGTCGAGGACGGTGAACTGGTTCCGGTTCAGCGCCTCCTCGATCTCCGTCGCCGAGGCGCGCGCGCTGCGGTCCCGGAACTCGGGCCGCGTGAACTCATCGCTGGAGGTGTCCGCCGCGGCCTGCTGCCGCCCCGTCATGGCACTCGGCGGCCCCGCCTGCGCCTGGGCCTGGGCGGAGAGGGAGCGGGGGTTGTTCACGAAGTACTCGTCCACCACCACCATCACCGAGGGTAGGTCGGTGCCGATGGTGCGGATCTCATAGCCAAGCGCCTCGAGGTCGGTCTTGAGCCTGGCGACGTCGAGCACCAGGCGCAGCGAGACGCGCATCAGGTTGCCTTCGCGCTCCTCGTTCTCGACTTCCTCGCGGCGGACGTAGGAGCGGGCGCGGCTCTGGAGCCGCGGCAACGCCTCGATGGCGCCCAGGGAGTCGAGCAGCCGGCCGAGCTGGATGCGGAGCGCCTCGCGGTAGCCGGCCGTCTTGGCGGCGAGGCTCGCGGCGAGCAGGCTGTCGCCGCGGATCACCGCCTCCCCGACGACGGGGACCGTGGCCTCGTCGGTCTGCTGGGCGGTGAGCGGGGTCGGAAGGGGAAGCGCGGCGGCCAGCACTAGCGCCGCAGCGGAGAAACCGGTGGCTTTCATGGGATGCCTCCAGGGGCGCGACACTTCGGGGCACTCGACCCCGTACCGCCAAGCTACGCGCGTCTACCCCCGACGGCAACCAGGCCGACAAACCGCGCCGGGGCGCGGCTTCTAGGCTTCGGCCGCTTCGGCCTCCGCCCCGACGTCCACCGGCACGCCGACCCGCCGCCAGACGAAGTAGACCGGGATCCCGATCACCACGATGATGAGCCCCGGCCAGGTGTACAGCGGCTTTTGGATGAGAAGGTTCACCAGGACCGCACCGGTGAGAACCAGGTAGAGCGCCGGCATCCACGGGTAGCCGAGCGTGCGGTACGGCCGCTCGGCCTCCGGCCTGAGGGCGCGCAGGCGGAACAGCGCGATCACGGTGAGGAAGTAGAACAGGACCGCCGCGAAGATCACGTAGTCGAGCAGCTGCAGGTAGGTGCCCGACAGCGCCAGCATCGAGGTCCAGAGCGCCTGCACCCACAGCGCCGCCTTGGGTGTGTGCCGCACCGGGTCCACGCCGCCCACCACCCGGAAGAAGAGCCCGTCGCGGGCCATCGCGAACGAGACGCGCGCCCCGGCCAGGATCAGGCCGTTGTTGCAGCCGAAGGTCGAGATCATGATCGCAATCGCCATGATCGTGCGGCCGGCGTCGCCGAAGATCATCTCGGCCGCCGCCGTGCCCACACGGTTCTGCGCAGCCGTCTTGATCTGGTCCAGCGGGAGCACGCTGAGGTAGGCGAAGTTCGCCAGCACGTAGAACGCGCTCACGAGCAGCGTGCCCGTCAAGAGGGCGAGCGGCAGGTTGCGCCTGGGGTTCTCGACCTCGGCGGCGGCGAAGGCGACGTTGTTCCACGCATCCGACGCGAACAGCGAGCCCACCATCGCGGCGCCGATCACCGGCAGGACGGCGAGCGTCAGCGGCTGCGTGCCCCAGAAGCTCCCGAAGTTGGCCTCGGCCGCGGCCGCCTGGCGGCCGACGGTGAGGCCGAGAAGGATGAGGCCGCCGAGGGCGAGCACCTTGGCGGCGGTGAGCACGGTCTGAATCCACGCGGCCTGCCGCACGCCTCGCACGTTGATCCAGGTGAGCACGACGACCGACAGGATGCCGAAGACGCGTTGCCACGACACGCCGAGCTCGATGGTGCCGCCGGGCATGGGCACTTGGCCCAGCGAGAGGAACACGCCGGGCGAGAGCTGCGGGACGAGGACGCTCGTGAAGCTCGCGAACGCCACGGCCACGGCGGCGATGGTCCCGGCCTGGATGACCAGCAGGAGCGTCCACCCGTACAGGAAGCCCCACAGCGGCGACAGCCCCTCGCGCAGGTAGACGTACTGGCCGCCCGCGCGCGGGGCCATGGCGGCGAGCTCGCCCTGGGAGAGCGCGCCCATGATGGTGAGGACGCCGGTGATGGCCCAGACCAGCAGCAACAGCCCGGGAGCGTCAACCTGGCGGGCGATGTCGGCCGAGACGATGAAGATGCCCGAGCCGATCATCGAGCCGACGACGAGCGAGATGGCCGCGGTCACGTTGATGCCGCGGACGAGGGCGTTCGGATGGGTCACAGTCGTGGTCCCGGGGGTTGGCGGTCCGGCAATGCTAGCGGCGCCCCGTCGGGTTCGTCAACGCCGCCGGCGCGGCCGGGGGGAGCGGCTCGGCTAGGCCGGCGCAGCCCGGCCGGCGAGCATCTCCCGCATGCGGCGCGAGAGCGCCTCGATCTCGCGCAACCCCTGGACCGTCTCGGGGTCGAGCGACGCTTCGTTCAAGAGCAGGAGCTGGGTCTCGGCGAGGATGGCGGCGAGCGGGTTGGCCAGGTCGTGTCGCAGCTTGCGGATGACCTCTGCTTCGTCGGCCGCCACGGAAGACGCTAGGCGATCAGCGAGCGGTACAGATCGCGCAAGTGGTGGTCGCGCAGATCGCGCACCGCCTGCCAGAGGTCCTGCTCGCTCGTGGCGCAGAAGATCTCCGCCGTCATCCGCTCGAATTCGCCGCCGGCTTGGGCGAAGTGGAGGCGCGCTCTCCACAAGTTGTCCTCGGTCCGACGCACCGCCAGGCGGACGGCAACCATGCCGCCTTCGAAGCGGATCGGGGGGAGGTCGTGGAGCAACGGCTCGGCCGGTTCGGGTGGAACAGGCCTGGTCTGTGGGAGCGGCATTCGGAACCTCCGCAACGGGGTACCCAAACCCGGAGGCGGCCAGCGCGAAGGCCCCGAGTTTGAAGCAAAATAATGAGTTACGCGATTTGCGCAATACGACGAACTACGGCTGCCCCGCCCCTGGCCGAAGAGCCGCGCGGGCTTAAAGCGGACCCCGAAGCGGCCGGTAGCCCGGCGGCGGGGACCACTTGACCTCCTTCCGGGGCCGCCATAAGTTGACCCCCTCGGAGACCCAACCCCGATCGTCATTCCTTGATTGATAGCCCGGCCCCGAAGCCGGGAGACCGCCACCGCACCGTGAGTAACCACTAGGCCGAGGGCCCTGCGCCCTCCGCCCTCCCGCTCCGCAATCGGAGTTTCCATCCCGTGGACATCGCCGAACTGAAACGGAAGTCCGTCGCCGAACTCAACGCGATGGCAGAAGAGCTCAACATCTCGAACTACTCGGGGCTCAGGAAGCAGGACCTGATCTTCCGTATCGAGCAGAACCTGCTGGACGCCGACACCGTGCTGCGCGGTGAGGGGGTGCTCGAGATCCTGCCCGAGGGGTACGGGTTCCTGCGCAGCCAGGATTGGAACTACCTCTACGGCCCGGACGACATCTACGTCTCGCCGAGCCAGATCAAGCGCTTCGACCTCCGCACCGGGGACACGGTCCTGGGCCAGGTGCGACCGCCGAAGGAGGGGGAGCGGTACCTGGCCCTCCTCAAGGTCGAGAGCGTCAACCTCGACGAGCCGGACAAGGCCAAGCACCGGATCGCGTTCGACAACTTGCGGCCGCGCTACCCCGACGAGCGCATCCGGCTCGAGCGCGGCGACGGGGATCTGTCGATGCGGGTGATGGACATTCTGTGCCCCATCGGCAAGGGCCAGCGCGCCCTGATCTCCTCGCCGCCGAAGGCCGGCAAGACCATGCTGCTGCAGAAGCTGGCAAACTCCATCACCGAGAACCATCCCGAGATCGTGCTCATCGTCCTGCTCATCGACGAGCGACCCGAGGAAGTGACGGACATGGAGGAGAACGTGAAGGCCGAGGTGATCTCCTCGACCTTCGACGAGCCGGCCGACCGCCACGTGCAGGTCTCGGACATGGTGAGCGAGAAGGCGAAGCGGCTGGTGGAGCACGGCAAGAACGTGGTGATCCTCCTCGACTCGATCACGCGGCTCGCACGGGCGCACAACGTGGTGGTGCCGCACTCGGGCAAGATCCTCTCGGGCGGCGTGGACGCAAACGCCCTGCACAAGCCCAAGCGCTTCTTCGGGGCGGCACGCAACATCGAGGGGGGCGGGTCGCTGACGATCATCGGCACGGCGCTGATCGAGACGGGCAGCCGGATGGACGAGGTGATCTTCGAGGAATTCAAGGGCACCGGCAATCTCGAGCTCGTGCTCGACCGGCGGATCTCCGAGCGGCGCATCTGGCCGGCGATCGACGTGCAGCGGACCGGCACGCGGAAAGAGGAGTTGTTGCTGCCGCCCGACGAGCTGAACCGGGTGTACCTGCTCCGGAAGTTCCTCGCCGACATGCCGCCCGTCGAGGCCATCGAGTTCCTGCTCGAGCGGCTCAAGCGCACCAAGAACAACAAGGAGTTCTACGCGACGATGGCGCAGGGGTAGCCCCGAGCGTGCCCGGCGCTGGCATGGGGCGGGCGCTCGCCGTGGATTGGGGCACCAAGCGCTTCGGCGTGGCCATCTCGGACCCCGGCCGCCTGATCGCGCAGCCGCTGCTGACGCTGAGCCGCCGCGCCCGGCACCGGGCGCCGGTCGCCGCGGTGATCGATCTCATCCGGCAATACGACGTGGCGGAGGTGGTGGTGGGGCTGCCGCTCACCCCGGGCGGGGAAGAGGGCGAGGCGGCCGCCGAGGCACGGGCGTTCGGGGCGGCGATCGCGCGGCGATCGGGGCTCGGCGTGGTGATGTGGGACGAGCGTCTCTCGACGGCCCTGGCGCGCAGGGCGGCGCGGCGCGCCGGCGTGGCCGACCGCCGCTCACGCGCGCGCCTCGACCAGATGGCCGCCGTCGCCATCCTCCAGCACTATCTCGACGCGCAGCGGGCCCGCGGGTGATGAGAGGCGAACGCCTGCTCAGGGCGAGCACGATCGCCCTCCTGCTCGCCGGTTGCGCCGTCCCGGCACCGGACGCAGCCACGGCACACGTTTACGTTCCGCGCGGCGCGTCGCTCGCGGCGGTGGCGGAGTCCCTGGCGGCGCACGACGTCGTCGCCTCGCCCGTTGCTTTCCGCTGGTACGCCAGGCTGCGCGGCCTGGCGCGCGCGGTGCGGCCCGGCCTCTACTCCTTTGCGGAGCGCGAGCGGTGGGCGGTCATCGTGGCCGCGCTCAGAAGCGGGCGCACGGCCGACTTCGTGTTCATGGTGCCCGAGGGGCTGGCCGTGGCGCAGATCGCGGAGCTGGCGGCGGAGCAGCTTAGGCTGGCGCGCGACTCGATCCGCGGAGCGGTGCGCGACTCGTTCCTCGCCGCGGCGCGCGATACGTCGCTGCGCGCCCTGGTCGGGGTCCCGGCCCAGCGCGGCGCCAAGGAGCCGCTGGAGGGGTACCTCTTTCCGGAGACCTACCGCGTCGCGTTCGACGAGACTCCTCGGCAGCTCGTCACACAAATGGCGCGGCAGTTCCTGCTCGTCTGGGACACGGCCTGGGACCGACGGGCGGAGGAACTCGGGCTGACGCGCCACCAGGTCGTGACGCTGGCGAGTATCGTGGAGGCCGAGGCGCGCGTGCCTTCGGAGCGGCGGCGCATAGCGGGCGTGTACCTCAACCGCCTTCGCCGCGGCATGCTGCTGCAGGCGGACCCGACGGTGATCTACGCGATCGGCAAGCCAGTGAGACGGGTGCTGCTCCGGCATCTCAAGACGAGATCGCGGTACAACACCTATCGGTATCCGGGGCTCCCGCCGGGGCCGATCGGCAATCCGGGGCGCGCCAGCCTGGAAGCGACCCTGAACCCGCAGCAGCACAATCTCTTCTTCTTCGTGGCCCGCCCCGACGGCCGGCACATGTTCTCCCGCACTTCGCGCGAGCACGCCGACTCGGTCGCGGTCGCCCGCGTGCTGCGCGCCGAGTTCGAGGCGCGGCGCGACAGCGCTGCGGCCGCGGCGCGCGACAGCGCCGCCGCCGCCCGGCGCGCGCGGTAGGCGAGCGGCGGGTCCGGCGCGCCCCCCTTTCCCTCCCTCCGCACCATGACCGGCGTCCGGATTCCGGGCGGACTGCTCGAGGCGCTGCGCCTGATCGTGATCCTCGACGCCGAGGCCGCGGAGGGAAGCGACCCGGCGGGCCTCGCGCGTGAGGCGGTGCGCGGCGGAGCCACGATGCTGCAGGTCCGCGGCAAGGCGCTGTCCGCCGACGAGCTGGCCCGGATGACACGGCGGGTGCTGGAGGCCGCGGGCGGCGTGCCCGTGACGGTCAACGACCGACTCGACGTGGCGCTGGCCGTCGGCGCGGCCGGATGCCACCTCGGACAGGACGACTTCCCGATCGCGGAGGCGCGGCTCCTTACGCCGCCCGGGTTCCTCCTGGGCGGCTCCGCCGGGAGCGAAGACGAGGCGCGGCGCGCGGCGTCCCAGGGCGCGCACTACCTCGGCATCGGGCCGATCCGGGTGACATCGAGCAAGGCCGATGCCGGCCAGGCCATCGGCGTCACGGGGTTCGCACGCATCCGCGCGGCTGCTCCGTCGGTGCCGGCGGTGGGGATCGGCGGCGTCACCGCCGCGATGGCACCGGCGCTGGTCGCCGCCGGCGCGGCCGGCGTCGCCGTGATCGCTGCGGTGGTCGGGACGCCGGACCCGTACCGCGCCGCGCGCGAGCTGCGCGACGCGCTCGGCCGCTGAGCGGGCGACGAGTCGGATGCTGCCCGCGCTGGTCGTCGCGCCCAAGGGGGTGGGCCGGCTGCGCGCCGGACACCCGTGGGTATACGGCTCGGACGTGCACGAGGAGCCGGGGCGTCCGCCGGGGCTGGTGCGAATGGTGGATGAGCGCGGCAAGGGACTCGGCACGGCGCTCTACTCGCCGGCCTCCCTGATCCGCTTGCGCTGGCTCGCGCCCGAAGGCGTCGCCGTGGACGGACCGTGGTGGCGAGGGATGGTGGGGGCGGCGCTCGCCCGCCGCGCGGCGATCACCGACACGGCGTATCGCGTGGTGCACGCCGAGGGCGACGGATTGCCGTCGCTGATGCTCGACCGCTACGGCGAGTACGCGGTCGCGCAGCTCCTTTCGTCCGGCCTGGAGGCGGTCCGCGGCGACGTGGTGGATGCCATCCGCGACGCGCTCGGCCCGCGCGGGCTGCTGCTCCGCAACGACGCGCCGGTGCGCGACCGCGAGCGGCTCGCGCGCGCGGTCGAGCTCGCATTCGGGACGGTGCCCGAACGCATCGAGTTCGTCGAAGCGGGCCTTCGATTCGTCGCCGCGCCGTGGTCGGGTCAGAAGACGGGCGCGTTCCTCGACCAGCGAGAGAATCGCGCGCTGGTCGGGCCCCTCGGGCGCGGGCGATGCCTCGACCTGTTCGCCCATCAGGGGAGCTTCGCCGTGCACCTCGCGGCCGGCGGGGCGGAAGAGGTCGTGGCCGTCGAGAGCTCGGCGGACGCGCTCCGGGCGCTGGACGAGAACGCGGCGCTGAACGGGATCTCGTCCGTCCGCGGCGTCGAGGCCAACGCCTTCGACTGGCTCCGCCAGGCAGCGGCGGGCCCGGTGCGCCACGATGTGATCGTGCTCGACCCGCCGTCGTTCGCGCGGGACCGGCGCTCCCTGCCGCGGGCCCTCGCCGGCTACAAGGAGCTCAACCTCCGCGCGATGCGGCTACTGGCCCCCGGTGGGCACCTCTTCACGGCGACCTGCTCGCACCACGTGCACCGCAGCGACTTCTTCGCCATGCTCGCCGACGCGGCGGCGGACAGCGGGCGCCGGCTCCAGCTGCTCGAGATCCGCGCCGCGGCCGCCGACCATCCCGAGCTGGTGACCGTCCCCGAGACCGGCTACCTCAAGGCGGCGCTGCTGCGGGCCGTGGACTGACGCGTCCGGAGTTCGACGCGGCACGAGCGTCGCTTTGCATCGGCGCGCTCAGCGCGCCCTCAGCCCGAGCCGCTGCAGGAAGGCGCCCACGTGCGCCTCGGTGACGAACCAGGCGCCCAGCGGCGGCCGCGAGCCGCCGTGCCAGTCGGAGCCGCCGGTGACGACCAAGCCGTGCTCGCGCGCCGCCCGCTCGAGAGCGATCGAGGTGGCCGGATCGAACGACGGCCGCAGCGCCTCGACCCCGTCGAGCCCCAGCTCGCGCAGTCGGGCGAACTCGCGCGCGTCCTCCAGCGCGGGATGGGCCCACACGCTGAGGCCCCCGGCGGCCGCGATGGCCGCGATGCCCTCCCGGACGTCGGGCCCGCGGCTCGGCACGTAGGCGGGCCGGCCGTCGCCGAGATAGCGAGTGAACGCCTCCTCGACGCTCTCCACCGCTCCGGTTCGCACCAGCGCCCGCGCCAGGTGCGGTCGCCCGACGGCCGCGCACTCCGCTTCCAGCTCGACGTCGTCCGCGCCGACCACGACGCCGAGCGCGCGCAGGCGCCCCAGCATCGCGTCGAGCCGCGCCCGGCGCAGCGCCGCCCCGCGCTCGACGAACCCGCCCATCGCGGCATGCGCCGGGTCTATGCCGTAGGCCAGGAGGTGCGCCTCCCGACCCACGAGGGAGCACGTGAGTTCGGTCCCGGCGACCACGGTGAGGCGCCCGCGCGCCTCGGCCGTGCGGCGCGCCGGCTCCACGCCGGCGGTGGTGTCGTGGTCCGTGACGGCGATGGCGTGGAGGCCCGCTCCCTCGGCGGCGACGACCAGCGCCTCCGGCGTCACGGAGCCGTCGGAGCACGTCGTGTGGAGATGCAGGTCGAGATGCATGAGGGTCGCCGCCGGTCGGCGAAGCTACGGCGGCGCGGCAGCGCTTACAAGGGAGTTGACAGGCCTAGACCGCAGCCTAGGTTGTGGCCATGACCGAGGCGCGCGCCGTCGGGCGCGATCGCGCTGCCGCGATCCAGCGCGTCCTCCTTGGCCTCCTCGTCGCCAATCTGGCGGTCGTGGGGGCCAAAGTCGTCATCGGCCTCAAGGCCGGGTCCCTCTCGGTCTTGGGCGACGCGATCCACGCATCGGTGGACGCGCTCAACAACGTCCTGTTCATTGCGCTGATGCGCGTGGCAGGCCGCGCGCCGGACTATGAGCACCCTTACGGCCACGGCAAGTTCGAGGTGCTCGGGGCGCTGGGCATCGTCGTCTTCCTTTCCGTCGCTTGCTTCGAGCTGCTCAAGGACGCCGTACGGCGGCTGGCGATCGGCGCCCCGCCTCCCCTTCTGACCAACCTCGATCTCGGCCTGCTCGCCTTCACGCTCGCCGTGAACGTCTGGGTCGCCTGGTACGAAGCGCGGCGGGGCCGCCAGCTGGAGAGCGAGCTGCTCCTGGCCGACTCCGCCCACACCCGCGCCGACGTCTTCATCACGCTTGGAGTCATCAGCGGCGGCGTGCTGGCGCGTTTCGGCGCGCGGCACGTCGACCCGCTGCTGGCGATCGTCATCACCGGCTTGATCGTCGGGATCGGCTACCAGATCGTGCGCCGGGCCGTGCCGATCCTGGTGGACGAGATTGCCCGGGAGCCGGCCGCCATCCGCCACGCCGCGGAGGGGGTGGACGGCGTCCGCGCGGCGTACGCCATCCGCTCGCGCGCCTCGGCCGGAGTCGTGTTCGCCGAGCTGACCATCGGGGTTCCGGGCGTTCTCGCCGTGGCGCGGGCGCACGAGATCGCGGACGCCGTCGAGGACCGCCTGAAGCGGGAGCTCAAGCTGGACGAGGTCGTGGTGCACATCGAGCCATGCTGAGCTCGACCACGCGGTCCCGGCGACGCGGGTCGCCCCGCAGCTTGCGCGCGGAGTACGAGGAGTTCATCGGTCAGCGGATCGAAGAGTACAAGGACACGCTGCCGCGCGAAGAGATCCTCGGGATCGGCGACGAAGCGGTGCATGAGCTGGCCCGCGCCGAGCAGTTCCAGCTCACCGAGCTGCTCCTGAGCGAGCAGGTGGACGCGATCATTCGCCGCCGGCTGAAGCTGCCGCCGTACCGGAGGTGGCGCGAGCGCCACCTCGCGCTGCGCGCGGCCCAGGCCAAACCCGGGCACTGGGGGCTTTCGACCCACGATCCGGTGGCGGCGCTCGCCCTGGTCCTCGAAGACCAGGACCCGGTCCTCGTCGTCGGTGCGGCGGACGGTGCGTGCGCGCTGTTCCTCGCCGCGCGCGGCGCGCACGTGACGGTCGCCGACCCGGACCTCGCGGCGGTCGAGGGACTGGAGAACCGGGCGATCGCCGAAGCGCTAGGCGCAAGGATCCGCTGTTTCGTCGTTCCCCTCCGGCTCTTTGCGCCGGCCGAGTGCCCGTTCGTGGCGTGCGTGATCGAGACCGGCGCGGTCGCCCGGCTCGGGGCGCTCGAGCGCGCGAAGCTCGTGGAGCGACTCAAGGAGGCCACCCCGCCGGAGGGCCGGCACGTCGTCATGCCGGGCGCGCCGCCCCGCGGCGGCGTGCGGCCTAGCCTCTCGACCGATGCGCTGCGTTCTCTCTACGCGGACTGGCGCGTCGTGCGCCCTCCCCTGGGCAGCGGAAGCGCCGGCGGGCGGGGCCCGCGCAACGTCGGCTTCGCGGCCACTCGCCCGGAGGCGCGTCAGACTGAAACACCGCTTGCTGTGTCGAAGTGACACGGGCGGTCGGGCGCGCTGCCTCACGAACCGCTGTAACGCTTTACTAGATATAGTCTTGCACGGAAGCTGCGCCGGGCACGGTTACTGCGAAGCAGGAGGAAGCGGGCCCGACCGAGAGGCGGCGGGCGCGATTCCTTCAGCGGTGAGAGCTGACCATGGCGACGGCGAGCGCGATCATCGATCACGTCGTTCACGAGGAACCCGTCGGCCTGGTCGTTCAGGACGGCGGCGAGAATCATCGGCCGCCCAGGATTCGGATGTACTTCTGGGCGAACCAGGAGGAGACCGACGAGGCAGAGCGCCGCGAACACTGAGCGGCCCTCCGCGGTCGGCAACGCGCCGGAAGCCCGGGGACGGTTCCCGGGCTTTCGCGTTCTCGGGCCGGGCGCCGCGACGTCCTCGGTGCGCAACGCATCTCTGACTCGGGACACTAGAGGCCGAGTTCGGCCCTGGCTTCCGCCGGCAGCCAGCGTCGGACGCGGTCGACGGGCACCGAGAAGCCGAGCCCCGGGCCCTCGCGCAGGCCTCCGAAGTGCACGGCGATGACTTCGCCGTCGGCGTTGAAGATCGGGCTGCCGGACGCGCCGCTGAAGGTGGTGCCGCCGAACTGCACCCACTCGCTGCCGGAGCTGGTCGTTTTAGAGATGATCCCGGCGAACATGGTGGTGCGGACGTAGCCGTTGCGATCGATGGCGAGTTGCGTCCCGCCTGGAAAGCCGATCAGGGCGGCGGGCGCTCCCTGGCGGATGCCCCGGCCCTGCCAGTCAATGGACCGAACCACCTCGCCCCGGTAGCCGCGGATCTTGAGGATCGCGAGATCCTGGTCGGGGACGGTGCTGACGGCGACCAGATCCGCCGGTAGCGGCGTTCGGGTGTCGGCCATGATGATCTCGATCGACCGCAGCCCCGCCGAACCGGCGCCGCTGCCGCGGCCGGCGTCCTGGACCACGTGCCGGTTGGTGATGAAGTAGCCCGAAGGCGTCACGACGAAGCCGCTTCCCATGATCGAATCGTCCGGGAACCGTACGATCACCAACCCCACGGCAGGCTGGTTGTCTGCCGCCACTCGGGTGAAATCCGCGGCCGCCGCCGCGCCCGGCGCGGTCCCGCTCGCCGCACGCGCTTCCGCCTCGCGCAGCCGGCGCTCCAGGCTGTCGAGCACAGCGCGGCTCACGCTGGCACGCCGGGCGGCGGCCAAGTCGCGCTGAAGCCGCGTGAGCTCCTCCTGCGCGCGCTGCTGGGCCAGGGTGGCGCTGCGCACCTGCTCCGTCAGGGCGCGCTCGGTCGTGGCGAGCCTGGCCGCCGCCGCCGCCGTCTGTCGCTCGGCCGAGCGATACACGTAGGCGATGGCTCCGAGGAGCAGGACCATGGAACCGAGCACGGCGACCCGAAACGCGACGGACGACTCGCGGGCCATCTGGCGCGCCATGGCGCGAACGAAGACGCCGGTGCGCACGCCCGTCGCGCCGCGAGCCTGCGACTGCGCGTGCTGGACCATTCCGACGAAGGTCTTCGCGGGCTGGAGCTCGGGGTGGTACGCCGCGCCCTCGCCCTCCGGCAGCATCGCCGGCCCGAGGATGCGCACCTCCAGCAGGGGGCCGTGCCAGCCGAGCATGATCCGATCGCCAACGCGCAGCATGGCGCGGCCGTGGATCTGCGTGCCGTTGAGGAAGGTGCCGTTCTTGCTGCCCACGTCCGTGAGCGTCGCTGCGCCGTTCTCGTCGATCTCCACGACGGCGTGCCGCTTGGAGACGACCGTGTCCACCACGGTGCGAAGGGGAATGGTGCACGTGGCCGCGCGACCGATGACGATCTCCGAGCCCGCGCCGGTGAGGTCCTCGCCGCCTTTGACGCGCCGGAGCCGGAGCAGGGGCTGCGAGGTGTCGATGCCGCGCTCGGGCTGGGTGCGGGCGAGCTCCCCGGGCAGCGTGGCCCGCAGCGCGGGCCCGCGTTGCCCGAGCGTGAAGCGGTCGCCGGACCTCAGCCGCTCGGCGCCGGTGATCCGGCGACCGTTGAGCCAGGTGCCGTTGGTGCTGCCGAGGTCTTGGAGCCACCAGGTGCCGTCGGCCTCACGCCACACGCGGGCGTGGACCGCGCTCACGACGCTGTCCTCTTCGGGGAACGCCAGGTCGAGAGCGGGATCGCGGCCGAGGCGGGCACCGGTCGGCGCGACGCTCAGGTCGAGCTCGCGGCGCTCGTCGTGCAGGATCACGCCGGGAATATAGGAGCGGACGCCCAAAGCTGCGCGGGGCCGGCAACCTTCGCCGGCCCCTGTGCAACCCCGCAGCTTACTTCTTCTTCCTCTTCGCCGCGGGCTTCTTTGCCGTCTTCTTCGCGGCCTTCTTCTTCTTGGCAGCCATTACGGCCTCCAGGAAAGGGTGAAACATTCCGCCGACCCCTAGTGGCCGGCGGTCAAACGGCGTCGGACACCGACTGGAAGTGGAACTCCCGCGTCTTGATCGGCGGCACCACCACGGCGGCCCCGACGTCGCCGGATTCCGAGCCCGACACGCGCATCGGCTGGCCGAGCAAATCCAGGTTGTTGAGCATCGCGACCGGGCTCTCGTTGAAACGCAGGTTCTTCACCGGGCGCGCGATTCGGCCGTTCTCGATCAGGAACGTGCCGTCCCGGGTGAGACCGGTGTAAAGAACCGTGCGCGGGTCGAGCCCGCGGATGTACCAGAAGCGGGTCACCAGAATGCCGCGCTCGGTGGAGCGGATCAGGTCGTCGAGCATCGCCGTGCCGCCGGTCATCTTCACGGCGGCGGGAAAGCCCGTCGGCCGCGTCTGGCGCTGCTCGGCCCAGTACCGATCGTACATGAGGTTGCGCAGCACGCCGTTCTCGATCCACGCGACACGCTCGCTCGGCTGCCCCTCGCCGTCGAAAGGAGAGGCCAGCAGATCCGGGTCCCAGGGATCGGAAACGAGGGTGACCCGCTCGTCCACGACGCGCTCGCCGATCTTGTTCCCCCCGCCCCGCTTCGAGAAGAAGGAGCGGCCTTCGTCGGCCGGCCGCGCCCCCATCGCGAAGACCAAGAGCAGCCGGAGGAGGTTGGCCACGGCGGTGGCCTCGAGCACCACCGTATAGGGACCCGGCTCGATGGCGACCGGGTTCTGGGACAGGCGGGCTTTGGCGATCGCCGTGTGGGCAAGCTCCTGCGGCCGCGCGCGGCTCCAGTCGTTGTGCGCCGCCCCGGCCCAGCCGGATCCCGTCCCGTCCGGGGTCCGCACGGTCGTCGTGTACGAGAAGGCGGTGGAGCGGTGATAGCCGAACAGTCCCCGCGAGTTCGCCACGGCGGTGCAGCCCGCGTTGAGCGTGAGGAACCCGGCGGACTGGAGGCTCGCGCGCCGGGCCGCTTGAAGCACCGGCATCACGGCGGCGGCCCGCCGCTCCGCGTCCAGCCCCGCCGTGCGCTCGAAGAATCCCGGCACCTCGCGGTACGCCTGCGGCTCGAGTTCCGGCATCGCCTCGGGGTCCTCGGGAGCGAGCCGGGCGAGTCGCTCCGAGGTCTCGACCGACCGCCGCAGCCCTTCGTCGCTCAGGATATTGGTCGACAGCGTTGCGCTCCGCCGGCCGAACGCCGAGCGGACCCGGACCCTGACGTTGACCGACTCGCCGCTGGTGGTGATCGCGTTTCCGGCGAAACGCGTGTTGGCATGCAGTCCCGCCAGCGTCCGCTCGTCGAAAGCAGCCCGGCCGAGGATGCTGACCCGGCAGGCGTCGGCGCGCGAGAAGCCGAGCACCTTGTCGGTGATCGCCTTCGCCTCGTCGCGGCTCAGGATCGCGCTCACCGACCGCGGCCCGTGTTGATGACGGTGACGTTCCGGAACCGCGCCGGCGGACAGCCGTGGCTGACGGCGTTGGACTGCGAGGGCTGCCCTTTCCCGTCGGTGAAGGATCCGCCGAGCCGGTAGGAGCGCCGCCCGCCGATCATGTCCATGGCGTTCCAGAAGTCCGGCGTGCGCGCCTGGTAGGTCACGTCCTTCAGTATTGCGCCGAGCCGCCCGTTGTGGATCTCGTGGAAGACCTGGCCGCCGAATTGAAAGTTGTAGCGCTGGTGATCGATGGAGTAGGCGCCGGCGCCCTGGATGTAGATGCCGCGATCGGTGGCGGCGATCAGGTCCTCCGCCGAGAGATCCTGCTCCCCCGGCAGGAGCGAGACGTTGGGCATCCGCTGGAACTGGACATCCGCCCACGTCTGCGCGTAGGAGCAGCCGTGGGAGCGCCGGACACCGGTCAGATCAGAGATCCAGGCGACCTGGTCGCGGGTGGTCTGGTAGTCCGTGACGATCCCGTTCCGGATCAGGAGCCACTCGTCGGCCGGTACGCCGTCGTCGTCCCAGCCGATCGCCGAGAGCGAGCCGGGCTGCCGCCGGTCGGCCTGGACACTCATGATCTCGGAGCCGAACCGGAAGCGGTTGATGATGTCGCGCGGCGGGGCGAGGAAGCTCGTGCCGGCGTAGTTGGCCTCGTAGCCGAGCGCGCGGTCGAGCTCGGTCGGGTGGCCGATGGACTCGTGGATGGTCAGCCACAGGTGCGTGGGGTGCAGCACCAGATCGTAGCTGCCCGCGTCCACGGACCGGGCGCTCAGCTTCTGGACGGCTTCCTCCGCCCACCGTGGCGCGTTCCCGATGAAGTCGCTCTGCTCGACGTGCTCGTAGCCGATGCCCATCGGCTGCACGTCGTCGGACTGGCGGCTCTGGAAGTCGGAGGCGTCGGGCGCCACGGCCGTCACGGTCATGGCGGGGTCCGACCGCACCACCGTCTGGACCGTGAAGGTTCCGTCGGTGTTGGCGTAGGTTCGCTCGTCCCTGACGAAGTCCATGGACGAGCTGACGAAGCGGGCGCCCCGCACGCGCAGCGCCTCCGCGTTGGCGCGAAGCAGCAGATCCACCTTCTGCTCGACCGGCACCTCGAACGGATCGATCCGCGCCGGGCTGCTCCACCGGCCGTCGGGAACGGGGTCGGCGGGGGCCAGCACGATGGGGCGCTCCAGGGCGCGGCGGTTGGCGCGGGCCTGCTGGGCCGCCGCGCGCGCGACCCGCTGGACCTCCGGGCGCGACAGGTCGCGACTGGCCGCGAAGCCCCACGCTCCACCCACCAGCACGCGAATCCCGAAGCCGAAGCTCTCGCCGTCCGAAAGATCCGTGACGCGGTTCTCCCGCGTCTCGACCGACTGGGTGCGAACGCCGCTCACGCGGACATCCGCGTAGCTCGCGCCGGCGCTGCGCGCGGCGTCGAGCGCCAGGAGCGCCATCTCTCGAATCGAACCATCGGCTTGGGGCAGCGGGAGTGATGCGGGGGAGGCACCGGCGTGACCGCGACTCGTGACGACACCGATGGTCGCCAGTGCGGTCGAACTACGCTTGAGGAATTCTCGACGGGATACCGCCAACCAGTTCGTCTCCGCGGAGGCCGTAACGTCTTGGAGGCGAATATATAACAGTCGCGCGAAGGCGCAATACTTTCTGGCGCGCGGTTTTGCGCTCGACAGGGATTCGACGTACTATTTTTTTCTCACCATGATCACGCTCAGCATCGACGGGCGGGCCGTCACGGTCCCCAACGGCGCGACGATCCTCGACGCCGCGCGAGGGCTCGCCATCGACGTCCCGACGCTGTGCTGGTACCCGAGGCTGCCGGTCGTCGGCTCGTGCCGCCTCTGCCTGGTGAGCGTCGCGGGCGCGCCGAAACTCATGGCGGCGTGCGCCGCGCAGGCCGAGGAGGGGATGGCCGTCGAGACCGAGACGCCGGCGGCGGTGGCCAACCGCCGGAGCGTGCTCGGCCTGCTGCTCGAGCGCTACCCCACGGACCGTCTCGCGCCTGACGGCCAGGACGTGGCAGTCGGCGCGGCGGGCTTCGATGGCGGCGGTCCGAACGAGTTCGAGCGACTGCTCCGGCGGTACGCGGTGCCGCTGCGCCCCGAACGCCACCACGAGCTGGCGCTGCGGACGGGCGACGAGCGCCCGGGCGACCCGATGATCCGGCACGACATGAGCACCTGCATCCTCTGCACCCGCTGCGTGCGGGCGTGCGCGGACCTCCAGGTCGTCGGGGTGCTGGACGTGGCGCAGCGCGGCGAGCGCGCGGAGATCGTGGTCGGCGGCGACGGCGATCCTGACCACGCGGCGTGCACCTGGTGCGGCGAATGCGTGCGCGTGTGCCCGACCGGCGCCATCCACGAAGTGCTCCCGCCGCGCCGGTTCCCCAAGGAGCGGGTCGCGGCGCCGGAGCGGGCGGTGCGGTCGGTGTGTCCGTACTGCGGCGTCGGCTGCCAGGTGGACCTGCACGTGCGCGAGAACGCCGTGGTGCGCGTGACCAGTCCGTGGATCGAGGAAGACACGCCGAACAGCGGCTCCACCTGCGTCAAGGGGAGGTTCGGGTACGACTTCCCCCAGCACCGCGACCGACTCAGGGCGCCGCTGATCCGGCGGGGATGGGTCAAGCGGCGCGACCGGTGGCGCTACGAGGGCCCCGCGGCGGAGCGCCGGCGCGGACCGTGGCTCTCGATCGACGACGAAGGCGAGCGGCCGAAGCCGCGGCCGCCGGAGCGCGCGGTCGGCAAGCCGCTGGCGAGCCTCAGTCACATCCCGCGCGGCCCCGACGACGTGCGCGACCGCGTCGCGACGCCGGCCTCCTGGTACGAACCGTTCCGCGAGGCGACCTGGGACGAGGCGATGGAGCTCGTCTCCCAGGAGCTCTCGCGCATCCGCCGGGAGCGGGGTCCGGACGCCCTGGCGGTGTTCTGCTCCGCGAAGTGCACCAACGAGGAGAACTACGTCCTGCAGAGGATGTTTCGCGCGGGCTTCAACACCAATAACGTGGACCACTGCACGCGGCTATGCCACTCGTCGTCGGTGGCCGCGATGCAGCGCGCCCTCAATACGTCCGCGGCGTCGGGCTCGATGCGGGAGGTCGAGGAGGTCTCGGACGTCATCTTCGTCGCCGGCGCCAACGTGACCGAGGCCCACCCCGTGTTCGGCGCGGCGGTGAAGCGGGCGCAGCGCAGGGGAGCCAAGCTGATCGTGGCCGACACGCGCCGCATCGAGCTGGCCCAGCGTGCCGACATCCACCTCCATCTCCTGCCCGGCACCGACGTGGCGCTCTTCAACGCCATGCTGTGGCACATCATCACCCGGGATCTGCACGACCGGGCTTTCATCGCGGGGCGGACCCACGGTTTCGACGCCGTCCGGGCCGCCGTCGAGCCGTACACGTTGCAGCGGGCTCAGACGATCACGGGCGTGCCCGCGGCCGACATCGCGCAGGCCGCGGAGCTCTTCGCGCGGGGGCCGCGCAGCTCCACGCTATGGGCGATGGGCCTTACCCAGCACGCCGCGGGAACGGACATCGTGGCCTCGCTCCTCAACCTGATCCTGGCGACCGGGATGATCGGCCGGTGGGGCGCCGCCATGATACCGATCCGCGGGCAGAACAATGTGCAGGGCGCCTCCGACGTGGGGGCGATCCCGATGTTCTATACCGATTACCAGTCCGTCGCCGACCCGGCGGTGCGCCGGCGCTTCGCCACGGCGTGGCGCGTCCCGGAGGAGTCGCTCTCGCTGACGCCGGGACTGCGGGTCACGGAGGTCGTCGCGGAGGGCTCGCCGGTTCGCGGGATGTACATCTTCGGCGAGAATCCGATCATCTCCGATCCGGACGTGGCGCACGCCGAGCACTGGTTCCAGGCGCTGGAGTTCCTCGCCGTGCAGGACCTGTTCCTCACCGAGACGGCGCGGCTCGCCGACGTGGTGCTGCCCGGAGCGTCCTACGCGGAAAAGGACGGGACGTTCGTGAACACCGAGCGCCGCATCCAGCGCGTCCGGAAGGCCTGCGAGCCCCCGGGCGAGGCGCGCGGCGATCTCGAGATCCTGATCGAGCTGTCGAACCGCGCCGGTTTGCCGGCGCCGTTCGCGGACCCGCGGGAGGTCATGGAGGAGATCGCGGCGGTGACGCCGTCGTGGGCGGGCGTGACGTACGAGCGGCTCGACATGGCGGGACTTCAGTACCCCGTGCCGGACCGGGAGAGCGGCGGGGCGGCGTTCCTCTTCGCCGACCGATTCCCGACCGGGGACGGCCGCGGCACGATGGTGCCGGTGGAGTATCTGCCTCCCTCCGAGCTGCCGAACGACCAGTACCCGTTCATGATGAACACGGGGCGCCAGCTCTATCACTGGCACACGGGCACCATGACGCGGCGTGCCAAGGGGCTCGATGCTCGTGAACCGGTGCCGACGGTGGAGCTCAACCCTGCCGACGCGGCCGAGCTGGGGGTCTTTGACGGGGACCCGGTGCGACTCGTCTCCCGGCGCAACGCGATCCTGATCGCCGCCCGCATCTCGGACCGGGTGCAGCGCCGCCAGCTGTTCCTGCCCTTCCACTTCCGAGAGGCGGCGGCCAACCTGCTGACTAACCCCGCCCTGGACCCGTACGCGAAGATCCCCGAATTCAAGTGCTGCGCGGTGCGCGTGGAGGGCGCCGCCTAGCCGTGGACCTCGGCCGCGGCGGTCCTCGACGCGCCGATCGCCGCCGTGCCGCTCGGGCGCATGGGGGAGCCCGAAGAAGTCGCCGCGGCCGTCGCCTTCCTCGCCTCGGAACGCGCGTCGTATATTACCGGCGCCGTGCTCCAGGTTGATGGCGGGTATGTGAGGTCCATCAGCTGAAACCGGCCGGCTTCAGGTCGGCTGCGAATGCCTGGCGACGGTGCCCCCGGGCTCTGCCGCGATTGCGTCCCGAGGTCGGATGAGAGCGATCGTCAAGGCGGCACCGGGGCCGGGGCTCGAGGTGCGCGACGTCCCCAAGCCCCGGTGCGGCCCCTCCGACGTGCTGATCCGCGTCCACCACGCGGGCGTGTGCGGCACGGACCTCCATATCGCGGACTGGGACGAGTGGGCCGCGGGACGAATCAAGCCGCCGCTCGTCCTGGGGCACGAGTTCGCGGGAGAGGTCGTCGAGACGGGCAGCGCGGTCGGAAGCACCTTCGAGCGCGGCCAACTCGTGACGGCCGAGGGACACATCGTCTGCGGGCGGTGCCGCCAGTGCAGGACCGGCAACGGCCACATCTGCAGGCGCACGTCCATCATCGGCGTGGATCAGGACGGCGCGTTCGCCGAGTACCACGCCATGCCGGCCACCAACGTCGTGCGGCTGGACGGGATCCCCACCGAGATCGGCGCCGTCATGGATCCCATGGGCAACGCCTTTCATGCCGTCCTCACCGCGGAGGTCTCCGACGCGGTGGTGCTGGTACTGGGGTGCGGGCCGATCGGGTGTTTCGCCGTGGGGGTCGCGCGGGCCGCCGGGGCGAGGGCGGTCGTGGCGGTGGACGTCAAACCGAAGCGGCTGGCGCTGGCGCGCACCATGGGCGCGGCGCGCGCGCTCCACGCCAAGCAGGACGACGTGGACGCAGCGGTCATGGAGCTGACGGGAGGCGACGGCGCCGACGTGGTGTGCGAGATGTCCGGAGCGGCGCACGCGCTGCATGCGGCGCTGCGCCTGGTGCGGAACGGCGGCCGGGTGCAGCTGCTCGGGATCCCGCGGGACGCGGTGCCGATCAACCTCTCCGCCGAGATCATCTTCAAGGGAATCACGATCTACGGGGTGATCGGCCGCAGGATGTACGAGACGTGGCACCAGATGCAGCGGTACCTGACGTCCGGACGGTTCGATCCGCGGCCGGTGATCACGCACCGCTTCCCGCTCGAACGGATCGAGGACGCCCTCGCCGCCATTCGGGACGGGGACGCCGGCAAAGTCGTTCTTTCCATCGGGCCCTGATCGCCATGGCGAGCACCTTCACCGCGCGGCTCCAGGTGGAGCTGGAAGAGTTCAAGCGGACCGGCGTGTACAAGCGGCTCAATTTCCTCGACTCGCCGCAGAGCGCCCGCGTGCGGATGGAGGGGCGCGGAGACGTCGTGATCCTTTCCTCCAACAACTATCTGGGCCTGTGCGACGAGCCGGAGGTGATCGCGGCTGGCAAGGCGGCGCTCGACCGGTACGGGGCGGGCACGGGATCCGTCCGCTTCATCTGCGGGACGTTCACGATCCACCGCGAGCTGGAGGCGGCCCTGGCGGCGCTGGTGGGAACGGAGGCGTCGCTGTCGTACGTGTCCTGCTGGAACGCGAACGAGGGACTGTGCCCCACGATCCTCGGCGAGCGGGACGCGGTCATCTCCGACCAGCTCAACCACGCGTCCATCATTGACTCGGTGCGCCTGGCGCGAACCATCGGCAAGTGCCAGTCCCTGGTGTACCGGCACTCCGACATGGCCGACCTCAGGGAGAAGCTGGAGGCGGTGAAGGGGGCGCGAACCAGGCTGGTCTTCACCGACGGCGTCTTCTCGATGGAGGGCGACGTGGCGAGGCTGGCCGACATCGTGGAACTGGCGCGGCGCCACGGCGCGATCGTCGCAGTGGACGACTCGCACGGCACCGGAGTGATGGGGGCGACCGGGCGCGGCACCGCCGAGCGCGCCGGAGTGATGGGCGACGTGGACATCGTCACCAGTACGCTGGGCAAGGCGCTGGGCGGCGCGGCGGGGGGCTTCACGGCATCCTCGGCGGCGCTGTGCGACTACCTCACCCAGCGCTCGCGCCCGCAACTGTTCTCCAACGCCCTCCCGCCGACCGTCGCGGCGAGCGCGTTGGCGGCGGTGCGCTACGTCACGGCGCATCCCGAGCGCGTGGCCCGGCTGCACGACAACGCGCGCTACTTCCGAGGGGCATTGGAGGACTCCGGCTTCAAGCCGCTCGCCGGGGAGACGCCGATCATCCCGGTGATCCTGGGGGAAACGGCTCGCGCCATCCGAATGAGCGAGCTGCTCTTGGAGGAGGGGGTCTTCGTGACCGGCTTCGGCTATCCGGTGGTGCCGCAGGGGCAGGCGCGAGTGCGGTGCCAGGTCAGCGCCGCACACACGAGAGAACATCTGGATTTCGCGATCGAGGCGTTTAGGAAGACAGGAAGGAAGCTGGGAGTCATATGACAGAGTTGCAGAGTTGCAGAGTTGCAGCGGCTGGCAGGATGCAGCGGTCAGTCGGGTTGGCCGTTCTGCTCCTCATCATTACATCACCTCATCACCCCATCACCGCTCAGGTTCCGACCCCCACCACGTCACCACATCACCTCATCACGGCGCCGGTTCCGACCCCAGAGTCAGTCCTAGGCTTCCGCGTCGGGGCCGACTCGATGCTCGCCTCGTGGCGGCAGATTGGCGAATACTTCAACCGCCTGGCCGCCGCTTCGCCGAAGGTGCGCGTGGATACTCTCGGGACGACGACGCAGGGGCGGCCGTACCTGCTCGTCACCATCTCGGATGCCGCGAACCTGGCGCGGCGCGCGGCGCTCATGGCGGCGCAGCGACGGCTCGCCGACCCGCGCACGCTGGAGGACGCGGAGGAGGCGAGGTTGGTCGGGTCGCAGCCGACCGTCATCCTCATCACGTGCGCGATCCACTCGACCGAGATCGCGTCGAGCCAGATGGCGATGGAGCTGGCCTACCGCCTCGCGGCCGATTCGCTTCTCGGCGCGGCGCTGCGCGACGTCGTCGTGCTGCTCGTCCCGTCCGCCAACCCCGACGGAGTGGACATCGTCGGGGAGTGGTACCGGAGCACCCGGGGCACGCCGTACGACGGGTCGTCACCGCCCTGGCTGTACCACCCATATGTGGGCCACGACAACAACCGCGATTGGTTCATGCTAACCCAGGTGGAGACCCGGCTCCTGACGCGCGTGATGTACCGCGACTGGTTTCCGGAGGTGGTCTACGACGTCCATCAGATGGGGAGCACCGGCGCGCGCCTCTTCGTCCCGCCGTTCGCCGACCCCGTGAACCCCAACCTCGACGGCATGCTGGTCGCCGGGGTGAATCTCGTGGGTGCGGTGATGGCCGCCGCGCTGGGGGATGCGGGCTACACCGGGGTGCAGCACCAGGCCCGATTCGACCTGTGGTGGAACGGGGGCGTCCGCTCGACCCCCATGCGGCACAATATGATCGGAATCCTCTCCGAGGCGGCGAGCGCGCGCCTCGCCTCGCCGCTCTGCCTGCCCGATTCGGCCGTCGAGCAACCGCCGCGCGGCGTGGACTATCCGTCGCCGTGGCGCGGCGGCTGCTGGCGCTTGCGCGACATCGTGGACTACGAGTTGGTCGCCGCCCTGGCTCTGGTGCGGCTCGCGGCGAGCCAGCGCGCAGAGTTCGTCCAGCGCTTTGTGCGTCTGGGACGCCGCGCCGTGGAGGCCGGCCGCACGGGGCCGCCGGTCGCCTACGTGATCCCGGCGACGCAGCGCGACGCCGCCGCGGGCGCGCATCTGGCGAATCTCCTCATCGCGACGGGCGTCGAGGTTCACCGGGCGCGGGCCCGCTTCGCCGCCGACGGGCGCTGGTACGATGCTGGCTCCCTGGTCATTCGGCTCGACCAGCCGTTCCGCGCTCACGCCAAGGACCTCTTCGACCGGCAGGCCTTCCCCGACCGGCGCGAGTATCCCGGAGGCCCGCCGATCCCGCCGTACGACGTGGCCGGCTGGACGCTGCCGCTGCAGATGGGTGTGGCGGTTGACTCGATAATCACGGCGTTCGCCGCGGACCTGGAGCGCGTGGACACGGTCGCGGTGACTCCCGGCCGCGTGATCGACGACGGGGACGTAGTGCTGCTGGCGAACCGGACCAATGGCGAGATCACGGCGACGTGGCGGGCATTGGCCGCGGGCGGAGCGGTCGCGATCGCCCCGGCGCGCTTCAGTGCCTCCGGGCGCGAGTGGCCGGCCGGCACCTTAGTGGTGCGGGGCGCTCGGATGGCGGTCGAGACCGCCGCGCGAGAGTTCGGGTTCGAGGGCGTCGCGGCGCGCGCCGTCTCGCTGCCGACCGGCTCCCTGGTGCTGCGCCACACGCCGCGCGTCGCCCTGTACCGATCCTGGAACTCCAGCATGGACGAGGGGTGGACGCGCTGGGTGCTCGAGCGGCTGGGCGTGCCCTTCGCCTCGGTGAGCGATTCGCTGATCAGGCGTGGCGACCTGCTCCGCCGCTTCGACGTGGTCATCCTTCCGTCGGAAAGCGCTAGCGCCATCCGCCGGGGCCGGCAGCCGGACAGCTTGCCGGCGCGCTTCACCGGCGGTCTGGGCGCCGCCGGGGGCGAGGCGCTGCGGACGTTTCTCCGCGACGGCGGGACGGTCATCGCGCTCGATCAGGCCTCGCGCTACGCGATCGGCGAGCTCGGGGCGCCGGGCGTCGTGGTGCGCACCACGCGGCGCGGCGACCCATCGAATCTCTCGCGTTTTTCCGCGCCGGGGTCTATCTTCGAGGCCGTCCTGGACCGCGGCCATCCGATCGCGTCCGGAATGGACACGACGGCGGCGATTTACTTCGTCTCCAGCGCGATTCTGGACACGGCCAGCGGTGCCCGCGCGATTGCGTCGTATCCGCGCGACCGGAACCCGCTGCTGTCGGGCTATGTGGAAGGGCCGGAAGCTCTCGCCGGCCGCGCCGCCCTCCTCGAGGCACCGGTCGGCTCGGGTCGCGCGATCATGTTCGGGTTTAGGCCGCAGCATCGCGGGCAGACGCATGGGACCTTCAGGCTGCTCACCAACGCGATACTTTACGGCGCGGCGCTCGCCCCGACATCGCAACCTTCCGCTGGGCGTTCCGCGACGGGGAGGTAACTCGATGGCTCGACATCGGCCCCTGCTGGGCGCGGCGCTCGCCGCCCTCGCCGGTGCGGCCCCGCTGGCCGCGCAGACCCAAGATTGGCAGCAGCGGTGGTTTTGGGGCGCCAAGGGCGGCACGCTCGGCTACACGCTGCCTACCGGCGGCCAGACCTTCGTCGCCCAGGTCGGGGGTGAGTGGCTGATCACGGCGCGCCGTAGCGCGCTGTACCTGGGGTACTCGCAATCGCCGACGACCGAGGTTGACACCTTCCGCTTCTCCGGCGTCCCGTCGGCGGTTCCGATCGTCTTCGACGGCATGCGCCGCATTCAGATCGCGGTGGTCGTCCTGCCGGGCAACGCCCCCCTGCAACCCTACCTCGGCGGCGGCTTCGTGATCGAGACGCTGGCGAACGCCGGCGTCAACCCCGACACGACGCTGTCCAGCTCGCATCAGACGACCGTCGAGCGAGCGCTGGAGGACCGGAGCTCCGGTGGTTTCGCGTTGCTGTTGGCCGGCCTACAGCTGCGCCTGGGACCCAAGCTCGCGCTCTACGGCCACTACCAGGGCAGCCCTCAGGGGCGGGACTTTCTGCTCGACGGCAGCTCGCACAGCTTCGAGTTCGGGCTGCGCTACGCATTCCTCGGCGCGCACGAGGACGATGTGACGTCCAGGCAGTGAGACGGAGAGGCGGACCGCCGGCCCGCCCCCTCCCCCCTCCCCCTACCTCGCTTCGAAGCCGGTCACCTCGAGCCGCATCTGGTGGCTGACGCGAAGCCCCGGTATTCCGCTCGTTACGAGCTCGCGGGCGGGAACGCGGACCAGCTCTGTGCCGTTCACCCGCACCACGACTTCCCGCGGCGTCACCCCTAGTTCGAGCCGGTTTTCGGCGCGGTGCTCGGCGTCGTCCGGGCGGATGGCGGCGTAGTGGCTCCAGTCGCGCACGACCGTCAGCGCGGCGCCGGAGCGCTTCTTGACCAGCAGGTTTCCATCCCCGCGGACCATCACGTAGGAGTAGGTGGCGCTGTCGGTGCCGAGGTGGCGGCCGCCGAAAAGGAAGCCGTACCCCTCGTGCCGCCGGCCGCCGAGCTTGCGGAGCGTGGCTCGTATGCCATACGCGCCGGCCAGTGGGCGGGCAGCGTCCGGCCAGAGGTCCACGGCCGGCCCGGTCCCCACCGTGAGCGACCCGTCGCGTTCGCTCAGCTCCACACCCGAGGAGACCGAAGCGCGCCAGCCGTCCGCCGTCGCGCCGATCGCGAGCGCCCCCGCCATCGCTATGAGCCATCTCATCCCCGTGTGCTCCTTCTCAGGTTCTGCTCACGAAGAGGTTGCCGAGCTCGAAGAAGCGCAACTTCCAGTCGGTCGCCTCGCGAATCCCCACCCGGGCCGCCGCCCGCTGCCGGCGCCGGGGCACCGGCTCGCCGGCCGAGATCCACAGCGGCGCCTCGCCGAGAGGGTGCCCGTTGTGCTGCCGATCCAGGCCCAGCGCCTGCGCGAGGCGCGCCGGGCCCGAGGCAATGAGGCGATCCGGGACGCCGCCGCGCCGGCGGCGCATCGTCTCGGTTCCCGCGAGCGGCTCGATGGCGCGCAGCAGCACGGCGCCGGGGAACCCTGCGCGCTCGGTCACCACGTTGAGGCACCAGTGCATGCCGTAGGTGAAGTAGACGTACGCGCGCCCCGGCTCGCCATACATGACCTCGTTGCGCGCGGTGCGTCGCCACCCCGCCGCGTGGCTCGCCGGGTCGTCAGGTCCGAGGTACGCTTCCGTTTCCACGATGCGGGCCACGCACCGCCCGCCGTCCACGGTGGAGACGATGAGCCGGCCGAGCAGGTCGCGGGCCACCGTCTTGGTGGGACGTGCGAAGAAGGCGCTCGGGAGCGGCTCGGGACTCACGCCTCCGGCGCGGACGGGCCGTTCGGCTTCTTGCCCTCGCGCCGGGCGCCGCGCTTCCGCGTGGTCCCGGCCTTCCGCCGCTTGGGCCGAACGCTCGGCTCCGGCGTTTCGGACACTTCCACCACGCCGACCAGCGGGACCTGAGCCGGTTCGGCCGGCCCGCCCGTGGACCGCGACCCGCGCCGGTAGCGGATGCCGCGCCGGCCCGCGGCCGGCTCCGGGGGATGGGGGTGG
>JACQVG010000020.1 GCA_016209905.1 Gemmatimonadota bacterium | reverse complement strand
GGCCCGGTCCCGCGACGGCGACAGCCGGACCACCAGCGTGTCTTGCGACCGCACGTTGACCGGTGCGGCCGGGATGGTATCGCTGCGCCGGTTCAAGACCGCCACCGAAAGAACGAGCTCGTCGCCGACGCTGGTCAGGGACGCCGCATCCGGCGACAAGCGGATCGCCACCGCGTCGTTGCGCACCAGGACGCCCGCCCGCGCCGTGTCGAAGTCCACGACGGCCCGCACCTGGGCCGTGCCCACCCGGCTCGCCAGCAGCCGCCCGCTCGAGTTCACAGCCACGACCGACGGATCCGATGACTGCCAGCTCACCGTCGCGCCCGACACCTCGGCGCCCGCCGCGTCCGTCACCGTCGCCTCCAGGCGGACGGTGTCGCGCAGGCTGAGGAAGGTGACCGACGAAGAATCGAGGGCGATGGCGTCCACCACGACCCGGAAGGTGCGCGCGACGGAGGGCGCCGAATCGGGCAGCGCGGAGCTGACCAGCTCGACCGTCACCGTCGCTCGCCCGCGCTTGCGCGCGATCAGCGAGTCGCCCGCCGCGTTCACTCCGACCACCGTCGTGTCCGAGGAACTCACCCGGAGGCGCGCCTCGGCGAACGGCTCGCCGTTCAGCGTGACGGCCACGGGAACGGCCACCGTGCTGCCGAGGACGAGCGTGGAGTCTTCCGTCGAGAAGCTGACCACGACGTCCTCGACACCCGGCTCGGTGAGGATGTCGGGGAGGTCGCAGGTGGCCGTCGCAACGGCACCGAGGACGGTCAGGCCGGCCCGGATGCCGCAGCGCGCGAACCGCATACCATCGGACCAGGGGGACACGACCCCGCTAATGTGTACCTCTCGCCAAGTCGTGGCAACAGGCGGCCGGCGACGGGGTGTCGCTACCCGGGTATGGCCCGAAACAGCTCCAACCCGCGCTCGAACCGCCGCCCGATTTCGGCCACGACCGGCCGGAGCGCCGGCGCACCCAGATGAGGATCGTCCGCGATGGCCTCCCGCGCGAGGCGGTGCGCGAGCGCGAGCAGGTCTCCGTCCCGCCCGAAGTCGGCGTAGCGCAGCTCCACCGGGCCCGCCTGCTTCGCCCCCACCAGCTCGCCGTACCCCCGCTCCGTCAGGTCAAGCTCCGCGATCCTCAAGCCATCCTGCGTCGCCGCGAAGCGCCGCAGCCGCTCCAGGCTCGCCCCCTCCCCCGGCATCAGGATGCAGTGGCTCGCTGCGGCGCCCCGCCCGATCCGTCCCCTGAGCTGGTGCAGCGGCGCGAGGCCGAACCGCTCCGGGTGCTCGACGATCATCACCGTGGCGTTCGGCACGTCAATCCCCACCTCGATGACGGTGGTGGCGACCAGCACCCGAATCGCGTTGGAGCGGAAGCGCCTCATCACGACGTCGCGCTCTTCGGCGGGGAGGCGGCCGTGCACCAACCCTACGGCGATCCCCGGAAAGATCTCCTTGGCGAGGAACACCGCCATCTTCGCGGCAGCCCGAAGGTCGAGCTTCTCGCTCTCGTCGATGACCGGATAGACCACGTACGCCTGCCGGCCGGCGGCGACCTCGGCCCGCACGAAGTCGTACACCCTCGCTCGCGAGCGCTCGCCGCGGATCGCGGTGCGCACCCGCCCGCGCCCGGGCGGCAGCTCGTCGAGCCGCGAGATGTCGAGGTCGCCATAGGTCGCCAGCGCGAGAGTCCGCGGGATCGGCGTAGCCGTGAGGAGCAGCACGTCGGGGCCCTCCACGGCATTCTTCTGGGCCAGCAAGGCCCGCTGCGCCACGCCGAAGCGGTGCTGCTCATCGATCACCGCCAGGCCCAGCCGCTTGAACTCCACGTCCTCCTGGATCAGCGCGTGCGTGCCGACGACGAGCGGCGTCGCGCCCGCGGCCAACCGCTCGCGAATCGCCGCCTTTTCGGCCCCCGACAGCCGGCCCACGAGGAGCTCGGGCAACAGACCGAGCGGAGCGAGAAGCCGGGTGAGCGTCTCCGCGTGCTGCTCGGCCAGGATCTCCGTGGGAGCCATCATGGCTGCCTGACAGTCGTTCTCGACCGCGACCAGCATCGCGAACAGGGCCACCACCGTCTTGCCCGACCCGACATCGCCCGAGAGGAGGCGATGCATGCGGACGGGGGACGTCTGGTCGGCGACGATCTCCCTGAGACACCGTTTCTGGGCGCTCGTGAGCTCGAAAGGGAGGTGAGCCCGGAGTCTGGTCGTCAGGTCGCGCTTCACCTCGAACCGGATGCCGGCGCGAGAGCGCTTCGCCAGCCAGCGAGCGCGCGCCAGCACGAGCTGGAGCAGCACCAGTTCCTCGAACGCGAGCCGCCGCCGCCCCACCTCGGCGTCCGCCAGACTCGCGGGCCGGTGCGCCAGCTGCAGCGCCCGCGGCAGAGCCGCGACACCGGCCGCCTGGCGCCACTGCGCCGGCAGCCCCTCCTCGACCAGCGGCAGGAGCACACCCAGGTTCTTCTCCACCAGCCCGCGCAGCTGGCGCACGGTGAGCCCCTCCGTCGAGCGGTAGACGGGCAGCACCATGCCTCGCGAGGGCGGCTCGTCCTCCTCGCCCCCCAAGACGATCCACTCCCGCGGCTGAAGCTGCTTGCCGTGGAAGTGCCGCAGCGGGCCGCTGGCGAGGAGGAGCGCGCCCTTCGAGATGTGGCGCTGGAGGAACGGCCGACCGGGCCAGCCGCACTCGATCAGCCCGCTGTCGTCCTGGAGCACGCACTGGAAGACCCGGAGGCCGCTCCGCGTCGGGATGACGCCCGTCGAGACGACGCGCCCGACGACGGTCACGTCCGCTCCCACCGTGCCGGAGCGCGCGCGCCCGATCGGGGTCACGGTCGTGGCGTCCAGGTAGCGGAAGGGAATGTGGTAGAGCAGGTCGCGCGCCGACCCGACCCCAAGCCTGGCGAGCAGCTCGGCGCGCCGCCCGCCGACGCCCTTGAGGAACTGGGCCGGGGTCTCGAGCCGGAGCCCGGGCTCAGTCCGCGAGGAGGCGCTTCGCATACGTCCGGGGATCGAAAACCTCGAGGTCGCCGGCCGCCTCTCCCACGCCGAGGAAGCGCACGGGGAGCGCGAGCTCGCGGCGCAGCGCCACCACCGTCCCGCCGCGGGCCGTGCCGTCGAGCTTGGTGACGAACAGGCCGGTGATCGGCAGCGCCCCCGCGAAGACCCTGCCCTGTTGGACCGCGTTCTGGCCCGTGGACCCGTCGAGCACCAGCAGCGTCTCGTGTGGGGCGCCCGGTGATCGGCGCCCCACCACGCGTGCCACTTTCTGCACCTCCTGCATCAGGCCGTCTTGAGTGTGGAGGCGGCCCGCGGTGTCCACGATGACCGTGTCACGGGCGCGCGCCGTCGCGGCCTGCACGGCGTCGAACGCGACCGCGGCCGGATCGGCGCCGCTCGTTCCCGTGACGCATGGCAGGTCGAGCCGCGCCGCCCATTCTTCGAGCTGCTCCGCCGCGCCAGCGCGGTACGTGTCGGCCGCGGCGAGGAGGACGCGCCTGCCTTCCCGGCCGAGCCGGGCGGCGAGCTTGGCCGCCGCGGTCGTCTTCCCCGAGCCGTTCACGCCCACGACCAGCACGACCGTCGGACCGGGCTCTGCGCGCGCCAGCGCACCGGGATCGCGACCGTCGCGGGGATCGAGGATGCTGACGAGACGGTCCTCGATCGCGCCGCGCACGTCCTCCGGGCTCGTGAGCTCGCCTCGGCGCGCCCGCTCGGCCACGTCCGCGACCAGTTCCGCGCTCGCCGCCACGCCGAGGTCCGCCTCGATCAGCGTTCGCTCGAAGGAGTCCAGCTCGATCCGCCCGAGGCCGCGGACCAGCACGCCGACATCGGAGAGCGCGAGACGCTTGAGCCTCGACCAGAGCCCCGGCTCCGGGCCTCCGGCGCCGCCGCTCACAAGAGCCCCTTGCGGCGCCGCGCGATCCACTCGGTCACCAGTGCACCGAGCACCGCCCAGTACAGCCAGCCGGCATGGCGAAGGGGAATCGTCTCATCAGCCCCGTGGACGAGGAGGCCGGGCTGGGAGGCAAGCAGCGCCGGCCGAGGCAGGAACTCCGCCAGGCCGCGAGCCAAGGAGTCGCGCCCGGCGGTCACCACAGCCGGTGCCGGAGGCTGCCGCTCGAGCAGCCAGTCGGTCAGTGCCGCCACGAGGGAACGATATCCCTCGCGCGCCACCCCGCCCTTGGCCGCCCAGCGCCACAGCCCCGCGCCGTTGAGCAGCAGCGTGCGACGACCGCCCGCGAGCCCTCCGGTGACGACCGCGCGGGCGTCGCCGCGACGGCCCTCGCGCGCCATCAGCCCGGTCCAGGCCCCGGAGTCGGACCACAGCGGGGCGACCGCTTCGAGCGGCGGCAGGCTCTCGAGCGGCACTCCCGAAAGCGCAGCACCGGCAGGCGAGGCCGACTCCGCTGGCGCCACGTACCACTCGCCCGGTGCGGCCGCTTCGCTGCGCCCGGCCGGCCACCGCCACAGGCTTCCCCGCGCGAGCCGCGAGATCGCCGCGATGCCCTCCGGCGTGCCGTGCGCCACGACCAGCGCCGCCCGAGTCGCGGCGGCGCGGACTACGTCGTACGGCACGGGCCTCAAGGTGCCGGCGTCACGCCACGTTCCGCCGTCGAGCCGCACCAGGTATCGAACGGGCATTCCGCTGGTGGCGCGCACGGCCGCGGCAAGCCAGCGCGAATCCCAGTCGGGGCTGTCGGAAAAGACCGCGATCACGCTCGTCCGCGCGACCACGGCCAGGCTGGCTCGCCGGTCGTCCCGCGGCTCCGCGTCGCCCCGGACCCCGCTCACCCGCGCCTCGTAGCGGCGCACCTCTCTCTCCCCGGTCCCGGCGGGCGCCGCCGGCACGAAGACCAGCTCGCGCCGATAGCTGCCGCCCGAGCCGACGGCGAGCCGCGCCCGCGACACGACCCGACCGGCCTCGAGCAACTCCAGAGTCACCGTGTCTCCCGCTGAGGTGGCCGCCACCACCACGTCCACCGCCGCCGCCACGGTGTCGCCGGCGCGCAGCGCGGCGGGCAGCTCGAACGCAGCGATTCCGGCGTCGGGGCGCGCCGGTCTCGGCAGGACCAGCACCCGCGCGGCGCGCAGCAGCTCGGTCGGGACGGAGCCCGCGTCGTCCAGCGCGCCGTCGGTGACGATCGCCACGGACCCGCCCGCAGCCGCGGCCTCGCGCAGCGCCGGGAGGAGGCGGCTCGACGGCGCGTCCGGCGCCGCCGCGCCGTCGTAGACCCTGGGCTCCTCGCCGAACAGGAGGATGCGGCCCCGGCGCCCGGCGATGGCGCGCGCGCTGTCCAGCGCCTCCGTCCACCGCGCCGAGCCCGACGGATCGGACATCGAGAGGGAGTGGTCGAGCAGGACCGTGACGCCGCCGGCGCCGGGCCGCCGCCACGCCGGATTGACCAGGAGCGCCGCGACCGCCCCCCACGCGAGCGCGCGCAGCAGCGCCAGCGGGATCCCCCCCGGCCCGACCCGCTCCACCCCCAGGTAGAGTGCGAGCGCAGCCGCCACCGACGCGGCGGCTACCAGGATCGCGAGCACGATCGGGCGAAGCGCCACCGCACGCCTCGCGAGAAGCGCGCGCGGCCAGCGCCAACGTCAGGGAGGCAGGGACTTTCCACCGTACATCGCGACGCGCCGCCCGCCCGGGGCGCGGCTCACGTCGCCTGGCGAAGCTCGGTCGTCTCGGGCTCCAGGAGCGCGCGCAGCCGCGCCTTTTCCTGTTCGAACGCGGGGCGCTGGGCCCCGGGCAAGGGCGCCCCGGACCCAGTGGCGAAGCGCCGGCGCGGGTTCACGGCGTTGCCGCCGATGCGAAGCTCGTAGTGGAGGTGCGGGCTCGTGGCGAGCCCGCTGGCCCCCACGTACCCGACGGTCGCGCCCTGCGCAACGCGCGCGCCGAGGGAGATTCCCGGACCGAGGCGCGACAAGTGCGCGTAACGCGTCGTGGTCCGCGGGTTGTGCCGGATCTCCACCATGTTCCCGTAGCTTCCCATCCGGCCCGCCGCCGTGACGGTACCGCCGCCGACGCTCCGGACCGGCGCGCCATACGCGGCGCCGAAATCGATGCCGAGGTGCGGGCGCCTGGAGCGCAGAATCGGGTGGAAGCGGCTGCGGCTGAAACCCGACGCGATCCGCTTGAACTCGAGCGGCGTGCGCAGAAAATCGCGCTTCATCGAGCGCCCCTCGGCGTCGTAGAACTCAGTCCGACCGCGCTGGTCGAAGCCAAACGCGTAGAGGCGCCGCCCCGACAGGTCGAGCCGCGCCGCGAGGACCCGCCCGTAGCGCACTTCGCCCTCGATGGAGACCAGCCGCTCCGCCACCACCCGAAACCGGTCCCCGTCTTGCAGGTCGCGCGAGAAGTCCACCACCCAGTCGTACACTTCGGAGAGCCCCCACACGAGCTGCACGCGCTCCTCGCGCGGGAGCACGTCATCTCCCACGGCCTCGTCCATCGCGTCGTACAGGGACGAGCGGATCGTCCCGCTCGCGGCGACCCACTCCACCCTCCACGGAATGCGCTCGAGCGACGCGGCCCAGCCCTCGGCCGCCCGCCGCATCCACAGCCGAGTGTCGTGCGAGGTCCTCACGGCGACGGCGTGGGGGGCGGGTTCGCCGTGCCGCTGCCGAAAGGCGAAGATGAGCCCGCTCCGGAGCCGGTCGGCTCGGAAATTCTTCACCGCGCGCGCCACCGCCGCCCAGTCCACTCCGTTGACCCCGCGGCGCTCGAAGAGCTGCGACACCGTCTCGCTCGCCCGCAGCGTGTCGCGGATCTCGAACACGGGCGCCGACGCCACCACGACCGCTGGCGCGGTCTTCAGCCCGCCGAGGTAGCCCGCCCGGCGCGCGCCCGCGGCGCCGACCCCGAGCAGCAGCGCGAGCACCGCCGCCACAATCGTGCGTTTACGCCCCGCGAGCACGGTCAATCCATCTGCCGCCGGATGAAGGTCGGGATCTCCATGTCCGACAGCGGCTCGGCAGGGGCGGTCGCCGCCCCCGCGCCGCCCGCCGTCACCCCGGAACGACGGATGCCGAGCGGTGTCGCGCCCCCGCCCCCGCTTGCCGCGGCCTGCTGCGCCATGCCGCTCGCGGCGCGGAGCATACCCGGCTGGCGCTGCGGGAACTGGATCACGCCGGAGCCGCGGCCCACGGCCGCCTCCCTCGCGTCGCGGCGGTCGAAGCCCGTGGCGATCACGGTCACCCGGAGCTCGCCCTCCATGGAGGGCTCGATGACGCTGCCGAAGATGACTTCCGCCTCACCGCCGACCGAGTCGTGGATGATCTCGCTGACCTGCGTGACTTCGCCCAGCGTGAGGTCGTTCCCGCCGGTGATGTTGACCAGCACCCCGGTCGCGCCGTTGATCGACACGTTGTCGAGCAGCGGACTCGATATCGCCTGCTGCGCGGCCTCCATGGCGCGGCTCTCACCCCGACCAACGCCCGTGCCCATGAGCGCGGAGCCCCCGTTCTGCATCACCGTCCGGACGTCCGCGAAGTCCACGTTCACGAGGCCGGTTCGGCTGATGAGCTCCGAGATGCCGCGCGTCGCGTTGAGCAACACCTCATCCGCCTTCTTGAGGGCGTCCACGAGGGGCGTCCCCTTGCCGGCGACCGCCAGCAACCGCTCGTTCGGCACGATGATCATGGTGTCCACATGCTTGCGCATCTCCGTGATTCCCATCTCGGCCTGCCGCATCCGCTTCTTCCCCTCGAATTGAAACGGCTTCGTCACGATCCCGACCGCGAGCACGCCGATCTCCCTCGCCATGCCGGCGATGATCGGCGCGGCGCCCGTGCCGGTGCCGCCCCCCATGCCGCAGGTGACGAAGACCATGTCGGAGTTCTGGATGGCGCGGGCGACATCGTCCCGATTCTCCTCGATCGCCTGCCGACCGATCTCCGGCCGCGCGCCGGCCCCGAGGCCGCGCGTCAGCTTCTTGCCGATCTGAATCTTCATGTCGGCTCGGTTGTTGACGAGCGCCATCTGGTCCGTGTTCACCGAGATGAACTCGACGCCGGCCAGGTGTTCCGCGACCATCCGGTTCACCGCGTTGCCGCCGCCCCCGCCCACGCCGACGACTTTCATCCGCGCGTTCAGCGTGATGGTCTCCTCAAGCTCGAAGATGCTCATGACGCCGCCTCTCGCTCCGCTGGTCAGATCAGAAAAAGTCGGTCAACCATCGCCGGACCGAACCCCAGGCTCGATCCACGCTCATCGCGCCCGCGCCCGCCTGCGCCGCGCCGCGGGCCACCTCCTGCATCGCATACAGCGCCAGCCCCGTCGCCGTGCTGAAGCGCGGCTGCTCGACCGCGTCGGTCAGGCTGCCGGTGAGCGCCCGCCCCGGCATCCCCAGCCGCACCGGCATCGCGAACACGTCGCGCGCCAGCTCCACCACGCCGGCCAGCTGCGCCGTCCCGCCGGTCAAGACGACCCCGGCCGCCAGCCGCCCCGCGTACCCCTCCCGCTCGATCTCGCGCGAGACCATCGAGAGGATCTCCTCCAGGCGCATGTGGATGATGTGCGCCAGAAGCTCCCGCTGCACCTCGCGCGGGCCCTGCCCGACCGTCCCCGGCAACTCGACCATCTCCCCCGGCGTCGCCAGGGGCTCGTACGCGAGCCCGTAGCGCTCCTTCAGCCGCTCGGCGTCGGCCTGCGTCACCGACAGCCCCTGCGCGATGTCGCTCGTGATGTGCGCGCCCGCGAAGCCGAAGGTGCCGACGTGCCGGAACTTCTCGTCATGAAAGATCGCGAGGTCCGTGCTCCCTCCACCGAGCTCGACCAGTGCGACCCCGAGTTCCTTCTCGTCGTCGCTGAGCGTCGCGTAGCTCGCCGCCAGCGGCTCCAGCACGAACCCCGTCACGTGATACCCGGCCCGCTCGACCGACCTTCGCAGGTTCTGCGCCACCGAGCTCGACATCGTGACGATGAACACGTCCACCTCGAGCCGGGTACCGGTCATCCCGACCGGATCGGAGATCCCGCGCTGCCGGTCCACCAAGTACTCCTGCGGCAGCGTGTGGAGGATCTCGCTGTCGGGCGGCAGGACCACGGCTCGCGCGACCTCGATCACCCGCGCCACGTCCGATTCGCGGATCTCCGGCGCCGTGACGTTCACCACCCCGGGCGACGTGCTGGCACGGACGTGCTCACCCGCCACCCCGACGTACACCCCTTCGACCTTGAATCCCGCCATCCGCTCCGCGGCCGCCACCGCTTCGGCGACCGACCGCATGGTCTCGTCTATGTCGCGCACGACCCCGCGCCGCACCCCGCTCGTCCGCGACCGACCGACGCCCACGATCCGCGCCTCGACCGCCCGCGGCAGATCGCCAGCCACCTCCGCGACCACGGCGCACGTCTTGGTCGTGCCGATGTCCAGCCCGCAAACCACACGGTCGCGCATCAGCTCGCGCGACCCGCCGCCGGCGGCGTCCGGGCGATCACCCAGCCGCGAAACCGCGCGTCGAGCTCCGACCACGGCCGCCCTCGCGAGACGAGATCGCGCCGCGCCGCACTCACGGAACGCACCACCTCCGGATCCACCGTCGTCCCGAGGCGCACCCGCCCGTCCGAAAGCTCGAGCACCACCTCTCCTCCCCCTGCGGCGCGCGCGGCCGCGATCTCGCTGAAGAGACCCGGATCCGTCGCCTGGATCGTCGCCAGCACCGCGAGGAGCGGCCGTTCCGCCCGGGCCAGGACCGGCGCGTCCACCGGCGCGGTCGTCGGATCGTACGGGAGCGGCCGGCCATCCCCCGCCACCGCCACCAAGCCGTCCGGACCCGGAGCCAACGCCACCGGCTCGACCTCGCGCACCGTGACGCGCAGCGTTCCGGGCAGACGACGCACGACCCGCGCGCGATCAATGCCGCCGAGGGCTCGCAGCCGGCGTTCCAGCCGACCCGGGTTCTCCCACACACTGGCCCGGTCGCCCAGGCCGAGGGCCGCGACGATGGCTTCGGCCGGCAGATACCGGGCTCCCACCACCTCGACCCGCCGAACCGCGAAAAAGCTGAGCGGCTCCAGAACCGCCGGGCCCCACCACGGCGCCGTCGTCGCCACGAGCACCAGCGCCGCGGCGGCCACACGTCCCTTCCAACTCAGACCGGCGCGCCCTCGGGTTGCCCCAGCAGACCGAGGAGCTCAGGCCCCACGAGCGTCACGTCGCCCGCGCCGAGCGTCAGCACCACGTCGCCGGAGAGGGCCAGCTCGCGCACCCGTGGCGCGACCTGCTCCCTCTCGGGGACCCAGTGGGCCGGGACGCCCGCGCTCTCGGCCTCGTCCGACACGACCCGCCCGCTCACACCAGCGACCGGCTCTTCACGCGCCGGGTAGATCTCCGTTACCACCACGACGTCTGCCGCCGCCAGCGCCCGTCCCATCGCGGGCCCGTGCTCGCGGGTGCGGCTATAGAGGTGCGGCTGAAACACCGCGACCACGCGCCGATTCGGGAACGCCTGGCGCGCGCCGTCAATCGCGGCCGCGATCTCCGCTTCGTGGTGGGCATAATCATCCACCACGGTCACCCCATCGCGCGACACCCCCACCACCTCGAACCGCCGACCAACCCCTCGAAACTCATCCAGCGCGGCCAAGACCGGATCGAGCGGCGCTCCGACCTCCATCGACACCGCCAAAGCGGCAGCTGCGTTCCTCAAGTTGTGCAGCCCCGGTACCCGGAGGGTAAGGTCAGCCTGCGCGCCATTCGGAAGGCTGAGCCTGGCGACACTCCGCTCCGGTATCCGCTCCACCACCGAGATACGCAGGTCCGACGTGGCGCCAAAACCCACCGTCCAGGTTGGTCGCCCCGCGCCCCGTGCGACTCGGCCGGCTCCGGGATCGTCGCCGCCAACGATCAGGCGCCGGGCCCACCCAGCGAACGACGCGAACGCTTCCTCGAGCGCCTCGAGGCTTCCATAGCACTCGAGGTGATCTGCTTCAACGTTGTTGACGACAGCAATTTGCGCTGTCAAAGCGAGAAACGACTTGTCGTATTCGTCGGCCTCGACAACGAACAGCTCGGAACTCCCGATCCGGGCGTTCCCGCCCCAAGTCGCGACGCGGCCGCCAGCGATTCCCGTAGGATTCAGGCCGGCGGCCGCGAGTGCTTCGGTGGTCATCGCCGTCGTCGTGGTCTTGCCGTGAGTCCCGGCGACGGCGACGACTAGACCGGGTGAAACCGCAGCTGCCAGCGCTTCGGCACGCCGCACGATGGGCAAGCCCGTCGTGCGGGCGCGCTCGAGTTCTGGATGGTCGGGCGGCACGGCGGAGCTAACCACAACCGCGCGCGCCCCAATGAGATGGCTCGGATCATGCCCGGCGAACACCACCACCCCCGCACGCCGCAAGTCCGCCGAGCTCAATGCGCCGCCCGCCCCCGCCGTGTCCCTGTCGCACCCGGTCACTGCCACTCCCCGCCGCCGGGCCAGGATCGCAAGGCCGCTCATTCCGGCGCCGGCCACCCCCATGAAGTGCACAGGGCGAGGGTCTTCGGGGGCGAAAAGCCGCATTGACGAGCGGCTAATATAAAATCCCACCGATGGTTGCGAAAGAGTGGACCCTACTTTTGTGCCACCAGTTCGAGGGCTTTGGCGGCGATCTGGCGAGCTGCTTCCGGGCGGGCCCGGTTCCTGGCGGCAGCTGCCATGTCGGCCATTCTTGCAGGGTCGCCGAGCAGCTCCCGCGCCACAGCGCCGAGGCGCCGACCGCTGGCGGTGCGCTGCTCCAGAAGGACCGCAGCCCCCGCCCGAGCCACGGTGCGAGCGTTCTCGAGCTGATGGCCCGCGGCTGCGCCGGGCAGCGGTATCAGGATCGCCGGCAGTCCCCACCCGGCCAGCTCGGCGAGGGTCATCGCCCCGGCACGGGAGACCACCACGTCGGCGCCGGCGTAGACCCGCTCGATCGGATCGATGAAGGCCTCGACGCTGATCCGGCCCGGCGCCGCGTGAGCCGTGAACGCCGCGTGGGAGCCGGCGCCGGTCTGCCACATCAGCTGCGCGTCCTCGGGCCACGCCCCGTCGGCGAGCGCATCGCGCACCGCCTCGTTGATCGCCAGCGCCCCCTGACTCCCGCCGACCGCGAGGACGAGCGGGCGCTCCGCCGAGAAGCCGAGGCTCCGCTTCGCCTCGCCTCTCGGCATCCGCGGCTCCGGCGGCGGCCGAATCGGGTTGCCCGTGACGAAGACCTCGGTTCCGCGTCCCGGGTTCAGATGGCGCCGAGCTTCGGGAAAGCCGAGGTGCACCTGCCGCGCTCGGCGGGCGAGCCAGCGGGTCGCGAGACCCGGCCGCGCGTTCTGCTCCTGCACGACGCCTGGCAGGCCGCGGGCGATGCCGGCCCACACGACGGGCCCGGCGACGTACCCGCCGGTCCCGACGACCAGCCGCGGATCTTCCCGCGTCAAGATTCGCCGGATCCGCCGCAGCGAGCGGTACAGGCTCCACGGCAGACCGACGTTGGACCACCACTTCACTCGCCGGAGGGGCTGAAGCGGCAACAATTCGTAGCGCCAGCGCCGGCGCGGCAGCACGCCCGACTCGACGCCGCGCAAGCTTCCGACGAAATAGGGCTCGACGGACGGATCGAGCCCCACCATCTCCTCGGCGATCGCGAGGGCGGGCATCAGGTGACCCCCGGTGCCGCCCCCGGCGAAGAGAACCGTGGTCATGCGGTGACCGGGCGCCGCCGCGTGCCGAGGTTGACCAGGAAACCCGTCGCGATCAGCGCGATGGCCAAGCCCGAGCGTCCGTAGGAGACGAAGGGGAGCACCAGACCGGTGGTCGGGACGATCGCCAGGCCAACCCCCATGTGCAGGAAGGCGTCCACGCCGATCATCGCAGCGAGTCCGACACCGAGGTACTGGCGGAACGGATCGCCCGCCGCTGCCGCGAGCCGCAGCGCCACGAGGACGTACGCCGAAAACAGCATCATGAGAAAGAGGACGCCGAGAAAGCCCCACTCTTCGCCGATGGTGCTGAAGATGAAGTCGGTGTAGGGGTATGGCAGGAAGCCCAGCTTCTGCTGCCCCTGGCCGAACCCGACGCCGAACAGCTGCCCGGCCCCGATCCCGATCAGGGACTGGTCGATTTGGTAGGCGTCGCGCAACCGATCCGCGCCAGGGTCCAGGAAGGTCGTCATGCGCAGGACGCGGTATTGCGCGCCTTCGATCTGCCGCCACAGCAGCGGCAGAGCCGCCATGCCCAGAAGGATGAAGTGCCCGATGCGCGCCCCGGACGCGAACAAGATGAGCAGGGCGAGGAATCCGATGACGACGGCCGTGGAGAGGTCCGGCTGAAGCAGGATGAGGGCCGCGAGCGGCGCGACGACGGTGAGCACCGGAAGCAGGCCCCGGCGCATGCGCCGCACTTCGGTGCCCTTCTTGGCGCAGAGCATCGCCGTCCAAACGACCACGGCGAGCTTGGCGATCTCCGAGACCTGGATCGAAACGCCCACGTTCAGCCACCGCCGTGCCCCGTTGATGCGGGGGGCGATGGCGTAGCTGAAGGGGAGGACCAACACGACCAGGAGCGCGCCGGTCAGGAGCACCATCGGCCAGGCGAGTTGGCGCACGCGATCGAGATTGACGCGCGCTGCGAGCAACAGGAGGAGCCCGCCGGCCGCGGCGCCGATCAGCTGATCCAGCACGCGGGTCGCGCCCACGGCGCGCCCGCGCTCTACCAGGGCCGAGGACGCGGCGTAGACGGAGGCGAGCCCGAACACGACCAGCACGGCGGTGAGGATGACCAGGAGCCGTGCCTCCCAACCGAGGACCCTCTGGCGCCGGGCCATCACAGCGCCTCCGCCGCGGCGCGGAACCGGCGCCCGCGGTCCTCGTAGTCCTCGAACATGTCGAAGCTGGAACACGCCGGAGACAGCAGCACGGCGTCACCCGGCTGGGCCATGCGCCGCGCCCGGTCAATGACGTCCGCGAAGTCGCCGCCGCGGACGACCGTGGCGGCCGCGCCCAGGTCCCGCTCGATGGGCGGCGCCGCCTCCCCGAACGCGATCACGCCGCGCGCGCGCGCCAGCCAGGGCGAAAGCGCGACGTAGGACTCTCCCTTGTGCCGCCCGCCGAGCAGCACCACCGCGGGGCGATCCATGCTCTTCAGCGCCGCGAGCGTGGACGCGACGTTCGTCGCCTTGGAGTCGTTGATCCACAAGACGCCTCCGACCTCGCGCACCGGCTCCAGCCGGTGTGGCAGCGGGCGAAACCCTCGCAGGCCCGCGACGACGGCATCAGGGTCCGCATCGCGCGGCAGCGCCAGCGACGCCGCGAGCGCGTTCGCCACGTTGTGGTCCCCCAGGAGCGCGAGATCGGCGCGGCGAAGCAGCGGCGTGCCACGGAGCACCAGCCATCCGGCGACCCGGTCGAAGTATGCCTCGGCCGCGCGCCGCTCGAGCGAGAACCTCTCCCGCGTGCCGGCCGCAGGGGCGGCCAGGGCCGTCGCGGCCTCGTCGTCACCGTTGACCACCCACCGGCTCTCGTTCGTCGCGTCGCGGTAGAGCATCGCCTTGTCCGCGTAGTACGACTCGACCGAGGTGTACCGGTCGAGGTGGTCAGGGGAGAGGTTGGTCAGTACCCCGACCGCCGGCCGGAGCGCCGGGCAGTCGTGGAGCTGGAACGAGCTCGCCTCCACCGAGAGCCAGGCGGGTCCCGGCTCCTCCAGCGCCACCGCCGAGAGCGGCTTCCCGATGTTCCCCGCCGCCTCTGCGGGTCCGAGCCCGGTCGCGCGCAGGAGCTGCGCCGCCAGCGCCGCCGTCGTCGTCTTTCCGTTCGTGCCCGTGATCACCACCAGACTGGTCCGCGCCAGGCAGCGCGCGCCCAGGTCCAGCTCCGAGATCACGGGCACGCCGGCCGCCCGCGCGGCGGCCACCGGCGGCGCCCCGGGTGGAACCCCCGGCGAGACGACGAGCGCCGAGGCCCGGGCCAGGCGCGCGACGTCGTGCCGGCCCAACTCGACCGCGCAGCCGGTCGCGCGGAGGGCCGCCGCCGTCTCGGCAAGACGCACGGTGTCGGCCGCGTCGGAGGCGTAGACGGCGGCGCCGTGATGCCGGAGCAGCTCGCACGCCGCGCGGCCGCTCCGACCCAGCCCGACCACGCCGATCTCGCCGCCGAGCCAGCGCGCGGGGATCACCGGATCTTCAGCGTCGAGAGGCCCACCAGCGCGCACAGAATGCCGAGAATGTAGAAGCGCGTCACGACAGTGGACTCGTGCCAGCCCAGCTGCTCGAAGTGGTGATGGAGCGGCGCCATCCGGAAGACACGGTGCTGCTCGGCGTAGGCCCGGCCCCGGCGGCGCAGGCGGTAGCGGAAGACGCCGGTCTGGATCAGCACCGAGAGCGCTTCCGCGACGAATACGCCGCCCACGAGCAGGAGCAGGAACTCCGCCTTGAGAAGGATCGAGATGGTCCCCAGCGCTCCGCCGATGGCCAGCGAGCCGGTATCGCCCATGAAGACCTTCGCCGGATGCGCGTTGAACCAGAGGAACCCGACACAGCCGCCCATCATGCTGGCGCAGAAGATCGCCAGCTCGCCGGAACCGGGGAGGTAGAACACCTTCAGGTACTCGGAGGCGTCGGTGCGACCGAAAAAGTAAGCGAAGGCCGCAAAGGCGATGGCGGCAATGGCGCCGAGTCCCGCCGCGAGGCCGTCCAGGCCATCGGCGAGATTCACGGCGTTCGAGCTCCCGGTCACCACCAGCGTCACGAACACGATGTACAGGGGCCACGCCAGGACCACGTACACGTACTTGAAGAACGGCACCGTCGTGGCTGTGGCCGGCAGCAGCGTGCCCGTCCAGGGGAAGGCCAGCAGGAGCGCGCCAAGGGAGAGGCCGAAGATGATCTGGCCCGCGAGCTTGTAGCGCGCCACGAGTCCGCGCGGCCTGAGCTGGACGATCTTGAGGTAGTCGTCCACGAAGCCGATGGCGCCCATCCACGCGGTGGCGAACAGGGCGAGGAGGACGAAGCGGTTGTCGAGCCGCGCCCACAGCAGGGTCGGCACGAGAGTCGCGATCAGGATGATGATGCCGCCCATCGTCGGCGTGCCGCGCTTGCCCAGGTGCGTGGCCGGCCCGTCGCCCCGCACGATCTGCCCGACCTTGTGCGCCCGCAACCGCGCGATGATGGCGGGGCCGGCGAAGAAGGCGAGGAGCAGCGCCGTCACCGTGGCCGCGCCCGCCCGGAAGGAGATGTAACTGACCAGATTCGCGAGGTCGAACTGGTGCGCGTACGGGGACAGCAGATGGTAGAGCACTAGTGCGTCCCGCCGGGCGCGTGGTCCGGCCAGAGGAGGGGAAACAGCTGCTCGAGCGCCACGGCGCGCGACGCCTTGACGAGCACCACGTCGCCCGGGCGGAGCTGCTGCTTGAGGCGCGGCGCGATCGCCTCCGCGGTGTCACCGAAGAGGATCGGTTCACCGCCCCGCGGCGACCCCCGGGCCGCGGCGCGGAAGGCCGGCACGAAGTCACCCACCGCGGCGATCACCGCCGGGCGCGCGGCCAGAACCCGCTCGGCGGCCGCGCGGTGCAGCGCCGCGGAGCCCGCGCCCAGCTCCCGCATCGATCCCAGGACCACCACCGCGCGCCGCCCGCCGCAGACGCCCGCCAACAGATCGAGCGCCGCGTCGAGCGAGGAAGGGTTGGCGTTGTAAGAGTCGTTGATGATCGTGACGCCCTCGATTTCGAGCACCTCGCTTCGGCCGCCGGGGACGCGCGCGCGCGCCACGCCCGCGGCCGCCTCGTCGAGCGGCACCGCGAGGGCGTCGGCGACGGCCAACGCGAGAAGCGCGTTCGCGACCATGTGGCGGCCGTGGACCGCCAGCTCGACCTCGACGCCGCGCACGCGGAGGCGCGGCCGCCCGTCGGGCAGGAGCGTCACCGCCTCCGGGCACCAGTCAGCCTTGCCCTCCAGCCCCGCGGTGACCACGGTGCCGGCGACGCGCCGTGCCGCCTCCGGCAAGTGCGGGGGCCTCACCCCGACGACGGCGGATCGCACTCGGACGAGCAGCGCGACCTTCTCCTCCAGGACGACCTCCAGGCTGCCGAAGCCTTCCAGGTGGCCCGCCTCCACGTTCGTCACGACGGCTACATCGGGGCGCACGATGTCGCGCAGCGTCGCGATCTCGCCGGGGAGACTGGCGCCGCACTCCACGACGGCGGCCTCCGCATCGAGCGGCGTCGCCAGGACCGTCAGCGGGACTCCGACGAGGTTGTTCAAGTTCCGCTCCGACCGGTGCACTGAGAACCGAGGAGCCAGCGCGGCGGCGATCATCTCCTTGGTGCTGGTCTTGCCGTTGGTGCCGGTCACCGCCACGACCGGCCCGGCGAACCCTTCGCGGCGGTAGCGCGCCAGCCGGCCCAGGGCGGCGCGCGTGTCATCCACCTCGAACCAGTCGAAGCCGGGCCAGCGAGGCGTCCCGCGCCGCACGACGACGCCGCCCACGCCGGCGAGCCGGGCTTCGCCCAGGAAGTCGTGCGCGTCGAAGCGCTCGCCCCTGAGCGCCACGAACAGCTCCCCTTCCTTGAGCGTCCGCGTGTCGGTCGAGATCCCGGTGTAGGCGTGCTCCCAGGTGGCGCGTGGCAGCCCCAGCGCTTCCGTCACCCGTTGGGCGGACCACTCGAAGGCGGTCACCGAGCGGATCCCCGAACGAGCTCCGCGACGATCGCCCGCTCGTCGAACGGCAGCTTTTCGGAGCCCACGACTTGGTACGTCTCGTGGCCCTTTCCAACCAGGAGGATCGTGTCCTCGGCCCGCGCCATCGAGAGGGCGCGGGCGATGGCCGCGCGACGATCGACGATCCTGAGGTGGGGGGTCGCGCCCATGCCCTCTTCGATGTCGTCCAGGATGCGCTCCACGTTCTCGGTGCGCGGGTTGTCGGCTGTGAGCAGCGTGATGTCGGCGTCCCGGGCCGCGATGGCCCCCATGAGCGGCCGCTTGCCGCGATCGCGATCGCCGCCGCAGCCGAACAGCACGAAGAGGCGCCCCTTCGTCAACGCACGAACCGTCGCCAGCGCGCGCTCCATGGCAACCGGCGTGTGCGCGTAGTCGCGCAGCACGACGCACGGCGCGTCGGTCAACCGCTCCATGCGGCCCGGCACCTGCGGCGTGTCGCGGAGGCGGTCGGCCACATCCGCCACCTCACGGCCGAGCGCGATCGCCGCGGCGGCCGCGCCGAGCGCGTTCTCCACGTTGGCCCGCCCCAGGAGCGGCAGCGCCACCTTCGCGCTCCGTCCACCGGCCGCGAGCGTGAACCGCATCCCCGATTCGTCGCCGACGATGTCCGACCCACGCACGTCGGCGGCTGCCGCGATCCCGAAGGTCAGGCGCTCGGGCGGAGCCGGCAGATTGTGCCAGGCCGGGTCGTCCGCGTTGGCGATCGCGAACCCGCCCTCCGCCACATAGGCGGCGAGCTTGAGCTTCGCGGCCAGGTATGCCGCCTCGTCCGGATGGTAGTCGAGGTGCTCGCGCGTGAGGTTGGTGAAGACCGCGGCGCGAAACTCGAGCCCGGCGATCCGATCCTGGTCGAGGCTGTGCGACGACGCCTCCATCGCGACCGTCTTGACGCCGGCATCGCGCAGCGCCGCCAGCGCCGCCTGCAGCTCCACGGGCCCGGGCGTCGTGAGCGAGCCGGCCGTCGGGACGACGCGGCCCTCCCCGTCGATCAGCCCCAGCGTGCCGAGCGATCCGGCAGGCGCGCGGTCGCCGAACAGGCGCCGCAGCAGGTGCACGGTCGTCGTCTTGCCGTTGGTGCCGGTGACGGCGAGGAGCTCGAGCGCTCCGGCCGGATCGCCGCAGAGGAGCGACGCGGCCAGACCCGCCGCGCGTCGCCCGTCTCGGACTTCGATGTGCGGGATCCCCAGATCGGCGACCGGCCTCTCGGTGATCGCGCAGCCGGCGCCGGCCTGCTCGGCCGCCGCGAGGTAGGCGTGGCCGTCGCCGGACGAGCCGGCATAGGCGACGAAGAGCGCCCCGCGCTCCACCCGTCGGCTGTCGGTGGTCACGGCGCGAATCTCGGGCGGCACGCCGTCGGGCCAGCGCACCAGCTGGCCCGTCCGGGCCAGCCGCTCGCGCAGCTCCTCAGCCCGCACGCCCGAGCTCCCCGTAAACGATCACGGTGCTCCCCGGCGGCGGCGCCGCGCCGGCCGCCGGCGCGGTCGCCGCAGCGCTTCCCCATCCCTCGACCTTCACCCGAAACCCGCTCCGGTGCAGGGCGCGCGCCGCCTCCCGCACGTCGAGACCGGTGACCGGCGGGACCGGGCGGGGCGCCGCCGGCTCGCCTGGATCGAGCCCGCCGGCACCGCCGCTCCCGCCCGTTCGGGGCGGCCACGCGACGACGACGGGGACCTCGGAGCGCCGCTGAGGTTGGGGCGCCGACGTCTCCTCCGGCAGCCACCGCCGGGTGAGCCGGCTGCGGTCGAGCGTCACGGTCGGTGTGGCGAGCGCCGCCTCGAGGATGGTTCGCGTAACCGGCGCCGCCGTGGCGCCGCCGAAGTAGTCGCCGGCCGGGTCATCAATCTTCACCACCACCACGAGCTGCGGGTCCACGGCGGGAAACAGCCCCACGAAGCTCGCCGTGTAGTGTCCCGCCACGTAGCGGCCGCCGATGTTCCGCCGGGCCGTTCCGGTCTTGCCCGCGAGCGGGTACGTCCCCAGCGCGGCGAGCCGACCAGTCCCCTCCTCCACAGCGCCGCGCAGCATGTGCGCCAGCTGCGACGCCACCGACGACGTCACCACGCGACGCACCGGGCGCACGCGGTGGCGCCATCGGACCGAACCGTCGCCGCCGCGGACCTCACGCACCAGCGTGGGCTCCAGCAGGAGTCCGCCGGTGGCGAAGACGGCGTAGGCGGCGGCGAGCTGCAGCGGCGTGACCGAGAACTCGTAGCCCATCGCGAGACTCGCCGGGCTCTCGCGCGTCCAGCCCCGCGGCGCCCGCAGGCGGCCGGAGGCCTCACCGGCCAAGTCCACGCCCGTCGGCGTGCCGAAGCCGAAGTCTCGCAGCGCCGCGTACTGCTCCGCCGGCGTGAGGCGCGCGCCCAGCTTGGCGATGCCGATGTTGCTGGACAGCCGGATCACGTCGCCCAGCGAGAGGTAGCCCGAGCCGTGAACGTCTTCGATCACGCGGCCGCCCAGCGTGTAGCGGCCCCGCTCGGCGTACACGGTGTCGTGGGGTGATGCCTTGGCCACGCGCAGCAGCGCGGCGGCGGTGAATACCTTGGCCGTGGAGCCCGGCTCGAAGGGATCGCCGACCACGCTGCCGCCCGCTCCGACGGGCCCGGCGCGGCGCACGCCGGCCAAGGCGAGCACTTCACCTGTGGCCGGCTGCAGGATGACCACGTCGCCCCCGGCCGCGCGCGTCCCGGCGACCGCTGCACCGAGGGCCCCCTCGGCGATCTCCTGGAGCTCCGCATCGAGCGAGAGGACGACGTCGGCCCCATCCACCGGCTCCGCCGCGGGCCGCGAGGGGGAGGGATAGGTCTGCCCGCGGGAATCGCGCAACATCACCGCTGTGCCTGAGCGCCCGGCGAGGATGGAATCGAACGCGCGCTCCAGGCCGCTCCCGCCGCGGCCGCGCGCGTCCAGGCGCCCCACGATGCGTGGCGCGAGGTCCGGCCGCGGGTAGAAGCGCTCCAGCCGACGCCGCAGATAGACGCCCCGCAGGTGTTTCAAAGGGGCGACGGTGCTCCAAGTGTACGGCCCCGGCCATTCGATCCACACGCGCCCGGCCCGGAGCCCCGCGGCCAGCGCCGCGCGCGGGCGGCCCACCGCGCGGGCCAAGAGGCTGACCGTGCGGGCGACGTCCTCTACTTCGCGCGGCGCCACGCCGACGCCGAACGTCTCGCGGCTCAGCGCGAGGGCCACGCCGTTCCGGTCGTAGAGCGTGCCGCGGCGGGCGGGGAGCGCCACGCGCACCGTCTGCTGCGCCGCCGCGCGCTGCCGCCACTGGCCTCCCTGGAGCAGCTGCACGTGCGCGGCGCGCGCCAGGATGGCGAGCGCCGCGACGCCGAAGCCGACCGCGATCACCGTGATGCGCGAGGGGAGCCTGGGCACGACGCTACCGTGGCCTCGGGCCCTGCAGAATGACGATCTCCGAATCCCGAGGCAAGCGCAGGCCCAGTCGGCGTTCGGCGAGCGGCACGAGCACGGCTCGGCTGCGCGCTCTGCGGATCTCCCCCGCCGCAGTGGCCTTGGAGACTTCCAGAGCGGCGCGGGCCGCTTCCAGCGCACGCAGTTCGCGCGCGGCCGCCAGCGCCGCGTCCTGCCGCGCGACGACGGCGCCCGCCACCGCGAGGAAGCCGGCCAGCCAGAGGGCCACCCAGTGCCGGCCCTGAAGGCTCACGCGTGCTTCCGGAAGGCGCGCAGACGGGCGCTGCGGGCGCGCGGGTTCGCGTCCAGCTCCGCCGCCGACGGCCGGATCGCGTGCTTGGTCACCACGAGGCCGAGCGGCCGCCCGCGGCAGCGGCAGTCCGGCTGCGCGGGCGGACACACGCAGGCGCGCGCCCAGTCGCGGAACGCGTGCTTCACCACGCGATCCTCGCCGGAGTGGTAGGCAATCACGGCGAGGACGCCAGCGGGGGCCGCTAGACCAAGCAGCTCGGGCAGCGCGCTCCTCAGCCGGTCGAGCTCCCGGTTGAGGGCGATGCGCACCGCCTGGAACAGGCGGGCGAAGTCGGCCGGGCCGCTCCGAGGACCCAGCACGGCGCGGATGGCGTTGACGAGGTCGTCGCTCCGCGCGAACGGCCCGCCGGAACGCCGGCGCTCGATCTCCCGCGCCAGCGCGCGCGCGCGGCGCTCGTCGCCGAACTGCGCGAAGGCCTCCGCCAGCTCGGCCGGGGGGGCCGAGTTCAGCCAGTCCGCCGCCGTCCGTCCCTCCCCGGCATGCACGCGCATGTCGAGCGGGGCCCCGCGGCGGAAGGTGAAGCCCCGGGCCTCCTCGTCGAGCTGGGGCGAAGAGACCCCCAAGTCCAGGAAGACCGCGTCGGGCGCGAAGGCCCGGATGTCCGGGTCCCGGGCGGCGGCGGCGAAATCCATGCGGCGCACCACGGCGCGCGCGCCCAGGGTGTCACGCAGCGCCTCCACGGCGACCGGGTCGCGATCCAGGCCGACCAGGCGGGCGCCATCGCCGAGCAGCCGACGGGCGTGGCCGCCGGCCCCGATCGTGCCGTCGAGGACGCGGCGGCAGCCGGCGAGGAGGGCGGCGACCTCCTCGACGAGGACGCTCTGGTGCGCGAACGGCGTCGCCACTGCTCGGGGCCTCACTCAAAACAAAGCCCCCCTGCCTTGGCAGGTGGGGCGTGGATGGCGGGGCTGACGGGGCTCGAACCCGCGACCTCCGGTGTGACAGACCGGCACTCTAACCAGCTGAGCTACAGCCCCCCGCGGCCAAGTGGAGCAATATAGAAACCCCGGCGGGCCGCTACAAGCGCCTTGCCGATCAACTAACGGCAGAAGTTCCGCTGCATCGCCTCCGAGCGCTGCTTGTACGCCGGGATGACCTGCGTCAGGAACTGGTTCGCCCGCTCCCGGTCCTGGGCCACGCCGGCGAGGATGTCCTGTTCGGCCGCGGTGATGAACTCCCCCGCGCGGCGCGCCGCCTCGCAGTCCCGGTTCGCGCTCGCATCCGTATCCGCGGCCACCGCGAGCTGGATCTGGGCGATGCCGAGGAACCACGACACGGTGACCAGCGTGCGGCCGGTCGCGTACTGCTTGGCGAGCCGGAGCCGCTCTGCGGCGAGCGCGAAGTCGGGAGGCGGCTGCAGCGCGCGCACGCCGCCCGACAGGTACACCGACGCGGCCGAGTTGCGGAGCATGGAATCGGCGGCGGCCAGTCCGGCGTGCGCGAGCGCGGAGTCCACCTGCCCGGCGCTCAGCAGGTAGCTCGCGTACACCACGTGCCCGCGCCCGTCGTTCGGCTGGAGCGCGAGGAACTGGCGGACCGCCTCCAGCGCCCCCGCGGTGTCGGCGCGGGCGTGCAGCATGGTCCCCAGCGCGAACCAGTAGGGCGGATGCGTCGGCAGGCGCCGGGTTGCGGTCCGGGTCCACTCGAGCAGCCGCGCCGAGTCCGGGACCTGCTGGAAGTAGGTCGTGATCCTGAGCAGGAACAGCGAGTCGACCGACGCGGTATCGAGCTCGCTGACCTGCGTCAGCGTCGCCGCGGCCTCCGCCCACCGACTCGCCGCCGCCAGGGCGATGCTCTTGGCGTTCAACAGCTCGACCTGGCTCGGATTGCGGGCCAGGCCTTCGTCGAGGAGCGCGACCGCGCTGTCGGTCTGATTGCGGACCACGAAGAGCCGCGCGGCGCTGACGCGCAGGTCGTTGTCGCCGGCGTCAACGAACAGCAGGCGGCGCAGCGCGCCCAAGAGGCGCGTGGTGTCGCGCCGCTCCTCGTAGATCCTGGCGAGCTGGCGCAGCACGATGGAGTTGACCGAGTCCCCGTCGTCGGCGCGCAACAGGGACGAGAGGACCGAGTCCGTCCCGCCGCCCTGCGCGCGCGTGATCTCCGCCACGCACAGGTGGGCCCCCGCGCTGCGCGGGTGCTGCTGCAGCGCACGGTTGGCCGCCTCCAGCGCGCGGGCGTGGTCGCGCTGCTCGAGGAAACGGCGGCAGTTCTGCACGTGCTCGAACGAGCGATAGGCGTCCGCGAGGCGGTTCCCGAGCTCCGCTCCCGCCGAGCCGTTGCCCCGCGCGCGCGCTACGACGAGCCTAGCCGTCGCGCTCTGCGGGGCCAGACCCGTTTGCTCGGCGAGCCGTGAAGTGAGCACCAGCGAGTCCCCCGGGCCGCGCACGATCGAGCCCTCGATCAGAATGCGGGCGTTCAGGAAGCGCGCCAGCTGCCGTGCCACGTTCGGCTCGAGCGGAACGTCCTGCCCGAACCCGCTCGCGACGAGATTCTCGTTGATGATCGGCTTGGGGATGACGTTGAAGATGTTGGCCCGGGTCAGCCGCAGCCGATCGCGCAGCCCGTCGGTCACCGTCACGGCCAGGCCGGAGTCGGCATTGTCCCGCGCGAACGGCACGACCAGGACCTTGGCGGCGTCGGGCGGCGAGGAGATGATACGCGGCCGCTGGCCGACGGCCGGCGCGGCGAGAGCCGCCAGGCCCGCCACGGCGAGGCCGCCCGCTCGGGGCCAGAGAGCCACGCGCCCCGCACGCCCGATCATGCGATCAACCCTCCCCCCTCCCCAATCTCGCCCCGAACGCCACCGACCCCCGCAGCCAGTGGGCGAAGAGGGATTCGAACCCCCGACTTCCTGCGTGTAAGGCAGGCGCTCTGAACCAACTGAGCTATTCGCCCGATCGCACCCTACAGGATCAACCCGAGCGGCAACAACACGCAGTAGCCCACCACGAGGAGCAGCGGCGCCGCCGTCGTCGAGCCCCGGGCGAGCAGCACGTATCCGGTCGCGAGCGCCCAGGCCGCGCCCGCCAGCAACGTGGCGTTGGCGAGCCCGAACTGGAGCCGCGATTGCGGGCCGGAACCGCGCATAGCTTTTTAGCCTACCCGTCCGATGGCGATCAGTCAAGCCGCGGGCTGCCCCGGCGGCGTCGGCGCACCGCCCGCCTCCACGGCGAGCAGCATCTCCCGGCACCTCTTACCCCACGGGCTGAACTTGTTCGCGGCGAAGCCGGCCTCCCAAGACTCCCTGGCGGCCGCCGGATCCCCCGCGAACCACTGCGTGCGCCCCAGCTCGAAGTAAGCCTCGATGAGGTTGGGCCCGAGCTCGAGCGTCTTGCGGAAGAAGCTCTCGGCGTCCTCGTACATCTGGCGCTCGAAGTACACCAGACCCAGGTAGAAGTGGGCGTACAGCGTCGCCTTCTTGTCGTTGGCCAGGCGGATCGCCTTGGAGAGGTGCTCGATCGCCTCGGTGAAGGTCCGCTTCTTCAGACAGATGTAGCCGACGTTGATGCGAGCGAGGGAGTTGCTCGGTTCCCGCATCAGCACCCTCTGAAAGGTGGCCAGCGCGTCGTCGTAATCCTCCTTGAGCATCTGGGCCCAGCCCAGGAGCGACTCGGCCTGGAGGTCCCCGGCCGACAGCTCGAGCGCCCTGCCCAGGGCCTGGATCGAGCCGTCGTAGTCACCCAGCGACAGCAGGCTCCAACCCTTCTCGATGAACGTCGAGGCGCCGATGTGGTCCGCGTGGACGGGGGCCTTCTCGCCGCCGAACTCGGGCGCCAGCGCGGGCTTCGTCTCCGCGGCGAGCTGCTTGTAGCGCTCCACGAGCGTTCGGATGTCGTCCCTCAGCGCGGTCAACTCCCCAATCGTCGCGTCGACCTGCTTGAACAACTCGATGATCTCGCGCTTGCACGCGTCCAACTCGGCGCCGCCCTTCGCCGCGGCGAGGGCCGCGCTGATCTGCTCGCGGCGGGCGCGCAACCCGCCCACCAGACCTTCACCCTGACTCATCGCTACCCTCCCCTTCCCCTGAGGCGCTCGGCGCCGGCGCCGCCGCCCGCGATCGGCGTCGTCCGACATCCCGGTCTTCTCGAGCGATCCGCCGGGGCTCCGAGCCGCCGGCGCCGCTTCCGGCCCGGCATCCGCGATCACCCCGGACGGCTTCGACCGTCCGACGCGGTGCGCGAAGCCGGCGGCGACGAGGCCATAGAGCGCCTTGCCCACCTCGAACTCGAGCAGCCCGGATTCCTCCACCACGCCGGCCACGTCGCGCTCGCCGTCGAGGAGCGGCAGGATCCGCTCCTGCTCGGGCGTCAACGTGACGAGGGAGGCCCCGAGCCACGCTCGCTCGACCGTGAAGATGAGGTCGAAGCTCGGAATCTTCTTCTCAATGACGCTCCACTCGTCCACCCGTCGCGCCCCCTCCAGGAGCAGCGACTCCGGACCCAGCCGCACCAGGAAATCCTGCGCCTCCGGCCGCATGCCGCTCTCGAAGGTGAAGGTCCCCGAGGACCAGGTGAAGAGGAAGTAGACCGCCTCCTCGATCTGCAGCCGCATGTAGCGCTCGAGGTCGGGTCGCGACAGCGCGCCCAACTCGACCAGCAGCTCGCCGAGCCGCCTGATCTGCTCCCGCGACTGGCGCTCGACCGCGACCTGCAGCTGCTCGGCGGTGACGAGCCCGTTCTTGACCAGGATGTCGCCGAGCCGGTCGCGTCGGTTGACGATGGTCGCATACGTGATGTCTCCGCGATCGAAGAAAACGTAGCCGCGGTTGGTCCCGTCGGCGACCGCCAAGCGCCCCGTCTTCTGTCCCATGGAGAGCAGCTGCAGGACGTCCGGCAAGGCCACCTCGGCGAGGCTGCCCGTGAGCGCCATCAGCGCGGGCCCTCCGCGTCCACTCTAGCCTCGCCTCACGCGAAGAAACCGATGGACGCCAGGGGCTCCGGATGGGCGAGCAGGGCGGTATCGTCGAGCGCGCGGGCGAGGGCCTCGCGCAGGTCGTCCGGCCACTCCGACCGGACGTCGAGGACCTCGCCGGTGACGGGGTGCGGCAGCCGCAGCCAGGCGGCGTGGAGTGCCTGCCGCGGGGTCGCCCGCGCCAGCGCCGCCGCCTCGCCGCGCGTCGCGTCCGAGCGACGCACGTGCGACCCGCCGTAGGCCGGGTCGCCGACGATCGGGTGGCCGACCGCCTGCAGGTGTACGCGGAGCTGGTGCGTGCGCCCGGTCTCGAGCGCGGCGAGCACCAGGTCCGCCACGCGGCCCCGCGCCAGCGTCCGCACGCGCGTCACCGCGGCGCGCGCGCCCGGCCCCGCGCCGATCACGATGCGTTTGCGGTCCTTCGCGTGCCGCGCCAGCGGCGCGTCAATCCGCCTCTCCCCGGAGCCCAGGTGCCCCCAGGCCAGGGCGGCGTAGCGGCGCTCGATGCGCCGCGCGGCCAGCGCCGCGCCGAGACGCCGGTGCGCACGGTCGGTCTTGGCCACCACCAGGAGACCCGAGGTGTCCTTGTCGAGGCGGTGCACGATTCCCGGGCGGCCTTCCACACCGCCGCCCAGCGGGAGTCCGCGCGCGGCGAGGGCGTTGACGAGCGTGTCCTCCCAGTGTCCGGGGGCGGGGTGCACGACCAGCCCCGCCGGTTTGTCCACGACCGCGAGCTCGGCGTCCTCGTAGACCACGGCGAGCGGGATCTCGGCCGGCCGAACCTCGCGCGGCGCGCGCGCGGCCGGCGCGACCACCTCGATCACGCTGCCGCGCGACGGCACCAGCGAAGCCCGCGCCGGGCGCTCATCCACGCGCACCGCACCGGCGGCGATCAGACGCGCGGCCGCCGTCCGTGAGACTTGCAGCTGGTCGGCCAGGAAGCGGTCGAGCCGCTCCACGCCGCTTGCCGCCACCGAGAACCGGGTCGCCGGAGGCAGGGACACCGGACCTACAGCGCGGGGGGCGAAACCACCTCGGGGGAGGGGGAGGGGGCGGCCCTGCTCGGCCGCTT
>JACQVG010000216.1 GCA_016209905.1 Gemmatimonadota bacterium | reverse complement strand
GGTGTGCGCGTCGATGACTTTGCCGACGACTCACCCGCGCGCAGGGCCGGGCTCGAGCGCCACGATGTGATTGTGGCCGTGAACGGCGAGCGCGTGGAGCGCGTTGGCCAGCTCCAGCGCGTGGTCGCCCAGTACCGGCCGGGCGACATCGTCGACGTCGAGGTGGTCCGCTACGGTGAGCCGCACCGGTTCCGCGTCCGGCTCACGCAGGCGCCCATTCCGGAGGACCCGCAGCGACGCGTGGCCGCGCGCGGCCCCGAGCGGCTGGGCCTGGAGGTGGCCGAGCTCACGCCCACGCTGGCGCGGCGCTACGGCATCGATCGACCGGGCGGCGCCGTCGTGGTCCGGGTCGAGCCGCTGAGTCCCGCCCAGCGAAAAGACGTCCAGGAAGGCGAACGCATCGTGGCGATCGACCGCCGGACCGTCGGTTCCGCGAGCGAGGCGCAGGCGCTGCTCCGCGCTGCTCGCCCGGGCGAGGTGCTCTCGCTCGTGCTGCGTGACCGGGGCGGCCGCACGCGTATTGCGAACATCCGGGTGCCATAATCGGGATCGGTATCGGGATGGGGATCGGGTCGGCAAAGCAGATGCCCGGCCCGATCCCGATCCCCATCCCGATCCCAATCCCGGAAACCCAGAATTGATCTGGCCTCCCCCCGCTGTTAGATTTTTTTTATCCGCGAAAGTGGCGGAACTGGTAGACGCGCGAGATTTAGGATCTCGTGGGCTCGCCCGTGGGGGTTCGAGTCCCCCCTTTCGCATGCGGTGGCGCCGCGTTCTCCGGAGCCCCATGGCCGTTGATTCGAACTTGAAGATCGCCATCGAACAGCCGCGCACGTGGGCGCGGCGGCTCACCATCACGGTACCGGCCGAGCATGTCGAGCACGAGCGGCGGGAAGTCGCGCGTCGGCTCGCGCAACGGCTCAAGCTTCCCGGCTTCCGCAAGGGAAAGGTCCCCCCGGATGTCCTGGAGCGGCGCTACGGTCCGGCCATCGAGCAGGAAACTGTGGAGCGCGTGGTCGGAGAGGCGTACCGTGAAGCGCTGCGTCGGGAGGGCTTGCACCCGATCAGTCAGGGCGCTGTCGAGGAAGTCGAGTACAGGCCGGGCACGGACCTCACCTTCGCGGTCGAATTCGAGGTGCGGCCCGAGCTCAACCTGAGCCGCCTGGGCGGCTTTCGCGTCAAGCGCGAGCGCGCGCCCGTCGCGGACGAACAGGTCGACCGGGTGCTAGAGCGGCTGCGCGAAGAGCACGCCACCTGGCGGACCATCGAGGATGCGACGCCGGCCTCCGGGGACTTCACCGTGGTCGAGATCTCGCCCCTGGACGCCGAGGGCCAGCCGCGCACGGGCGCCAAGCCCCGTCGCTATCAGATCGTGCTGGGCGAGGGTCAGGCGATCCCGGAAATCGAGCAGTTGCTCGGACAGCTGCGGCCCGGCGAGGAGCGCGACACGGTCGTCCCGCCGCAGACGGAGGAGCAACCACCGAGGGAGTCCCGCGAGGAGCCGGTGCGCGTGCGGCTGCTGGAGGCCAAGCACCCGGAGCTCCCGCCCCTCGACGACGACTTCGCCCGCGGCGTGGGCGAGTTCGACACACTGGACGCGCTGCGCGCGCGTGTCCGCGCCGATCTCGAGCGCGAGGCGGACGGCGAGGCCGAGCGCCAGGTCCGGCACCGGCTCGTGGACCTCGTCGTCGAGGCGAACCCGTTCGAGCTGCCAGACGCCATGGTGAATCAGTATCTGGACCGCGTCCTCCGGCCGCGCGAAGGCGTCGATCCCGAGCGCGTCGCCGAGATGCGGCAGGTGGCGCGGCCGGGCGCCGAGCATGCGCTCAGGCGCATGCTGGTCATCGAACGGGTGGCCGAGCTGGAGGGGCTGCGGGCGACCGAGGAGGAGGTGGACACGCGCATCGCGGAGCTGGCGGGGCGTCACGGCCGTACCGCCGCCGATGTCCGGGCCCATCTGCAGAAGGCGGGGCGGCTGGAAGCGTTGCGCGAGGAAATCACGGAAGACAAAGTCTTCGACTACCTGAAAGGCCTATCCACGATCGAGTAGCCGCGGTCGCGAGCGGAACCGCGCGCGCGGTCGCGGGCTACAAAGAAGAGCGCCGAGCGCCCACAGAAAGCGACAGGCCAACGACCATGCCGATCTACCCACCCTACGTCATCGAGCGGACCAGCCGCGGCGAGCGCAGCTACGACATCTTCAGCCGCCTGCTCATGGACCGCATCGTGTTCCTGGGTTCGCCCGTGGACGAGAACGTGGCGAACATCATCATCGCGCAGCTCCTGTTCCTCGAGGCGGAGGACCCCGAGAAGGACATCTACGTGTACGTCAATTCGCCGGGTGGATCCGTGTACGCGGGGCTGGCCATTTACGACACGCTCCAGTACCTGCGGGCGCCGGTCGCGACCATGTGCATGGGGATGGCGGCCTCGATGGGCGCGCTCCTGCTGGCGGCGGGCGCGAAGGGAAAGCGCAGCGCGCTGCCGAATTCCCGCATCATGATCCACCAGCCATCGGGCGGCAGCCAGGGCACGGCGGCGGACATCGAGATCCAGGCAAAGGAAATCCTTTTCGCGCGCGAGCGGATCAATCATATTCTATCCAAGCACACGGGTCAGACCGTGGAGAAGATCGCCGAGGACGTGGACCGGGACCGGTTCATGAGTCCGCTCGAGGCGAAGGAGTACGGCATTATCGACCACGTGGTCTCGCACAAGGGCGAGGTGGTCGAGGTCAGCCGGGATCACAAGCAGGAACGGTAGCGACTCG
>JACQVG010000213.1 GCA_016209905.1 Gemmatimonadota bacterium | reverse complement strand
GACCTGGGGCCGGAAGGCGGGGAGGCAGGCGGGCGGGTGGTGGCGGCGGGCCCGCCGGAGGACGTGGTCCGCACCCCGAGTTGCCACACCGGCCGCGCCCTCGCGCCGCTGCTGGCGGCCCCCGCCAAGTCGGCCTAGATTGCCGCGTTCGGTGAAACTTTCCGCGCCGCGCGCCGTCGTGGAGCGGGGCACCATCGCACCGGAGCGGGCGCCATTCCCGAAGAACTGATCCCCATCGTCCTCTTCCTCGTGATGGGCGCGGTGGGCTTGGCCTTCAGCCCCATCGGTCGCGCCATCGGGCGCAGCCTCGGCGGGGCGAAGAGCGAGGGGTACGGCGCGGCGGAGGTCGAGGACTTGCGCGTCGAGGTCACCGAGCTCAGGCGCGAGCTCGAGGCCATGCACGCGCGGCTGGGCCAGCTCGACGAGGTGAGCGAGCGCCTCGATTTTGCCGAGCGGATGCTGGCCCAGGCGCGCAAGGATCGGGCCCTCCCTGGCGCGCCGGACGTTCCCAGGTGAAAGATACAGAGCCCCGCACGGGTACGGGCCCCAGGAGAAGGAGCAGTCATGGTCACTCGGGATGACTTGGAGAGCTTCATCTCCCGCCTGGAGAGCGACGGCGTGACGTCGCGCGAGGTGGGGCCCGGGCTCTGGGTGCTCTCTGCCTCCGTGGAGGGACCCGAGGTGGTGGTGCACTACAACCCGCCGGTCGTCGTGCTGCGAGTGAAGGTGATGGAGCTGGGTGCCAAGGAGCAGAAGCCGGAGCTGTACCGGCACCTGCTCGAGCTGAACGCCTCGGACCTCGTCCACGGCTCCTACGGGATTGACGGGAGCAACGTCGTTCTCTCCGACACCCTCGAGCTGGAGAACCTCGATTTCAGCGAGTTCCAGGCCAGCTACGACTCGATGATGCTGGCGTTGGCGTCGCACCTCGCGACGCTTGCCCCCTATCGCCAGGCGTGAGGCGTCATGGGAATCTTTGACCGTCTCTCGACCCTGCTCCGGTCGAACCTCAACGACCTGATCTCGCGGGCCGAGAACCCCGAGAAGATGTTGAACCAGCTGGTGCTGGACATGCGCAGCCAGCTGGCCAAGGCGAAGCAGCAGGTGGCCACCGCCATCGCGGACGAGAAGAAGCTGCAGGCGCAGGCCGAGCAGGAGAAGAAGCAGGCCGACGACTGGGAGAAGCGCGCGATGCTCGCCGTCCAGGAAGGGCGCGACGACCTGGCGAAGCAGGCGCTGCTTCGGCAGACCGAGCACATGCAGAGCGGCGCGCAGCTCGAGGAGACCTGGCGGCGGCATGCGGCGGAGACGGAGACCCTGAAGAACTCGCTGCGCGCGCTGAACGACAAGATCGAGGAGGCGAAGCGGAAGAAGAACATCCTCATCGCGCGCTCGCGCCGCGCGGAGGCGCAGCGGCGCATCCACGAGACGATGTCCTCGATGAGCGACCGCAGCGCCTTCGAGACCTTCGAGCGCATGAGCGAGCGCATCGAGCAGACAGAGCGCAAGGCGCTGGCGGCCGCCGAGCTCTCGGAGGAGCTCTCGGGCGATCAGCTGGCGCGGCAGTTCGACCAGCTCGAGTACAAGGCGGACGCCGACGCCCAGCTCCTGGCGCTGAAGCAACGCATGGGCCTCCTCGCCGCGGGAAAGGGCGAGCCCACCAAGCAGCTCGGCGCAGGTGAGGGCGCCGGCGAGGTCCAGGACGCCGATCTGGTGGACGAGGGCGCCGACGACGAGCGACCGCGCGGAGCGTCCTAGGCCGTCATGACCGACGCCGTCCCACCGGCTCGGCGGGCGGCGCCCCTGTTGCTGGTCCTGCTGGTAGCCGCGATCCTGCTCTTCTTCTACCGGATCGCGGAGCTGGTCCTGTTGGCGTTCATCTCCGCCCTCCTGGCCGTGTTTCTGGGCAGCCTCACGGACGTCCTGTGCCGCCGCCTTCGCCTGCCGCGCGCACCGGGGCTGGTGCTCGCTCTCCTCCTCACGCTCGCGGCCCTCGGTGCCGTGGGCTCGCTGGTCGCTCCGGCCGTCGCGCAGCAGACGCAGGGGCTGGTCGAGGCCATCCCGAGCTATCTCACGGACCTGGACCGGCAGATCCGCGACCTGGCGACCCGCTATCCGCTCCTTCGGCGCACCGGGATCGCCGTGGCCGAGGGAGGGATCGTGATCTCCGCGCTGCGCGAGCTGGCCGGCTTCGTGAGGCACGGCATTGCTCCGTTCGCGACCGCGACCGGGCGGGTCCTGATCGAGGCGATCGCCGTCGTCGTCATGGCGGTCTATTTGGCGCTCAGCCCGGCGCTGTACCGCGAGGGGATCGTGGCGCTCGTCCCGCCGCGCCTGCGCGACGCGGCGCGCGCGATCCTCCTCGATCTCGGCGCCACGCTGCGCGCCTGGGTCGGCGCCCAGCTCCTCGCCATGGTCGTGCTGGCGGTGCTCACCGGCGTCGGCCTCTGGCTCCTGGACGTGCCGTACTGGCTGGCCTTCAGCATCCTCACCGGGGTCGTGGTGCTGGTGCCCTTCTTCGGCAGCCTCATCTCGACGGTCCTTCCCGCGCTCCTCGTCCTCGGTGAGCGCGGCGTCCCCGCGGCGCTCGCCGTCGCGTCGGTCGGGGTCGTCGTGCACGTGCTCGAGGCGAACCTGGTCGCGCCGATCATCATGCAGCAGCGCGTGGCGCTCCCGCCGGTCCTCACCATCTTGAGCGTTCTCGTCATGGGCAAGCTCGCCGGGCTGGTGGGGCTCCTCGTCGCCGTGCCGGCGCTGGCGACGGTGGTGGTCCTGGTGCGCCACGTGCTGCTCTTCCGCATCTACGCCGAGCAGCCGGGCGCGGCCGCGCCGCCCCCCGCCGTGCTGCGCCGCAGCCGCGAGCCGCCCGCGCTCGCGCCTCCCGCCGGCTAGGCCGTCGCGTAGAATGGCGCCGCGCGGCGGCGCATTCGGTACCGCTCCCGCACCCCACCCATGCTAGCTTCGCGCCGCCTCGACATCCGAGGCGGCGCGGCAGGCGCGCCCCCGCTCCTCCACCCGGCGCGACGAGATCACGATGGACACGACGATGCTCACGCTGGTGCTGGTGGTCGAGGGGCCGATGCGCCTGGCCGCGCGCATCCTCGCGGCGCGCTATCCAGAGGTGCGGTGCGGGTCCGGAGCGCTGTCCGTCCCCCTCGGCAGTCGGGAGACGCCGGAGGGCGTCCTCGCCTTCTGTCGCGATCGGCGCATCGGCATCCGGGCATCGTACGTCCTGTCCCGGGCCGTGGCGCACCGGGCAGAGGAGGCGTGCCGGCCGTCCCCGCCGCTCGGCGCGACGGGGCTCCCATCCTCACAGGAGGTCGTGCAATGAGCAGGGCAGGCATTCTCATCAGGCGGGCGGGCACCGCGCTCCTCGCCGCGGCCGCCGCGACGGCCTGCGGGCGGGACTCGCGCGGCTCGCCCGAGGGCATCTCCGGACCGACGGCCGCCGTTCGAGAGGGCGCCCGCGTGACGGGCACGCTGCACGAGTCGCTCGAGCTCACCGGAAGCGATGGCCGGCTGATCTCGCGGTCGCTGCCGCCGCTGCCCTTCGAGGCGGTAGTCCGGGACGGTCTGGCCCGGTTGGACCCTGTAGGAGGGGCCGTCGCGGCCACGCGGCCGCCGGCCGGCGGCCGGCGGGTTCTCGCGTTCGACGACCCGGAGGGACGCCATCACGAGCTGGTGGTCGCCGGCGACGGCGTGCGGGGGCCGCTGTCGCGCGTGCGATACTCGAGCGACGGCGACGTGGTGGCCGAGGTCGCGTACCAGTGGGATCACCGGGCAGGCGGGTGGTTGCTGCGGGAGCGCACGCTGTCGCTGTACCGCGGCGCGCGGCCCGCGCTACACCATCGCCGGACCGCCGCGTCGCTTCAGCTGGCGCAGCGGGGAGCGGTGGGGCAAAGGTCCGGCTCGCTGGCCGCCGCGATACTTGCCGGGCTGGCGCCGCAGGCTCTTGAGGCGCACACTCTGGTCGGATGCGGCAGCCAGTGGCTGGCGTACATCGCGGCCTCGGGAGCCGTCGCCGTCGCATTGGACTCCGTGCTGGCCGCGCCCTGGAACCCGGCAGGGTGGTCGGCTCTGGCGACCGCCATCAGCCTGTGGGAGAGGGTGCTCGACACCTTGCTCACCTGCGAGGCCTAACATGAGCTTCGACTTCATCCAGAGCCTCGTCCTGACCACGCTCGGCGCCGTCCTGGTGGGCCACGGGCTGTTCACGTGGGCCGCGGGCCGGACGGCGCGGGGCCGCTCGCTCGGCACGGTGCTGACGGGCGCGGGCACGGCTGGCTCGGGAGTGCTCCTCCATGCCGAAGGAAGGAGCGCGCTCCTCCTGCCGGCTCAGATCGGCTTTCTCGTCCTGCTCGTGCTCGGGATCCTCGTGCTAACGCGGGCGCTCGCGAAGCCGACGCGCTGAGGGGCGGAGCGCCGGGCCGACGGGGTGGGGTGGGGGCGGAGCGGCGCCGATCGGTTGACCAGTTCCCGCCCGCCTGGCTAGCTTGGCTCGCCTGTGCCCGTCACGACGATGCTCGCAGTCGGCGCGCCCGCCGCGGACCTTGTGGCCGCGGCGCGGCGCGCCCTGGCGCGGTGGGGCCTCGACGCCGAGCAGATCGTCGGCGCCGCGCTCCTCGCGATCCTGTCCATCTTCTTCGACATCCGGCCGCTGCTGGCGGGCGCCGGCCTGGTGGGCCTTGCCGTGACGATCGGCGGCCAGACCGTCGTGCGCGACTTCATCACCGGCTTCTTCCTGCTGATCGAGCAACAGTTCGCGGTGGGAGATCGGGTGCGCATCGGCGGGATCGAGGGCGTGGTGCACCGCATCACTCTCCGGATGGTGGTGCTGCGCGACGATCGCGGGGCGCTGCACTACATCGCCAACGGCTCGATCAGCGCGGTGAGCAACTTGTCCCACGTGCGCGCCTGCGTAAGCTAGCCTCGCCATGACGCTCCGCCTTTTCAACACGCTCTCGCGCACCGTGGAGCCGTTCGCGCCGCTCGCGCCGCCGCGTGTCACGCTGTACACCTGCGGGCCCACGGTCTGGAACTACGCGCACCTTGGCAACTTCCGCACCTTCGTCTTCGAGGACGTGCTGCGCCGCTACCTCGAGTACTCCGGCTACGATGTGCTCCACGTCATGAACCTCACCGACGTGGACGACCGCACCATCAACGCCGCGCGCGCCGCCGGCGTCCCGCTCCAGGCCCACACGCGGCCGTTCGCGCAGGCGTTCTTCGAAGATGGCGACTACCTGCGCATCAAGCCGGCGCATCACTACCCGGCGGCGACGGCTCACGTGCCGCAGATGGTCGAGCTCGTGAGCCGGCTGCTCGCGCGGGGCGTGGCGTACCGCGGCGACGACGGCTCGGTCTATTTCGCCATTGACCGGTTCCCTGCGTACGGCCGACTGAGCCGGGTAGAGCGGCGCGACCTCAAGGCCGGCGCGCGGGTCTCGAGCGATGAGTACGCCAAGGAGGACGCGCGGGATTTCGTGCTCTGGAAGGCGGCAAGACCCGAGGACGAGGCGGTCGGCGCCGCGTGGGACGCGCCGTTCGGCCGGGGGCGCCCGGGGTGGCACCTGGAGTGTTCGGCGATGGCGCGGCACTATCTCGGCGACACCCTCGACATCCACGCCGGCGGAGTGGATCTGGTCTTCCCCCACCACGAAGACGAGATCGCGCAGTCGGAGGCGGCCACCGGCAGGCCGTTCGCGCGCTTCTGGCTGCACGGCGAGCACCTGCTGGTCGCGGGGACGAAGATGTCGAAGCGCTACGGCAACTTCCTCACCGCGCGCGATCTCCGGGACGACGGCTGGGACGCCGCGGCGGTCCGCTACCTGTTCGCGGCGACCCACTACCGCAAGCAGCTCAACTTCACTGACGAGGCGCTGAGCGCGGCGGCTGCCGGTGCGCAACGGCTTGCAGAGTTTCGAGAGCGCCTCTTGTCAGCTCCGTCGGCCCCTCCCGGAAGGGTCGCAGATCTGGCGAGGCACATTGAGCAGGCGTTCGAGGCGCGCATGGATGACGACTTGGATGTCGCGGGCGCAATCGGCGGGATAATGACGATGGTCAGAGAGGTGAACGCCGAGATCGACCTTCGGGGCGGAATGTCTGTCGAGGAGCGACAGACGTTCTTGGCAGCCTTGGACCGCGTGACCGAGGTTCTTCAGGTCGTGCCGGCGGCGGAGGCCGTGCCGGAGATCGAGGTGACGGCGGGCCCGATGCCCGCCATGGAGGCCGCGCTCGGCGGGGCCCTGCCCGCCGGTCCGGGTCCGGGCGAGGATCTGCGCGCGTGGGCCACACGGATGGCCGAGCTCCGGGTCGCGTGCCGCCGACTCCGACGGTGGGATCGCGCCGACCTCGTCCGGCGCCTGCTCGAGGACCAGGGCTTCGAGGTCCGCGACACCAGGGACGGGGTCCGGCTGGTGCCCGGCCGGCGCACGCCCAAGGGCGCGTGAGCGCGGAAGCGCCGGCTGCTCAGAGCACGCTCGCTTCCGGGCGTGCGCAAGCCGTGGCCGCGTGACCACTTAAGCCCTTCCCGCGTCACCCTTGACCGCTCTCGTGGCATGCATTATGCTAACAGGCTAGCGCATTCCGTCTCTTACGCGCGCTGACGTAGCTCAACTGGTAGAGCGGCTGATTTGTAATCAGCAGGTTAAGGGTTCGAGTCCCTTCGTCAGCTCCAGTGACCGGAAGGAGCACCCGAGCACCGCACGATGGACCACCCCGCGTTTCGGCCAGCGGGGTGGTCTGTTCAGCGGCCCGAACAAGCGAGCGCGGCGGGAGGGGTGGGGTGCCCGAGCGGCCAAAGGGAGCAGACTGTAAATCTGCCGGCGTACGCCTACGAAGGTTCGAATCCTTCCCCCACCACTGCGGGCGTAGCTCAGTTGGTAGAGCATCAGCCTTCCAAGCTGAGGGTCGCGGGTTCGAGCCCCGTCGCCCGCTTGCTCGCGTAGCTCAGTCGGTAGAGCGCGTCCTTGGTAAGGACGAGGTCACCGGTTCAATCCCGGTCGCGAGCTTTTCGAACGCGCCACCGCAACCCGTAGCGAGGAACAGGAGTCATGGCCAAGGCCAGGTTTGAGCGGACCAAGCCGCATGTCAATGTGGGGACGATTGGGCATGTGGATCATGGTAAGACGACGTTGTCGGCGGCGATCACGTTATTGCAGTCGAAGCGGGGGTTGGCGGAGTATGTGGCGTTTGAGCAGATCGACAAGGCGCCGGAGGAGCGGGAGCGGGGGATCACGATTGCGACGGCGCATGTGGAGTACAGCACGGAGCGGCGGCACTATGCGCATGTGGATTGTCCGGGGCATGCCGACTATGTGAAGAACATGATCACGGGGGCGGCGCAGATGGACGGGGCCATCCTGGTGGTCAGTG
>JACQVG010000207.1 GCA_016209905.1 Gemmatimonadota bacterium | reverse complement strand
GCTGGATCGCGAAGCGGCCGAGTGGGCCCGGCGCGGGCGCGCTCCGCCACAGCAGCGCCGCGGCGGCGCCGAGTCCGAACGCGATCACGGCCACGGCGGCGACCAGCCGCCAGTCCAGGTGCCGCCCTCCGATCCTGGGCGCAAGGATGGGAATGGTCGGCGTCGTCCCCGCGCGCGCCAGCGCGTCGGCGAACTCGGCCGCCGTGTGGAACCGGTCGGCGGGGAGCTTCTCCAGCGCCGTCAGCACCGCGGCCTCGACGTGGCGCGGAATGGTGTGGCGCTGCGGCAGCAGCGGCCGCGGGCTCTCGGTCACCACGCGCGCCACGATCGCCTGCGCCGTCGAGCCGGTGAACGGCGGGTCGCCGGTGAGCATCTCGTACAGCACGACGCCCAGCGCGTACACGTCCGCCTTGGGCGTGATCTCCCGCTCCCCCATCGCCTGCTCGGGCGCCATGTAGTGCGGCGTCCCCAGGCTCATCCCCGTCTCGGTCATCCGCGTCCCGCCGCCCGCGCTGCTCACCGCCAGCGCGATCCCGAAATCCGCCACCAGCGCGCTGCCGTCGTGCAGCAGGATGTTCTCGGGCTTGATGTCCCGGTGCACCACCTGGTGGCGGTGCGCGTAGTCGAGGGCCGAGGCCACCTCGCGCGCGATCCGCACCGCGTCCTCCACCGGCAACTGCTTCTCACGCGTCAGGCGGTCCCGGAGCGACTCGCCTTCCACATACGGCATCACGTAGTAGACAATCCCCTCGGCCTCGCCCGAATCGTGCAGCGGCAGGATGTGCGGGTGCTGGAGGTTGGCGGTGAGCCGGATCTCCTTGAGGAACCGCTCCCCACCCAGGATCGCGGCCAGCTCGGGGCGCAGCACCTTGAGCGCCACCTTGCGGTCGTGCCGCACGTCGTGGGCGAGGTACACGGTGGCCATCCCGCCCGCACCCAGCTCGCGCTCGATCGCGTAGCGGTCGGCCAGGGCGGCGGCGAGACGACCGACGATGTCACTCATCTGGCGGTGGAATCGGAACAAGATGCGCCGAAGCGTGGCGCTTCGCCAGGTGACCCAGGGTACCGCCCCCCCAGGGACTCGACGTAGCGGCGCTGTCCCTCGGCGATCCCTCACTCCGTGGCGCGGACCCGGTCCGGCCGCGGGCCCGGCGGAGCCGGGACGCGCTAGAAGCCGGACACGACCGAGACCAGCGGGCCGGCGCAGCCCGGGATGCGCGGGTTGCCGAGCAGCGCGCCGGTCACGCGCGCCAGGTCGAAGGTGAGGCGCGCCAGGCTCTTCTCGGGCAGGAGCCGCCGCGGGTATCGCTCCGGGGATGCCAGAATGAGGTCGAACAGCGCCGCCTCGCTCAGGTAGCGCACCAGGTGTCGCCGCGCGCTGCCGACCGCGGCCTCGAGCTCGGCGGACGGTCCGAAGATCAGCTCCCGCAGGTTGGTGCACGGCCCGTATCTCGTCGCGCGCAGCGCCTCCCACCTCACGCCGCGGTTGACCGTGGTGTCGGCGAGGAGGCCGGCCAGGTAGCGCTCGACGGCGGTCGCCTGGCTCGCCAGCGGCGACAGCGCAGCCGCCTGCGCGCTGTCGAGCGCGACGTTGAGACTCACCACCGAGTCGTACGCCGCCCGCAGGGCGCGCGCGTCGGCGTCCCGGCCGGTCGCGACGTAGAAGCCCAGGAGCCCGCCGCGGCCGATGCCCGTGATCACCGCGCCGATCAGCGTTTCGATCGGGGTCGTGGATTCGTCCATCACCAGGAGCCCGAAGCCGATCGTCTCCCGCAGCGCCGTCTCGGCCTCCGCGCGCCGGCCGTCCGCGACCAGCAGCGCGGCGCGCGCGACGTTCGCGTAGGCGGCCTCCTTGGTTTGCATGAAGCGCAGGATCGGCACGTCCAACCAGATCACCGAGTCCGGGAACGGCAGCCGGAACCGCGCGCCGACGTAATCCATGCGGCGTGAGCGGCCCAGCACGGCGAGCTGCGTGAAGCGCGGATTGGCCGCCACGCGCTCGAGGTAGCGACGCAGCTCGGGCGTCAGCCCGTCGCGCGCCGTCTGCACGATCAGCGAGTCGCTACGCCACAGGGAGGTCACATCCACCGGGCTGCCGGGCGGGAACCACGGCGGCAGCTCGGCGCGGCCATCGGTCCTCGCCGGGAAGGGGGACGCCGCTGTGCCGCCGTGGAGCGTGACCAATGCTGCGCCGGCCGCCAGCGGCGCGATCGTGGTGTCGGCGCTCGCGCGATACGGCCGCGCGATGGACGCGATCCGCAGCTTTTCTTCCATGTTGGCGAAGTTCGGGAACGCCAGACCCCACCACGCCTTGCCGAGCACCCCGAGCAGGATCACGGGAATGGCGAGCGCGCCGGCGCCCACGGCGAGCACCATCGCTGCGGCCGCGGCGAGCCTTCCGAGCGCCGGCCGGTGCGCCGGCCCCCGCGCGAGCGGCTGGCCCCGGCGCGCCGTCTCGAAGGTCTCGTACCACGCCTCGACGAGGCGCCTGGGGCCCGCCGCCGGCCGCGCCCGGCGGCGCAGCCGCTTGCGGTAGACGGCGACGGTCCGCGCCTCCTGCCGCCCCAGCATCCCTGCGGCCGCGGTGAGCAGCAGCATGGGCAGGAAGACGAGCACCGGTGCCAGCCGCACGGGAATCGCTCCCGCGGCGCCCAACCCGAACGTCAGCGCCAGCAGCGGGGCCGGGGCGAGGGCGGCCAGCAGGTACGTGAGCGCCGCGGCGAGGCGTGCGAGCCGAAGCCGGCTTCGCGCGTCCGGCGCGAGCTGTGCATACTCGCGGGCACCGGCGAGGAGCGCGCCGGTATCCCCCCGTACGTCCGCCAGGACCTCCAGCACCGTGAGCCATCCGTAGCCGCCGCCCACGGCGCGCCCGGCTTCGCGCATGGTGCGCCCCAGGCGCCAGGTCTCTATGGCGATCACCAGGAACCCCACCAGCGCGAGCAGCCCGAGCGCGACCACGCCCACGCCGCCCACCGAGCCGGCCGCGCGTGGGCCGAAGGCGATCATCAGGAGCGGCGGCAAGGCGAACAGGAAGCTGCCGCTGGCCAGCCGGCGCGCCGCGCGTGGCACCGCGCCCAGCAGCTCGTCCTGCTCCGGCGGCGGCCATTCCAGGACGGCCTCCGTCGTGCCCAGACGTTTGGCGAGCGCCGCGGCGTCGGGCCGGGCGGTGGGGTCCTTGGCAAGGCACCCGGCGAGGACGCTCTCCAGCTCGGGATCCACGTCAGGGCGCAGCTCGGCCAGCCGCCGCGGCGCATCGCGCAGGTGCGCCGCCATGATCTCCCGCGGCGAGCTGATGGCGAACGGTCCCTGGCCGGTGAGCAGCTCGTAGGCGAGCAGGCCGAGGCTGTAGATGTCGGTCTTCTCGGTGACCTTTTCGGCCAGCAACTGCTCCGGGCTCATGTACTGCGGCGTGCCGATGGCCAGTCCGGTGCCGGTGAGGTGCGTGGGCGCGTCGGCCTCGCCGGTGGGCAGCACGGCAGCGATGCCGAAGTCGGTCACGAGCACGCGCGCCGATTCGTCGTCGTACAGGACGTTGGCGGCCTTGATGTCGCGGTGGATAATCCCGCGGGCGTGGGCGGCGGTGAGCGCCGAGGCGATCTGCCCGAGGATGCGCCGTCCCTCGGCGAGGTCGGCCGGCCCCTCGCGCTCGATGCGGGCGGCGAGGCTTTCGCCGCCGACGTGCTGCATGATGAAGTACGGCGTGCCGTCGTCCAGCTCGCCGACCGCATAAATGGAAACGACATTGGGGTGCGAGATCCCGGCCACGGCCTGCGCCTCCCGCTGGAAGCGGACGCGCGAGGTGGCGTCGGCCGCGAGGGCGGGGGCGAGCACCTTGACGGCGACCTCGCGCTTCAGCGCCGGCTCGCGGGCGAGGAAGACCGTGCCCATCCCGCCCGAGCCGAGGCGGCGCACGAGCAGATACTTCGGCGCGAGGGCTTCGTGCAGGCGCGCCTCCAGCTTCGCGTCGGCCTCGGCGGGCGCCGCGGGCTGCTCGCCGCTCGGCACGGTGGGCGTGGAGGGCAGCGCCGCGCCACAGCGGGCGCAGAAGCGGTCGTCGGCCTCGAGGTCGGTGCCGCAGGATGGGCAGCGGACCTGCCGTGCGGTCAAGGGTAGCTCGCTGTCGCCTATGCCGGGGTTGGGGCTGCCCGAACCTACCGTCCGGCGGGCGAACCGCAACCTGGCTGATCCGACGACGTGCCGGAGCTGGCCGGGACGGTGGTCTTGCGGCCGGCCGAGCTCCGCCGCATCTTCTCCGCTCGCTGCGCAACGCCTTGCACCGGTGAACCTTAACGCACCAAACTCTCGGTACCTGATGGCGCTGACGACGGTGCCTTCGGCCGAAGTGGCTCGCGTGCTGGTGCGGTCTCTGGTCGAGCGGCGGGTCGTGGCGTGCGGCACGGTGATCCCCGGCGCCACGTCCATCTACCGCTGGCGGGGCGCCTTGAAGGAGGATGAGGAGACCGTGGTCCTGCTCAAGACCACGGCCGCGCGGTGGCCGGATCTGGCGGCGGCGCTTCCTTTGCTCCACCCCTACGAGGTGCCGGAGCTGATCGCGGTGCCGATCCTGGCCGGACACCAGGCCTACCTGGACTGGGTGAGCGCGGAGACCGATGCGTCGGTCTCCGAGCAAGGAGCGTGAGGCATGGGGCGTTCGAGACGGCGGCGGCGGCAGCTGGGTGTGGAGTCCTCGCCTGAGGAAAGCGCGGCGGCGGTGGGCGCGTTGACGACCGAAGCCGAGGAAGGCTCGGGCGCCGCGCACGCGCCGCCCTACGTGCCGGGCCTGAGCGAGTGGGCCGCGGACGTGGAGGCCCCGGTGCTGCCGCTGGACGGGCTGGAGCCGTGGGAGGTGATCGCGGGTCCGGCTCTGGCGCTGGAGGAGCAGGGCGAGTCGCCGACGCCGGTCGCCGAGACCGTGGATCCCGGGCAGCTCGAGCTCACGCCGGTGCCCGCGGTCAACCCGCCGGTGCCGGGCGCGCCGGAGGCGAGGCCGGCCAATGAGCCGGACGTCGGGGTCGGCGAGGCCGCGGAGCTCGTGGCGGCGGCGCCGAGCGAAGCCGCCGCCCCTCGGGCCCTGCCGGAGCCCGACCCGGTTGAGCTCCTCTACTCGGCGGCGCGCGCGGCGGCCGAGGCGGGCCGCACGGAGGACGCGAAGGCGATCTACCGACAGCTCCTCGCGTCGCACCCGGAGCAGGTGCGCGCGCGCAACAACCTGGCCCTGCTGCTCGACGCCGGGGGAGACCACCCGGGCGCGCTCGCCGAGCTCGACCGCGCGCTCGACATGGATCCGGAGAACGCGACGCTGCTGGTCAACCGCGGCGCGCTGCTGGGCGCGCTGGGCCGCTTCGCGGCGGCGGAGCGGGACCTCAAGCGGGTGCTGCGCGTGGAGCCGGCCCAGGCCGAGGCGCTCTTCAACCTCGGCGTGGTGATGACGAAGAAAGGGCTGTGGGCGGAGGCGGTTCCGCACCTCAGGCGGGTCGTTGAGCTCGAGCCCGACCGCGGCGTGGCGTACTTCTACCTGGGCGATGCGCTCAACCACGTTGACGATCTCTCCGGCGCCCTGGCGTCGTACCAGCGGGCCGCGGAGCTGCAGCCGAACAACTCGCGGGCGCTCTACGGCCTGGGGATCATCTACGACCGGCTGGGTCGGCCCGACGACGCCGCGCAGATGTACCGCCGGTCGCGGGAGATCGGCCGGAGGTGATCCACGCTTCCCCGGGCGAGCGCGCAGGGATTTTGTAGCCCCTCGCGGGCGGGGCGGTTCGCCTGACCCGCAGGACGCTCGCCGCCGCCGTCCTCCTCGCCTGGGCCGCCGGGCTCGGACTCCTTCTCAAGCGCGAATACCTCAAGCCCGGCGCGAGCCGTCTGGCCGAGGCGGCGCTGCGCGTGGGGCCCGGCGCCAGCTACTACACGGTGTCCCTGGGCGGGGGACCGGTCGGCTACGCGTCGAGCACCGTGGACACGATCGCCGAAGGGATCCGCGTTCAGGACGTGATGGTCCTGGACGTGGAGGCGCTGGGGAGCATGCAGCGCACGGAGCTGACGACGGACATCCGGCTGACGCGCGAGCTGCACCTCGTGTCGTTTCAGGGGGCCCTCACGTCGGAGGCGGCGCGGTTCCGCGTGGACGGCCGGGTCGAGGGGGACAGCGTCCTCCTGGTTGAAGTGGACGCCGGCGCCTCGCGGCCCCAGCGCCAGCGGGTCTCGCTGGCGCGACCGGTGGTGCTGCCGGCGCTGCTGCCGCTGCGCCTGGCCTTCGGTGGCGAGCTCAAGGCGGGCAAGACGTACGCGATCCGGCTCTTCGATCCGATGCTGCTGCAGGAGCGAGAGGTGGCGGTGCGGGTGCTGGCGGAGAGCACGGTGGTTTTCCCCGACAGCGCGCGCCTCGATTCGGCGTCGGGCCGCTGGGTCGTGGAGCGGGAGGACACCGTCCACGCGTGGAGGATCTCCCAGCAGTACGGCGGGGTCGCCGTGGAGTCGTGGGTGGACGACGTCGGGCGCGTGGTGAGCGCCGTGTCGCCGATCGGCTTCCGGATGGAGCGGACCGCGTTCGAGCTGGCGGTGGAGAACTGGCGGCGCGACCGGAGCGGCGCGCGCCTCGCGGCGGGCCGCTCGTCCGACCTGATCGAGACGACGGCGATCGCGGCGGGGGCCGTGCTCTCGCCGGAGGAGGTGGCGACGCTGAAGGTGCGCCTGGCCAACGTCTCGCTCGCCGGCTTCGACCTGGGCGGCGGCCGGCAGCGGCTGGTGGGCGACACCCTCGTCGTGACGCGGGAGACGGGCGTGGGTCCGGACGCCGCGGGCCCGCGCCCGCGGCTCTACTTTGCGCGCCTGCCGATGCCGCCCTCGGACAGCGCGCTGCGGGCGGCGCTCGCGGCCGAGCTCCTGGTGCAATCGGACGATCCGCGCATTCAGGGGCAGGCGCGGCGCATTGTGGGACGCGAGCGCCGCGCCGGGCTGGTGGCCGGACTGCTCACGGCGTGGGTGTACGACAACCTCGAGAAGCGGGTCACGGTGAGCGTTCCCAGCGCGGCGCAGGTTCTCGAGGATCGGCGCGGCGACTGCAACGAGCACACCGTGCTTTACGT
>JACQVG010000205.1 GCA_016209905.1 Gemmatimonadota bacterium | reverse complement strand
CCGCCCGGCCCGATTCCGGCGGAACGATCAGACCGGGAGCGTGCGAGCCCCGGCTCGCTACAGCGCTACGATCCGCGCGCGCGGCGGAATCCCCGCCTCCGTTTCCATGATCGCAACGGTGGGCCGAAGGTCGAAGCGCGCGGGTCCTGCCGACCCGGGATTCAGAACCACCGAGTAGTCGGGCATGTCCCGGATCAGCGGCCGGTGCGTGTGCCCGAAAACGATCACGTCGGCGTCCGGGAACGCCGCCCTGAGGCCCTCAGGCGCCGGTGAGCCGAACTGGTCGCCGTGCGTCACGACGATGCGGTGCCCGTCCGCCACGGCATCCGCCACCCGAGGCAGACGCCGGCGCAGCGGCCCGACGTCCATGTTGCCGTAGACGGCCGTTACCGGCGCCAGCCGCCCCAGCTCCTCCAGAACCCGTTCTTCTCCCACGTCACCGGCGTGGAGAATGCGGTCCACGGATCGGAAGACATCCAACACTTCGGCACGCAACAGGCCGTGCGTGTCCGCGATCAGGCCGAGCCTCATCGTGTGGCGGGCGGCGCCTTTCCACTCCACCGGCCCACGAGGGCGACGTCCAGCCCGAGGTGGTCCAGGATCCGCTGCACCAGGAAATCAACCAACTCGCCGATCGCGGCGGGACGATGGTAGAAGCCCGGCGCTGCAGGCAGCACGGTCGCGCCCGCCTCCGCCGCGGCGACCATGTTCTTGAGGTGCACCAAGGATAGGGGAGTCTCCCGCGGGACCAGGATGAGTCGGCGGCGCTCCTTGAGCGTCACGTCGGCGGCCCGCTCGATGAGGCTGCGGCTCGAGCCGAGCGCGATCGCAGACAGGGTCCCCATCGAACAGGGGCAGATGACCATACCCGCCGTCCTGGCCGAACCGGACGCCGGCTTCGCTCCCCGCTCACCATCCTCGAACAGCTCGACCGTCTCCCAGTGCCCGCCCGTCCCCCTCTCGAGCGCCGCCCGCGAGTCGATGCCACACTCCTCCATGAGGAGCCGCCAGCCGTGCGCGGAAACAATCAGCCACACCGGAACCCGCTCCCGCGCCAGCACCTCCAGCAGCCGCACGGCGTACGGAGCACCCGACGCCCCCGTAACCGCCATGACAATCGGGTGCCCGGTCACTGCCCCCTCCGGTTCGGCGTGGGACGGCGCACCGGGTGAGTCGGCGGCCGCCGAGTCGGCGGCCGCCGAGCGACCCGCTTGGCCCGCGCGAGGCGCTTCCCGGCGGCCTTCACAATACCCCGTCTAGCACGGCCCCAGCCATGATGACAGCCGAGATGATCCCGTTCGTGGCGAAGAAGGCCGCGTCCAGGCGCGAGTAGTCGTCCGGGCGAACCATCTTGTGCTCCCAAGCGAGCAGTCCTGCTGCCACAGCGACTCCCGCGGCGTAGGGAAGCCCAAAGCCGCCGTGCCACCCAAAGAGACCAAGTGCTCCAACCGCCGCGATGTGACTGTAGCGGGCCGCCGCGATGGCTCCCCGAGGCCCGAGGGCGACGGTGAGGGACCTCAGGCCGTGCTCCCGATCGAACTTCTCGTCCTGGAGAGAGTACAAAGTATCAAACCCAGCCACCCAACAGGCCACGCCGGCCGCCAGCAGGAGCAGCAGCCACCACGGCGTGCTCCACCTGCCCGCCACGGCGAGGTACGCGCCCACCGGCGCGATCGCCAGGGCCGCGCCCAGCCACAGGTGCGAGAGCGCGGTGAACCGCTTGGCGTACGAGTACCCGGTAACCCAGATCAGCGCGACAGGTGAGAGGGCCAGGCAGAGCGGATTGAGCGTGGCCGCGACGAGCACGAAGAGGAGCCCCATCACCAGCACCAGCACCCACGCCTCGGCCAGGCGCATCCGACCGGCTGGCAGCTCCCTGCCCGACGTGCGCGGGTTCAGCGCGTCGTACCGACGGTCCGCGATACGATTGAACCCCATGGCGGCGAACCGCGCCGCGCCGAAGGCGACGAGGACGAGAGCCGCGGTGCGCCAGGTCAAAGGATGCGCCCGGGAGGCCGCCACCAGCCCGACAGCCGCGAACGGCAGCGCGAAGACCGTGTGCGCGAGCTTGACGAAGTTCGCGTACGCGACCAGACGGGAGCCCCCGCTCTGGACCTGTCCGTCCACGCCCGCCGTCAAGGGAGCCTGATCCCCAGGGAGGCCCACTTTGCGTCCACCTTCCGCTTCGTCTCCTCGTCCATCAGGATGGGGCCGGGCCACTGGCGCTCGAACCCCTCCTCTCGCCACTTCCTGGTCGCGTCAATTCCCATCTTCGAGCCGTAGGTGAACGCCCGACTGGAGTGGTCGAGCACGTCGATCGGGCCCATCGTGAACCGGACGTCGCGCTCGGGGTCGATGTGGTTGAGCGCAACCCACCACGCCTCCTCCGGATTGCCAACGTCCACGTCGTGGTCCAGGACGACGATGACCTTTGCGAGCGACATCAGCCCCTGACCCCACAGCCCGTTCATCACCTTCCACGCCTGCCCCGGATACTCCTTGCGGATGCTGACGAACACCAGGTTGTGGAAGATCCCGTACGCCGGCATGTGGTAGTCAACGAGCTCCGGCATCGTGAGCCTGAGCAGCGGCCGGAAGATCCGCTCCGTCGCATGGCCGAGAAAATAGTCCTCCATCGGCGGCCGCCCGACGATCGTTGCGGGGTAGATGGCATCGCGCCGCATGGTGATGGCGGTCACATGCACCCGCGGATAGCGATCGGCGAGCGAGTAGAACCCGGTGTGGTCCCCGAACGGTCCCTCCAGGACCAGGTCCTCCGCCGGATCGATGTAGCCCTCAAGCACCATCTCCGCCTCGGCCGGCACCTCGAGGTCGGAGGTGACCGCCCGCGTGAGCGCGACTGGGGCGTCCCGCAGGAAGCCGGCGAAAAGGAACTCGTCCACGAACGGCGGCAGCGGTGCCGAAGCCGCGTACATCGAAGCCGGATCCGCGCCGAGCGCTATCGCCACCGGCATCCGCTCGCCCTTGGTTGCCATGCTTCGCCAGTGCGCCGCCCCCACCTTGTGCCGCTGCCAGTGCATGGCCAACTCTCTCTGCCCCTGCACGTGAATTCGGTACAGGCCCACGTTTCTGATGCCCGTGGCCGGATCCCTCGTGATCACCATGGGGAAGGTGATGTACGAGCCGCCGTCGCCCGGCCAGCAGTGCAGGTGCGGGAGATCGCGAACGTCGAGTTCGTGCTCCCGCAGCACGAGCGACTGGCACGGAGCAGGGCCAGTGGCACGGACAGGAGGGAACCTGCCCAGCTCCGCGAGCTTTGGGAGCAGCGCGAGCTTCGCAGCCAGACTTTCAGGCACCTGCGTACTCAGCAACGCATGGATTCGATCCCCGATCTCGTCGAGCGACGATGCTCCCAGCGCCATCGTCATGCGCCGAAGCGAGCCGAAGAGATTGATGGCGACCGGATGCCGGCTCGGGCGCCCTTCGACCAGGAGGGGGTGCTCGAACAGGAGGGCCGGGCCCCCGCCCCGGCTCTTCATGCACCGATCCGCGACTTCGGTGATTTCCCGGTCGGCGGACACGGGCTCCCGAACCCGAATCAGCTCGCCGGCATCGTCGAGCGCCCGCACGAAGTCTCTCAGGCTGTCCAGCGTCATCTCGCTCCCCAGTGAATTGCGACGACCCCACCGGTCAGGAGGGAGTGGCCGCAGCTGTGGAAGCCGGCCCGCCGGAGCCGTTCTTCGAGCGCCACCGGCGCGGGGAAGTCCATGACTGAGGCCGGAAGGTAGGAGTAGGCGCTGGGGTGGCCCGAAACGAGCCGACCGACGAGTGGCAGGACGCGGCGGAAGTAGAAGAGGAAAGCGACCCGCAGCGGCGGCGACGGCGGGGTCGCGAAATCGAGGATGACCAGCCGGGCGCCGGGCCTGAGCACCCGTGCGAGCTCGGCGAGGCCCGCATCAAGGTCGGCGAGGTTGCGCACCCCGAACCCCACTGCGGCGCCGTCGAAGGTGCGGTCTCCGAAGGGCAGCTGCAGCGTGTCGGCGACAGCCGCGCGCACGAGGCCCCGAGGCGGCTTCCCGCTTCCCAACCGCAGCATCGGGAGGGCGAAGTCGGCGCCGACCACTCGGCCGCTGAAACCCGGTCGGGTGGCGAGGGTCGTGGCCAGGTCGAGCGTGCCGGCGCAGGCGTCGAGGAAGACGCCGCCGGGCCGGGCCTCCCAACCGAGGCGCGCCACGGTGCGTCGCCTCCAGGAGCGGTCGATGTTGAACGAGAGCAGGTGGTTGAGGAGATCGTACCGGGCCGCGATCGCCGAGAACATCGCCCGCACGTAGCGTCGCTTCTCCGACGGCAGCGCCGGCAGGGCGGTCACCGCCGGCATCATCGGCGCGGTATCGGACGGAGCGGCATGGGCAGCGTACATTATCCCCCGCATGCCCGTGGCGAAAGACCTCCGGTCGCTCACCGACAGGGAGGTCGTGGCGCTGGCGCAGGCCGGCAGGGAGGCCGCGTACCGCGAACTGCTCCGCCGGTACGAGCGGCCCGTCTTCTCGCTCATCTATCGCATGGTCCGCAACCGGGCGCTCGCCGAGGATCTGGCGCAGGACACGTTCGTGAAGGTGCTGAACGCGCTCGACTCGTATCGTCCCGACCACAAGTTTTCGTCGTGGATCTTCAAGATCGCCAACAATGCGGCGATCGATCAGCTGCGCCGGCGCGAGATCCAGACCCTGTCGCTGGACGGCGCGCCGGACGCGCGCACGCCGCACGAGCTCGGGGCGACGGCCCTCCAGGCTCGGGATCGATCCGAGTCTCCGCTGGCTGAGCTGGAGGCGCGGGAGCTGGGGTCGGCCATCGAGCGGGCGATCGGCAGGCTGCGACCGGAGTACCGCGCGTGCATCCTGCTACGGCACGTCGAGGGGCGCTCGTACGAGGAGATCGCCGAGACGCTCGATCTGCCTCTGGGCACGGTCAAGACCTACATCCACCGCGCCCGGCACGAACTCAGGGAGTATCTCTCGCCCCTGCGCGATTGAAACCCCGGCCACCGGCCCGCCGTAGGGGTTGGCAGTCAGGAGGTAGTCGTGTGACGGACATGGAGTTAACCGCCGCGCCGCGGGACGAGTTCGTGGTCCGCGAACTGTCGCGCCTGGGTCGCCATTCCCCGGGTCCGGCCTTCTCGCAGCACGTGCTGGCGCGGGTGAGCAGGCCCCAGCCCGGCGCCGTCGTGCTGCTGCGCCGCGCGCGCGCGTGGACGCTGGAGCCGCGGCGCGCCCTGGTCCTTGCCGGGGGCTACGCGGCGAGCGCCGTGCTGGCCCTGTGGCTGGTCCTGCCGTGGTTGGCCGCCCGCAGCGCCGCGATCGGTTTCGGCGCCCAATGGCTCTCCGAGCGCGCGCTCGGCGCCGTGCGTGACGCCGCACTCGCTCTGGCCGGCTGGGCCCTGGCGTCCGGGCTGGCCGAACTCGTGCGGTCGCTCTCGCCGTCGGGCGAGCGCATGTGGCTCGTCCTCGTCACCCTCTCGATCGGCTACGCCGGGTGCGTCGCCGGTCTCCACTACCTTCTGCGCACACCGCGAGGAAAGAATGTCCTGGTCGTGCCTCCGGTCTAGTCTGCTGGCGGCGGCGCTGCTCGCGGCGGCGGTCCCGACTCGGGCCGCGGCCGTCGGGTTGCCGACGCTCGACCAGGCGAGCGCGGCGGTCGTGAACGGCATCGCCTTCCTGAAGAGCGTGCTGCGAGGCCGCCAGGGAGACGAGTTCGTCTCCCACGCCATCGCGGTGAGCAGCCGCGAAGCCACCCTGGAGCTGGAGCTGGCGAGCGGCGAGATGCGAACGCTGTCGCTCCGCGAGGGCGCCCTTCTCCTCGACGGCGTCCGTGCCGGCCGCTACGCGCCGGGCGGAGCGCTCGACCGGGCTTGGCGCCGGCTGCTGGCCGACGCCGGGGCGCTGCAGACGCGCGAGGTGCTCATCGCGCTGCGATCGTGGCGTGCCGGCACTCTGGCCGGAGACGAGGCGGCGGCCAAGACCCGGCTGGACGAAGCGCTACGCGCCGTCACGGCGCGACGGCCCACTGCGGCGCTCGCGGCATCGCCAGGCGACACCGCGCAGCCCGTCCGGACCGCGCCGCCGAGCCCCGTGGCCGTCACCATCGCGGATGTCGCCGAGCGCGAGGCGCGGGGGGGGGAGGGCGCGTCCGGCATGGAGCGGCTGTTCCGGGACGTCCGCACCGTCGTGGCGGTCTTCGTCGCCTTCGCCATGATCGGGTTCGGGGCCGTCTTCTTCGCGCGGCGCCACCTCGAGGTGGTCGCCGACACCGCGTCCCACTCGTTCGGGCGTGCGCTGATGGTCGGTCTCCTGGGCCAGCTGCTCCTGATTCCGACCTTCGCGATGATGGTGGTCGGCCTCGTGTTTACGATCGTCGGCATCCTGCTTCTTCCCTTCGCAGTGATCGCGTTCGTGATCGCCGCGTGCGTGGCGGTTCTCGGCGGGTACCTGGCCGTGGCCCAGGCGATCGGCGAGAGCGTCACCCGCCGCCGCATGGCGCATGGCGCATTCGTGCGCGCGCCGAACGCGTACGGGTATCTCTTCACCGGCTTGGTCGGGCTGCTCGGCCTGTGGGCTGCCGCAGCGCTATTCGGTTGGGCGGGCCCCGTGGTGATCCTGTTCCGGGTGGCGGCGTCGGTCGTGACCTGGCTGGCGGTGACGGTCGGCTTGGGCGCCGTCTTGTTGTCGCGGGCCGGTCTGCGGGAGACCTTCACCGGCCGGCATCAGGGTGAGATGTCGGACGAGTACCTCTGGACGACGCCGCCGGCGACGCCCACGGGATCCCGGACGGGCCCGGAGAGATGACGCGGCGCTCGGGGGTGGGGGTGGGGGT